>CAZVRY010000308.1:0-7904 GCA_964629545.1 uncultured Verrucomicrobiota bacterium | reverse complement strand
CCCCCCCCCCCCCCCCCCCCCCCCCCCCCCCCCCCCCCCCCCCCCCCCCGCCCCGGCTTGTCATGGGCGGCGGCGGACGTCGAGGTAGACGGCGCCGAGGATTACCATGCCTTTGACGACATATTGAAGCGAGAAATGCACTCCTGCTTGGTTGAGGCCTTTGTCCAGGATGCCAATGATCACCGCGCCGAGGAGCGTGCCGGGGAGGGTGCCGATGCCGCCGGTGAAGCTGGTTCCCCCGACGACGACGGCGGCGATGGCGTTGAGTTCGAAGCCTTGGCCGGAGGCGGGTTCAGCCGAATAGAGTTGGGAGGCGTGGATGATCCCGGCGAGGCCGGCCAGGAGGGAGCAGAGGATGTAGACGGCGGTTTCGTTGCGGGCGAGGGGGATGCCGGTGAAGCGGGCGGCTTCGCGGTTGCCGCCGATGGCGTAGAGGTGCTGTCCGAAGCGGGTGCGGTGGAGGAGGAGGCTGGTGAAGGCGAACGCGGCCAGCATGAGGAGGACGGGCACGGGCAGGAGGCCGCCCAGCCGGCCGTTGCCGAGTTCGAGGAAGAGGGTTTCCTGTCCTGGCACTGGGAGGGGGCGACCTTCGTTAAAGCGCAGGGCGGCGCCGCGGGCGACCAGCATGGTGGCGAGGGTGATGATGAAGGGGGGCATGCGGGTGCGGGCGGCGCAGACGCCGTTGCCGAGGCCGAAGAGGGCGGCGGTGCCCAGGCCGGCCAGTAGCCCCACGGCCAGCCCCGAGCGAGTCATCATGGCCACGGTGACGGTGCCGACCAAGGCCACGACGGCCCCGACGCTGAGATCGATGCCTCCGATCAGGATGACCAGGGTCATACCGAAGGCGAGGACCGCGTTCACGCAGATTTGCTGGGCGAGGTCGACCAGGTTATCGGCGGTGAGGAATTTCCCTTGGGGGACCCAGATGTGGAAGAGGAGGGTGAGGAGGGCGATGGTGGCGAGCAGCGGCCAGAGTTGGCGGGAGGCGCGCACGGGTCAGTTCCTTGTGAGTTCGGCCATGACTTGTTCGGCGGTGACGGCGTCGGCGGGCACCTCGCGCAAGATGTGGCCATCCCGGTAGAGGGCGAGGCGATGGGCGAGCGTCATGACTTCGGGCAGGTCCGACGAAATCAGGATGACGGCGAGGCCTCGGGGGAGGAGTCCGTGGATGAGGTCGAACATTTCCTGGCGCGCGCCGACGTCCACGCCGCGGGTGGGTTCGTCGAGGATGAGGATGCGGGGCGGCCGTTCCATCCAGCGGCCGACCACGACTTTCTGTTGGTTGCCTCCGGAGAGGGTGGTGACGGGCCGCTCGGGGTCGGGGGTGCGGATGGCGAAGGTGCGGAGGGCGTGGTCGACGATGGCGGCGCGGCGGGCGCGTTGGGGCCAGAGGCCGGGCAGCCATTCGCGGGTCCAGGGCAGGGCGAGGTTGTAGGCGATGGTTTGGGTGAGGATGAGGCCTTCCCGTTTGCGATCTTCGGGGATGAGGACGAGTCCGGCGCGGAGGGCGTCGGCGGGGGATCGGAGGGTGACGGGGTGGCCGTTGATTTCGATGTGGCCGTGGGTGATGGGATCGAGGCCGAAGAGGGCGCGGGCCAGGGCGGTGCGTCCGGCGCCGACGAGGCCTGGGAAGCCGAGGATTTCGCCGGCGTGGAGGTCGAAGCTGACGCCGTGCACGTGCGGATTACGGAGGTTGCGCACGCGGAGGGCGAGGGGGCCCGGGTGATGGGGGGGGCGGGCGCCGGAGTGGGCCAGGTCGCGGCCGACCATCCAGCGGATGAGTTCGCGGGTTTGGAGGGTGGCGGCGGCTTGGGTGCCCACGGTGCGGCCGTCGCGCAGGACGGTGATGCGGTCGGCCAGGCGTTGGATTTCTTCGAGGCGATGCGAGATGTAGACGATGCCGACGCCTTGGGCGCGGAGGCGGCGCAGGGTGGCGAAGAGGGACTCGGTTTCCGTGGCGGAGAGGGAAGCGGTGGGTTCGTCGAGGACGAGGATGCGGGCTTTGACCGACAACGCGCGGGCGATTTCGACCATTTGCTGTTGGGCCACGCTGAGGTCGGCGACGCGTGCCTCGACCTCGCCGATTTCGGGCAGGTGCAAGGTGTCGCGGAGGGTCACGGCGTCGGCGATCATTTGTCGGCGGCGGACGAGTCCCCAGCGGGCGGGTTCGCGGCCGAGGAATAGGTTTTCGGCGACGGTGAGGTTGGGGGCGAGGGAGAGTTCCTGGTGGATGAGGCGGATTCCGAGCCGGTCGGCGTGGGCGACGTCGTCGATCCTGGTGGGGGCGCCGTGGAGGAGGATGTGGCCGGCGTCGGCGGGTTGGATGCCGCCGAGGATGCGGATGAGGGTGGACTTGCCGGCGCCGTTTTCGCCCAGGAGGGCGTGGATTTCGCCGGCCTGCAGGTCGAAGTCGACTCCATCCAATGCCACGACGCCGCCGAAGCGTTTCCGGATTCCCTGGAGGGAAAGGAGCGGGGGCGTGGGGGCGGCGGCCGGGGAGGTCACAGGCGCTTCTTGAACTCGGCGGCGTTCTCCTTAGTGATCAACTCAACGGGGATCTTGATGTCCTTGGGCACGGGTTGTCCGGCCAGGTGGGCGTAGGCCTGTTCCGCGGCCACCCGTCCGATCTCTTTGGGGAACTGCGCGGACGACGAGTGCAGTTTCCCGGCTTCGATGGCGGCCACGCCTTCGCGGGAGCCGTCGACCGTCACCACGGTCACCTGTCCCAGTTTGCCGGCCGACTCGATGGCCGAGAGGCAGCCGAACGCGCTCGGGTCGTTGATGGGGAAGGCGGCGTCGAGTTCGGGGAAGCGGCTGAGCAGGTCGCGCATGACGGGCCGGGCGGCTTCGGTGGTGCCTTTGCCTTCCTGGGTGTCGAGGAGGGTCAGGCCGGGGTGTTTGGCCAATTCCTGTTTGAAACCTTCGACCCGGTCGATGCAGGCCTTGTTGACCGAGAGATGGAGGATGACGACCTTAGCCTGGGGCTTGAGCTTGGCCAGGGCGGCGCAAGCGAGGCGGCCGGCCTCGATGTTGTCGCTCGCCACTTGGCAGAGGACGAGGTCGGGATCGCTCACGGGGGCATCGACGATGATGATGGGGACGTTCTTGCGTTTGGCCTCGAGGAGGCTTCCCTTGATGCCTTCCCAGTTGACGGGGTTTACGAAGAGGGCGGCGGGTTGTTGTTGGAGGAGGTCGGCGATGTCGTTTTTCTGTTTGAGGCTGTTGAACTGGGCGTCGAGTGTGACCAGCCGGTCGCCGCGCGGCTCGATGACCTTCTTGAGGCCGTCGTTGAGGTCGACGAAGAACGGGTTGTTCATGGTCTGGAAAGTCGCTCCCAAGAGGCGTCCGCTGGCGGTGGCTGTGGGCGGGGTGGGGGTGGTGCCGGAGGGGAGGGACTTGGGGGGCGGGTCGCACCCGGCGAGGGAGATCGCGAGGGCGGCGGCGGGAAGGCGCAGGGATTGGAACAGGCGGGCGAGCAGTTTCATTTGGCTGCAATTCTCTTGGCGGTCCGTCCGCTGGGTTGGGCGGGATCGTAGCGCGGGTTGGTTGATGGGAATTTCGCGCCGACCTCTTTCTGCCAGATGGCCAGCTCGGCGCGGAGCTGTTCGAGGCGCTGCGGCTCCTTCTCGGCGAGGTTGGTCTGCTCGCCGGGATCCTGCGCGAGGTTGAAGAGCTCGGCTCGGTTGTCCTCCGCCCACTCGATCAGCTTCCAATCGCCGCGCCGCACCGCCGCAGCGGGGGCACCGCCTTGATTGCCGTAGTGCGGGTAGTGCCAGAAGAGGGCACGCTCCGGCGATGCGGCCCCTTGAAGCACGGGCACGAGACTGATGCCGTCGAGCACCTGACCGGGCTCCGTGTTCGTTCCGACGGCGTCAAGCAGGGTGGGGAAAAAGTCCGGGCTGCTCACAGGCGTGGTGATGATGGTGCCGGGTTTGACGGCGGCGGGCCAGCGCACGAGCAGCGGCTCGCGGATGCCTCCTTCATACATCCAGCCTTTGCCGCCGCGGAGCGGATGATTCGAGGTGGGCCAGCCTTCGCTCGTCGAGAGACCTCCGTTGTCGCTGGTGAAGATCACGAGGGTGTTATCGCGCAATCCCAGTTCATCGAGTTTCGCCAGCACCTTGCCCACGGCGAGGTCCATCGCCTCGACCATGGCGGCATAGACGGCGTGGTCCTGGGTGAGCCGCACGTCGCGTTCGCCCTCGCGGCCCCATTTCTCGACCAGCCCAAGGCGCTTGCGCTTCTCCGCGTATTTCTTCCGTAAGTCCTCGCGGGCCATCAGCGGCGTGTGGACGTCATAGAATGCATAATAGGCAAAGAAGGGACGATCCTTGTTGGTCTCGATGAACGCCGCCGTCTCCGTCGCCAGCCGGTCGGGCAGATGTTCGCCCTCCGGGCCGTCGGACAGGCGGGGATTGCCGTAGGGCGAGAAGTACTGTTTCCCGCCGTAAGGACCGCCCCGGTCGATGCCGCCCATGTTGATGTCGAACCCCTGATTCTCCGGCCACCAGCCTTCGGGGCCAAGATGCCACTTACCGGCAAAAAACGTCGCGTAGCCTGCGGACTTCAGCGTTTTTGCCAGCGTTGGAGCGGCGAGGGCGAGCCGGTCGGTGTAAGGGGCAGGGAGCAACTTGGTGTTGCGCTGCCATTTTTCCGGCTGCATGGGGGCCCCGATGTAGTCGGTGATGCCGGTGCGCTGCGGCCACTGACCTGTGAGGATGCTGGCGCGGGTCGGTGAGCAGACGGGGCACGCGGCATAGGCAGCGGTGAATTTCGCGCCGTCTTTGGCAAGCTGATCGAGGTTGGGTGTTTCGTGAAAGGTGCTGCCATAGCAACCGATGTCTCGCTGCCCAAGGTCATCGGCGAGAAAGAACACGATGTTGGGCTTCCTATCGGCGGCGCCGTTCGCTTTGAACTCATCGGCGCTGAGTTTGCCATCCTTGTTCGTATCGAGGCGGTCAGATGGAGTGGCGCGGTTGTTTTCGGCGCGGGCCCCCGGGTTTGGCGCGGGGGCTCCAGCGCTCCCGCTGCCGGCGCCCCAGAGCGGTTTCGCGTTGGACCGGTTCCATTCGTCCCAGCGGGCCTGGAGTTCGTTCACCTTGTCGGGCTGCGCGGCAGCCAGGTCGTTGGCTTCGCCGATGTCGCCGGCGAGGTTGTAGAGGCGGGGCGCCGTCACGCCCTGGTTGGGCGCGCCGGTGAGCGTGTCGGCGTTGACGTCGTAGCGGACCAGCTTCCAGTCGCCCGAGCGAATGGCCATTTGCTGGCCGAAGCGCCAGTAGAGCGCGTCGTGGGGGGCGCGGCTTGTGTCGCCGGCAAGCAACGGCAGGAGGTCCACGCCATCGAGCCTGGCGCTGGATTCCACGGTCACACCGGCGGCGGCCAGCGCGGTGGCGGTGAGGTCGAGTTGAATGACCGGCTGGGCGAAGACGGCGGGCGGCACCCGACCCGGCCAGGAGACGAGGAACGGCACCCGGACGCCGCCCTCCAGCGTCGTGCGCTTGCTGCCGCGGAGCGGGGCATTCCGCGCGCCATTGACGGTGGTGCCGCGCATGGTCGGCCCGCCATTGTCGCTGATGAACGCCACCAGCGTGTTCGTGCGCTGGCCGGTGGCAGCGAGCTTCTTCAGCACCGCGCCGATGGCTTCGTCCAGGGCGAGCAACATGGCGTTGTGCGCGCGGCGGGTGGGGTCTTCGATGTGGGCGAACCTCGCCAGCCGGTTCGTAGTCGCGTCCATGGGCGTGTGGACGGCGTTGAAGGCGAGATAGAGAAACCACGGACGGTCCCGGTGCCGCTCGATGAAGGCGCAAGCCTCGCGGCCAAACGCATCGGTCGAGTAATCCAGATCCTTCACCGGCTCGTCGCCTCGCAGATAGCCCGAGGTATTGAAGTAACTGTTCGCGCCGCCGAGAAAGCCGAAGAACTCGTCAAAGCCGCGTTGCAGCGGGCGCATCGGCCCGGAGGAGCCGAGATGCCACTTGCCTACGAGCGCGGTGCGGTAGCCGGCGGCGCGGAGGCGGTCGGCGATGGTGATTTGATTCGTGGGCATGCCCTGCGCGCCGCGGGGGTTGTATTCGTGCCCGAAGCGGTTCTGGTAGCGGCCCGTCAGCAGCGCCGCGCGCGTCGGGGAGCAATATGGCCCCGTCACGTAGCCGCTGGTGAAACGCGCGCCGGACGCCGCGAGCGCGTCGAGATGCGGCGTGGGAATGTCCTTCCCGCCGTGGAAGCCCACATCCGCATAGCCCATGTCATCTCCGACGATGAAAAGAATGTTCGGCTTCGGCGCGGCCTGCGCGATGAACGCGCAGGCCAGTGCGGCCGCCAGACCGAGGAAGCGGTGAATCCTGTTCATTTCATGTCAGTCGTGAGTTCTGCGAACCGCGCGCGCATCCCAGCGACGCGGTCGATGCGTATCGGCGGTGGAGACTCGAGAAAGTGTCGCGATGGCAGTCAATCCCGTCAATGCCTTCATGGTGATGCGGGCGGCGTCCCGACCTTGTGGCGGTGTGGGGGAGGTGGAGGCGGTCAGGTGGGCCGGAGTGGCGGCGCTTTCCAGTAAACGAGGCTGGTGCCGCGGATATTGAGGAGGCCGGGTCGTTGGGTGTGTTCGAGTTCCTCGAGGGCACGGGTGACGCCTTCCCAGATACCGTAGTCGTGCCAGACGACGATTCCGTCGGGGGCAACGAGGCGTTGGGCGGCTTGGGAATCGGAGCGGGCGTAGTCGTAGGCGTGGGAACCATCGACGAAGACGAGGGAACAGGAGTGTTCATAAGGGGTGTAGTCGAAGGTGGCGGAGTCGCCGTGCAGTTGGTGGATGCGGGCGATGGGCTGGGGATGGGTGTGAGCGCGGGCGCGGTAGCGGGCGCCTGGGGCGGGTTTATCAATCATGTGTCGTTCGCCTGGGGCGATGGCGACCCGGGTGGGTGGGGGGCGGGGGGGGTGGGCGCCCGGGGGGGGGTGGTGGGGGGGAGGGGCGGGGGCTAAGAGGGGGCACGGGCGGGGGGCGTTGAGGGCGAGGTTGAGGGTGGTGCGTCCGTCGAAGGTGCCGATTTCGAAGAGGTTGGTATGTGGTGGGCAGGATTGGGCGAGGGCGGCGAGGATGGCCAACTCGCTGAGGCGGACGTTGCCGTTGGCCTTGCTGGGTTCCCAGATGCGCGGGGTTCGGATGGGGGTGCAGGCGCGCCAGGAGACTTGGGGGAGTTGGGTGGTTTGGAGGAAGCGGTTGGGGGTTCCGCGAACACTCCTGGCGAAGCGGCGCCATCGCCGGGAGAGCAGGGAGAGGGGGAGGTAGGCATGCAGGGAGTAAAGGCCGAGGAGGAGGGGGTTCATGGTGGGTGGGTGCGGTGAGAAACTGAGTGAAGACTCCATTTTCGGCAATGGGATTTCGGGGGCTCGTTGGTTTTCACCCCTGCTGGGTTGGCGGCGGGGCTTGGAACCGGACTGGGCGGTTCGTATTCAGACTTCGGAGCCACGGAGTTCTTCCAGGACTTCACCTCGCTTGGCATCGGTACCCTCTATGCGACCCGGGGTAGCAGTGGGGCGGCGGCGATTGTCGGGGGCGGTTACGGCCTTGGGTATGTTTGGGTGAACGGGTACGACTGGGCCGACAGTGGGACGACGCCAACCTTCCAGTTGTTGCACAACGAACTCACTGCGAGCCTGGGGGTTCCCACGCCTGAGGCGGGCGCGACCGTCGTTCTGCTGGGCGCAGCCATGAGCGGGTTGATGGGCGTGCGGCGCAGGGTGGTCGGGGCTTGAGTTTGCGCGGTGGTTTCGCGATGGGCCCGTTCCGGTTGGGACGGGCCTATTTTTTTCGGCAGTGGGCGAGGACGACGACGGGGTGGGGGGGTGGGGGGGGGGGGCGGACGACGACGACGGGAGGGTGGGGGAGCGGGGTTTTGAGGGGT
>CAZVRY010000307.1:0-7946 GCA_964629545.1 uncultured Verrucomicrobiota bacterium | reverse complement strand
GGAGACAGGGAGAGGGGAGCCGTTGCATGTCTGCTTACATATGAACTCTGCAATAATCGTAATCCTAGCGAGGCGTGACCTCAGACCCGCTCCGGCCCCCATTTTCGTGCAACGCGCCTTCGCCGTCTGGACCCCAATTTCCACGCCTCGCTCTGTAGAATCCTTGCCGGCAGGAGGGACGGGACGAGAACTTGACTCGACTTGATCAAGTTCTGGGCGGCAAGGATTCTAGCCAAAGGTGTTTGAAATCTGGGAGAGCAAGAGCAGGAGCAAGAGCAAGAGCAAGAGTGCCTGGAAAAGTACAACATCTTTTCATGCGTTTTCACCCGCAAGAATCTGATCGTAATCCTGGTCGTTATCTTAACCTCCCCACCCCATGAACCGGCTTGGGATTACCGTCGGTGAGGCGAGGCTCCTGGCGAGCCGCGATGTCGTGCGCCCTTGGCGGCTGTCGAGCGCGCTCGCTCCACCGGCCGGTGCGGGGTCATGCTCCCCGTGTATGAACTCTGCCTGGTCCCGTTGGTTGTTGTTTCTGGCCCTCCTCCCCTGTTGGCTCAGCCTCTCCGTGCGGGCGGCGACGGTGACCGGCGCGGTGGTGGACGCGGCGGACGGCCAGCCGGTGGCGGCGCGGCTTTACCTGCAAGGGGCGGACGGTCGTTGGCATCACCCCGGCTCGGCGGACGCCGAGGGTTCCGCCGTCCGTTATGGGCGCACGAACTGGATCAATCCGCGTTCGGTCGAGGTGCACACCGCAATCTCGGCCCATCCGTTCCAGGTGGAATTGCCGCCGGGCCCCTATCGGCTGGTGATCGAGCGTGGGCACGAGTATTTCCCGGCGACGAACGAGTTTGTGGTGGCGGAGGCGCCGGTGCGGGTGGAGGTGGCGCTCCGTCGCTGGGTGAACCTGGCGGCGCGCGGGTGGTATTCTGGCGAGACCCATGTGCACCGCACGCCGGAGGAGTTGCGGACGGTCCTGCTGGCCGAGGATCTGAACGTGGCCTTTCCGTTGTCCTTTTGGGTGACGCGCGGGGGGGCGGCGCCGACGGCGGGGGACAAGAACATGGCGGGGGATTTTCCGGCGGAATTGGTGGAGGTGGATGCGACGCATGTCCTGTGGCCGCGGAACACCGAGTACGAGATCTTCACTCTGGGTGGCCGCTCCCACACGCTGGGGGCCCTGTTTCTGCTCAATCATCGCCGCGTCTTCACCCGCGGGGTGCCGCCGTGGGGGCCGGTGGCGGCCGAGGCCCAGGCGGAGGGGGCCCTGTTGGACATGGACAAACTCGATTGGCCTTTCTCGCTGCTGCTTCCGCCGGTGACCGGCGCCCAGCTTTACGAGTTGGCCAACAATCACCAATGGCGCACCGCCTTCGCCTTCACTAATTACGCCTCCTTCGCTCCCCCTTACCTGCACCCTCCCTATGGAAGCCGCACCGGCACCGAACGCGATTGGACCCTCTACAGTTTCGGGATGTATTACACCCTGCTCAATGCCGGCTTTCGGCCGGTCCCGACCGCGGGCACGGCGAGCGGGGTTCATCCGAACCCGGTGGGATTCAGCCGGGTCTATGTGCACCTGCCGGAGGGTTTCAGCTATGACGCCTGGCTGAACGGCTTGGCCGCCGGGCGGAGCTTTGTCACCACCGGCCCCATGCTCTTCGCCACGGTGGACGGCCGCGATCCCGGGGCGGTTCCCGGGCCGGCCGGCGGCGCTGGCCTCCTGCGCGTCGCGGGCTCCGTGCGGAGTGCGGATCGGATCGCGTTCCTCGAGGTCGTGCACAATGGCATCGTGGTACGCACCGTCATGGGGCAGAACCGGGCGACGCCGGAGGGCGCACGGGAGAGCACGTTCGACACCGAGGTGGCGTGTGAGGGAAGCGGCTGGCTGGCCGTCCGTTGCTGGGAGGAGCGCCCGGACGGACGCTTCCGCTGGGCCCACTCGGCCCCGTGGCACTGGGACGTGCCCGGCCGGCCGCTGCGGCCGCGAGCGGAGGAGCGGGACTTCCTGATCGAGCGGATGCGGGTCGAGCGGGAGCGGAGCCGGGCCGTGCTGAGTCCGGAGGCCTTGGCCGAGTGCGACCAGGCCCTGGCGGCCTATGTGGCGCTAACCCCGGCAGACGACTCAGAAGCCGTGGCCCGGCAAGCCCGGCCGCCTGCCGCCGAGGCCGACTTGCGCGCCTGGCTGGAGAACATGGTGGTCTACCATGGGTTCAACGAGGCCGAGGTCCGCGCCGCGACCGGCTTGACCGTGGCCGAGGTCCGGGCCGCCCAGGAACGATGGGGCATTCGGCCCCAGGCTGCGCCGCCGCGTCTGCCCGACGCGCCGCTCCGGGTCCTGCCTTATCCCGGGGGCCGGCACCCGCGGACCGGCTTTCTGGACGGGGCGTTGAATCCGCAGCGGGACACGAAGATCAGCGTCTTCACCCCGTGGGACCCGCGCAGCTATGTGGTGGTGGATGTCCCGGAGGCCATCTGGTCGAATCTCGGCCTGACGTATTTGGCGCATGAGCACATCGAGACCGTCTGGACCCGCCAGGGGATCACGCTCGCGCCGCAGGAATGGCAGCGGCGCGCGGACGGCGTCCTCGAGTTCGAGCGGACCCTGCCCAACGGGATCGCTTTCGGCACGCGCGTGATCCCGGGTCGCGAGGCCGTGCGCATGGAGGGCTGGCTCCGCAATGGGACCCCGCAACCGCTCGCGGGTCTCCGGTGGCAAAACTGCGTCATGCTCAAGGGCGCGGAGGGTTTCCACGAGCAGACCGGCCACAACAAGGTCCTCCGCGCCCCCTACGCCGCCTGCCGCTCCGCCAACGGCCGCCGCTGGATCATCACCGCCTGGGACCCCCTGGACGGCGTCTGGCAGAACCCGCCCGTTCCGTGCCTGCATTCGAATCCCAAGTTCCCCGACTGCGCCCCGGGGGAGACGGTCTGGGCGCGGGGTTGGTTGTCGTTCTTCGAGGGGGAGGACTTGGCTGGGGAATTGGAGCGGATCGAGCGGATCGGCTGGCGCGCTGCCAAACCAGTTGACGAGGGGAAGGCCAGCCCTTGACACTCACGGGCCGGCGTCATGAGTCATCTGGCCAACATCCTCCGCTTCGGCTGGCCCTACCTGCAGCGCTATGCGGGACGACTGGTCCTCGGGATTGTGCTGGGGATTGTGTTCGGCCTGTCCAACGCGGTCATCCTGGGTGCGACGCGGACGTTGTTGGATCGCTTGAACCCGCCCGCCGCGCCGGCCGAGGTGGGGACAGCCCTCGCGCCCGGGCCGGAGTCAGCGGTCACGAATGGGGTGGACACGGCGGTTGGGCCGGCGGGGCCGGGGGCGCGGCCGGTTCGCGCGCCGGCGGGGAGCGGCGCGGCGGCGGCCGTGCGCCAGAAGTACGAGGCCTGGCGGGTCTGGTGGGAGGGGCAGTTGGACGGCTGGTTCCCGTCGGCGGGCCACCCGCTGACCGGGCGCCAGGCGATGGGCGTGCTCCTCCTGTTGCCGGCGCTGATGGCGTTCCGGGGGTTTATTGGCTACTTCAGCAGCTACTGCCTGGGCTGGGTCAGCGAGCGTGTGATCAACGATCTCCGGCTGGATGTCCTCAGCAAGCTGAACAGCCTGTCGCTTGATTATTTCAACCGCTCGACCATGGGCGACCTGGTGACGCGGGTCAACGGGGACACGGTGGCCCTGCAACGGGCGTTGAACCTGGGGTTATCGGATGTGATCAAGGAGCCGGTGACGGTGGTGGCGGTGGTGGCGTACTTATGTTACCTGGACTGGAAGCTGGCGCTGGTGGTGATGGTATTTCTGCCGGTTTGTCTGGTGCCGATCCTGGTGTTGGGCAAGAAGGCGCGGCGGGCCAGCCAGGGCACGGTGCAGGCGACGGTGTCCCAGTCGAGTCTCCTGGTCGAGCTGCTGGCGAGCATCCGGGTGGTGAAAGCCTTCAACCTCGAGGCCCAGCAACTGGCGCGCTACCGCCGGCTGGCCAAGCACCTGGTCCATCATGGGATGAAAGGCATCCAGGCCAAGGAACTCATCAACCCGTTCATCGAGACCATTGCCGCGCTCGGCTTCGGGTGCCTGGTCGTGTGGATCTTTTACACCGGGCGCAGTCTCTCGGACATGGTGATCTTCCTGGGCGGGGTGCTGACGGTCTACACCCCGATCCGGAAGCTGTCGGTGCTCCACGTGTTGTTCCAGCAGAGCAGCGTGGGCGTGGATCGGTTGGGGCAGGTCCTCCGGGAGCAGCCTTCCGTGGTGGAGCCCCATATCCCGCGGCCGCTGGCCGGCTTCCGGGACGGCCTGGTCTTCGAACAGGTGAGCTTCCGCTACGGCAGCGAGTTGGTCTTGCAGGACATCAACCTGACCGTCGAGCGGGGGCAGAAGCTAGGCGTGGCCGGCGAGAGCGGCTCGGGCAAGAGCACCCTGGTCAACCTGATCTTTCGCTTTTACGACCCCACCTCCGGGGTGATCCGGCTGGATGGGATCAACCTGCGCGACATCCGGAGCGGGGACTTGCACGAGGTGATGGCCTTGGTGAGCCAGGAGGTGGTGGTCTTCGACCTGACGGTGGCGGAGAACATCGCCTGCGGCCGGCCCGGAGCCACCCGCGCGGAGGTCGAGGCGGCGGCCAAGGCCGCCTTCGCCCACGAGTTCATCCTGCAACTTCCCCAGGGTTACGATTCCAGAGTGGGCGAACGCGGGGTCACCTTGTCCGGCGGCCAGCGTCAGCGCCTGTCCATTGCCCGCGCCTTCGTCCGCAACGCCCCCATCCTGGTTCTCGATGAAGCGACCGGGGCGTTGGACTCGCATGCGGAGGCGGAGGTGCAGGCCGCCATCGATCGGCTGGCTGAGAACCGCACCGTCATCTGCATTGCCCATCGCCTCTCCACCCTGGCCAACTGCGACCGCATCGTGGTCCTCTCGCGCGGGCGGATCGTCGAGCGCGGCGGGTTCCAGGAACTCCTGCGCAAGCAGGGGCCGTTCGCCGCCATGGCCGCGCGTCAAGGGATCACGGCGGCCCGCTGATCAGATGACGTAGGGGTAGCGTTGGGGGCGGCGGAGCAGGCGGTTGGCGTGCTCGTCCTCGAGGATGTGTTCGCGCGGGCCGTCCCAGCGGAGAGGTCGGCCCAGGAGGTAGGCCAGGTTGCCGAGGTTGCACATCGTGGCGGCGCGGTGGGCGAGCTCGATGTCCATGCAGGGCGTCCGGTCGTGGAGGATGGCTTGGACCCAGTCTTCCTTGTGATTCACGTTGTAATCCTCGTGCTGGTCCATGCGATAGACGTGGTGGCCGCCGGGCGGCACCTGGAAGGTGCGCGCCTTGACGTCGGCGTCCATCCGCGTGCCGTCCCGGTTCACCACCAGCCGGTCGCGCGTCCCATGAAAGACCATGCCGAAATCCGCCGGCCCCTGCGGGTCGCCGGGCTGATCCCAGATCAGTTGCCAGTCGGGGTTCTTGAAGGTGAAGACGACTTTGAGCGTGCGCGGGTTGTCCCAGAGGCCCTTGGTGGCGGGCGTGCCGGTGGCCTCGATGGCCACGGGGTGCTGGTCGTCGGCGTCGAGGCACCAGCGGACGACGCTGAAGACGTGGGCGCCGCGGTCGCGGATGTTGCCGCCGCCGGATTCCATGAACCAGCGGAAGTTGCCGGGTTCGTAGGAGGCGTTGTAGGGACGCCACGGGAGGGGCCCGAGCCAAAGGTCCCAATCGAGGTGGTCGGGGCAGGGCTCGTCGGGAGTGAGGCCGCCCATGGGGTTGGGGACGTGCCAGCAGGTGACGGTGTGGACACGGCCGAGCTGGCCGTTGCGGATGAACTGGCACGCGTCGTGGGCGGGCTTGGCGGAGCGGGCCTGGGATCCGACCTGGACGACGCGGCGATGTCGCCGCGCGGCTTCCACCATGGCGCGGCCGTCGGCGATGGCCACGGAGGAGGGTTTCTCGACGTAGACGTGTTTGCCGGTTTCGCAGGCGTGGATGGTCTGGACGGCATGCCAGTGGTCGGGCGTGGCGATCACCACCGCGTCGATGTCTTTACGTTCGAGGATGTAGCGGTAGTCGCGATAAGGGCGCACGCCCGGACCGGTCCGCTTCAGCGACGCCTCCAGCCGCTCCTCATCCACGTCGCAGACGGCGGCGACCTCCGCGCGGCCTTGGGCTTGGATGGCGAGCATGTTGGCGAGGTCGACGCTGCCCATGCCGCCGACGCCGATGTGGCCGACCACCAGCCGTTCGTTGGGTCCGGGGCGGCGCCCGGCGCCGAGGACCTCGCCGGGGAGGAACCGGGGACAGGCAAGCGCCGCGGTGGCGGTGACCAGGAACTGGCGCCGCGTCCAGGACGCGGCCGGCTTCGGAGCGGGGGGAAGGGCGTGGGGGTTCACGGGAGGGAGGCTTGGGCAGGGCGAACGGGGTGGGCGGTGAACGTGACCCGATACGTCTTGGCCGGATCGCAGGTTCCAGGGTGCGGCACGAGAATGAAGTCGTCGGCGATCACCGGATCGAGGTCGGCGCCTTCGACCAGTTGGACGTGCTCGACGCGGTGGGGGAGGAAGGCGACGAAAGGCCGGCCGCCGCGCTGGGAGCCGTTGCGGTTGATCGTCGCGAAGGATTGCTCGCCGCGGCGGGGAACGATCTCGAAGACGAAGCGGTCGCCGTCGGCCGTGAGGCGCTGGTCGAAGGCCTTGGGCGCGTCGGCCAGGCGGGCGGTCCAGGCGGGGTCGCCATAGAAGGCCACCACGTCGCGGTCGAAGAGGAGGCCGCGCGCATCCTGAAGGGTCAGGCCAGCGGCCCGGGCGCGGTCGCTGAGTTTCGGGGTGACGCTGGGCCGGCCGCGGGCGTCGGGGGAGGCCTGGGTCAATTCGGGAAAGAAGGTGGTGAGGCGGTGGACGAGGGCGAGTTGGTTGGCGAAGAACGCCTCGGTGAAGGTGAAGCGGCCGGGTTGTTCGACGAAGAAATCAAGCACGCCCCAGCCGCCGTAGCCGTACCAGGTGGGTTCGGTGTAGCCAAGCATCTGGACGACCCCGGCGCTCTGCATCCAGGAGAGAGCCATGCAGTCGGCCTGGTCGATATGGCCCATGAGGCAGTTCCCGATGGGCAGGTAGACTTTGGGGTTGGGGGATTGGATGGGGAACCTGCGGTTTTGGGTGTCGAGGCCGTAGAGCTGGCCGCGGTCGTGCTTGAAGAAGCCGTTGCGATAGCGGAAGCCAATCATCCAATCGCGCTCGGTGGCGTGGCCCGAGGTCACGAAGAGGTCGGCCTGGTAATCCGTGAGCGTGCGGACGAGCGCTTCGGTGGAATCGGCGGGCCCCTGGGCGACGGTTGGAGTTCCGCCCTTCTCCTTGCGAACGACCTTGCCCTGGTTCAACTCGCAGTACCACACGCCCTCTTCGCACATCTCCAGGGCTACCTCGGTGCCAGAGGCGACCTTGCGGATGGTGAGGGGTTCCCGATGCTGCGCAAGCCGGAGGGCGGCGGCGGCGTCGTAGCCGGTGAGGATGCCCCACAAGCAGTCCGGGTAGGGATCGTCGTCGAGCTGGCGGGTGAGGCGGTGGACCGCGGCGACGAAGGCGCGGCTGGTTTCCTGGGGGCGGGTCACGAAACAGACGTGGCGCGGGCGTTCTGCGCGCAGGCTCGGCCGGACCTCGGTCACCGCCTCCTCGAATTCGGCGACGCGGGCCGAGTGCTTCTCGACCAGGGCGGCGACCACCGGTTTCCAATCGGGATCGGCCTGGGTGGCGCGGGAAACGACCACGACATAGCCGGAGCTTGCGTGGACTTGGGCGCTGGGCAGGAGGCAGCTTGCAAGCAGGGCCAGGGCGAGGAGAAGGGGCGGCCGCGGTGGCTTCATGGGGGCCATCCTCGCCGGAGGCAGACCCCAGGACCAGCAGAAACCGGGCTCAAGCCACCGGTGTGGCGTAAGACAGATTTCTTCGGGTTCTGCAGCAGGTCGCGGTCGTCGCGCACGGA
>CAZVRY010000306.1:0-7947 GCA_964629545.1 uncultured Verrucomicrobiota bacterium | reverse complement strand
CCCAGGCCCGGGCTAAGGTGCATCCGCCCACCCCGCCACCTGCCCCCGCCACGCCCTCCATACCCCCCCATCGCCTCCTCGATCACCTCCGCTCCTTCCGGGAATTCGGCCAGGATTCCAGGGAAACTACCACGCGCTGCGCCACGTTCGACGGCCGCCCCCTCGAGATCCCCACCGTCATCAACGAGTTCTGGACCGCCCGCCAACGCCAAGCCAGCAGCCTCCACGAAATCTCCTACCGCGCCTGCTTCAAACCCCAACTCCCCAGGTTCTTCATCGAACGTCTTGCCCAACCCGGCGATGCCGTCTACGACCCCTTCATGGGCCGCGGCACCACCCCCATCGAGGCCGCTCTCCTCGGACGCATCCCCTTCGGCAATGACGCCAACCCCCTCAGCCTCGTCCTCACCCAACCCCGACTCACCCCACCCACCCTCGACGAAATCCAGGCCCGCCTCCGCCAAGTCGACTTCTCCACCGCCAGCGATCGTCCCGAGGATCTCCTGGTCTTTTATCACCCCGACACGCTGCGCCAAATCAGCGCCCTTCGAGACTACCTCCTCCGCCGCCGTCACGACGCACCACTGGATCGCGTCGACCAGTGGATCACCATGGTCGCCCTCAACCGCTTGACCGGCCACTCTCCGGGCTTCTTCTCAGTCTATACCCTCCCTCCTAACCAAGCCGTCTCCGTCCGCTCCCAACGGCGCATCAACGAAAAGCGCCAACAAACCCCGCCCCCGCGCGACGTCCCCCACATCATCCTCAAGAAGACACGCCAACTCCTGGGCGACGTCCACGCCTCCGTCCGGACCACCCTTGCCCGCGTCGCCCCCCATGCTCTCCTCACCACCCACCCCGCCGATGCCACCCCCTCCATTCCAGATGCCTCCGTCGCCCTCGTCGTAACCTCGCCCCCCTTCCTCGACATCGTCCAATACGCCACCGACAACTGGCTCCGCTGCTGGTTCCTTGGCTTCGACGCCACCTCCGTCCGCCTCACCGTCCCCCGCCAACTCGACGCCTGGCAAACCGCCATGACCCGCGTCTTCCGCGAACTCCATCGCATACTCCGCCCCGCCGGGTGCGTCGCCTTCGAAGTCGGCGAAGTCCACCGCGGCGCAACCCGCCTCGAAGAAGCCGTCCTCCCCTGCGCCGTCGACGCCGGCTTCCACCCCCTCCTGGTCCTCATTAACGACCAGGAATTCACCAAGACCGCCAATTGCTGGGGGGTCGATAACATGGCCCGCGGCACCAACACCAACCGGATCGTCCTCCTCCAAAAACCCGTCTGAACCACGACCCCCCGCCCCCCATGCCAGACGCGTCCTCGACGCCGGTCATCCGCCTGCGCGGCGTCCGGCAAAACAACCTCAAGAACTTCGACCTCGACCTGCCCCTCGGACGCCTCATCGTCCTCACCGGCCCCAGCGGTTCCGGCAAAAGCTCCCTCGCCTTCGATACCCTCTTCGCCGAAGGCCAGCGCCGCTACATCGAAACCTTCTCCCCCTACGCCCGCCAGTTCTTCGACCGCATGGACAAACCTGCCGTCGACGCCATCGAAGGCATTCCGCCGGCCATCGCCATCGAACAACGCAACGCCGTTCGCAGCACCCGCAGCACCGTCGGGACCATGACCGAGCTGTGCGATCACCTCAAACTCCTCTGGCCCCACCTCGCCCAACTCCATTGCCGCGGCTGCGGACAACCCGTCCGCCGTTCCACCCCCCAGGACATCTGGCACTGCCTCCAGTCCCCCACCGCCGCCCCCACCCCCACCCACCCGGACCTCCTGGTCACCTTCGACCTGCCCCTCGCCGAAAAACTGTCCCTGGCCGATTCCTTGAGCCTGGTCGCCAAACAAGGCTACCAACGGCTGCTCGTCGATGGCCGCGTCCTTCGCCTGGATGACCTCCCCGCCGACCACCCCGCCTTCGCCACCTCCCACCGGCTGACCGTCGTCCAAGACCGCGTCCGGGCCACCCCCGCCCACCGCGCCCGCTTCGTCGAGGCGTGTGAGCAGGCCTATCACTTTGGCAAGGGCCGTCTCACCCTCTGGAACCTCGACGCCAACGGCCACCCGCTCCACCCACGCCCCTTCTCCAACCGCCTGCACTGCGCCCCCTGCAACCTCGACTACCACGACCCCTCCCCCGCCCTCTTCAGCTTTAATCACCCCGTCGGCGCCTGCCCCGAATGCAAAGGCTTCGGACGGGTCATCCGCATCGATTACCAACTCGCCATCCCCGACCCCTCCCGCACCCTCGACCAGGGCGCCGTCAAACCCTGGCAATCCGGCATGAGCGCCGAATGCCAACAAGACCTCCTGCGCTTCTGCCGCCTCCGCCACATCCCCACCCACCTCCCCTTCCGCGACCTCCTACCCTGGCAGCAGCAGTGGGTCATCGAGGGCGACCAGGACTACGGCCTCGACGAGGCCCACGAATGGCCCAAGGCCTGGTACGGCGTCAAAGGCTACTTCCGTTGGCTCGAGTCCAAAGCCTACAAAATGCACGTCCGCGTGCTCCTCTCCCGCTACCGCGCCTACGCCCCCTGCCCAAGCTGCCAAGGCGCCCGCTTCCAACCCGACACCCTCCTCTACCTCCTCACCCCCCCCATCCCAAAAGCAGAGCTCAGAAATCAGACACCAGCAACCAACCCCTCCCCCCTCACCCTCGCCGACTTCTACGCCCTCCCCATCCGGCGCGCCCTCACCCTCGTTAGCCACCTCGCCCACCATCGCCCCTTCGGCCCGCGCGATCCCCTCGCCCTGGCCCTCGAAGAGGTCCGGACCCGCCTCGCTTACCTCGACGAAGCGGGCCTCGGTTACCTCACCCTCGACCGCCCCACCCGCACCCTCTCCGGCGGCGAAACCGAACGCGTCAACCTCACCACCTGCCTCGGCACCCGCCTCGTCAATACCCTCTACATCCTCGACGAACCCAGTGTCGGCCTCCACCCGCGCGACACCGACCGCCTCGTCCGCATCCTCGAACGACTCCGTGACGCCGGCAACACCGTCGTCGTCGTCGAACACGAAGCCGCCATCATTCGCGCCGCCGACCAAATCGTCGACCTCGGCCCCGCCTCCGGAGAACGCGGAGGACAGGTCGTCTTCCAAGGCCCCCTCGCCGCCGCCGCCCTGACCCCCCAGTCCCTCACCGGCGCCTACCTCGCCGGCTCCCGCCGCATCGACCTCCCACCACGACGCCCCGTCCCCAGCAACCACGAACTCCACCTCGCCGGCGCCTCCCGCCATAACCTCAAACAACTTAACCTCACCCTCCCCCTCGAACGCCTCGTCTGCGTCACCGGCGTCAGCCGCTCCGCCAAAACCACCCCCGTCCGCGAAGTCCTCCACCCCACCCTCTCCTCCCACCTCGCCCAAACCGCCCCCCCGACCCCTCCCTCCTCACGCCCCGACACCGACGACGACCCCGCCGCCACCGACGACAACCCGGAACCCAGCCCCCGCCCAACCGTCACCCTCCGCGGCTGGGAACACCTCGACCAACTCGTCCTCGTCGACCAGTCTCCCCTCGGCAAAACCCCCCGCTCGAACCCCGCCGCCTACATCGGCGCCTTCGACCACGTCCGCGAATTCCTCGCCGAAACCCCAGAAGCCAAAACCCACGGCCTCGTCGCCAGCGAGTTCAGCTTCAACTCCGCCCTCGGCCAATGCCAACGCTGCCGCGGCGCCGGGTTCGAAAAAATCGAAATGCAGTTCCTCAGCGACGTCTTCATCCGCTGCCCCGACTGCGACGGCCGCCGCTACCGCCCCCACGTCCTCGCCTTCAAACTCCAAGGATGGAGCGTGGCCGACCTCCTCGACGCCACCGTCGACGAAGCCGTCGCTTTCCTCCAACAATTCCCCGCCTCCCGACCCGCCCGCCGCGCCGTCGCCAGCCTCCAACTCCTCCGCGACGTCGGACTCGGCTACCTCCGACTCGGCCAACCCATCAACACCCTCTCCGGCGGCGAAAGCCAACGACTCAAACTCGTCAGCCACCTCGCGGAAACGCCCGCGGCCAGCGGGGAGCGGCCACCCGTGAACGGAAACCTCGGAGCAAACCCCACCCCCCCTCCAGGAGAACGCACCCCGCCCACCAACAAAAACCCCCACCCCGCCCGCCGATGCCTCTTCCTGTTCGATGAACCCACCACCGGATTGCACTTCGACGACGTCCGCACCCTCCTCGCCGTCTTCCAACGCCTGGTCGACGCCGGACATTCCGTCGTCGTCATCGAACATAACCTCGACGTCATCAAATGCGCCGACTGGATCATCGACCTTGGACCCGAGGCCGGTGAGGCCGGCGGCCAGATCGTCGCGTGCGGCACCCCCGAAACCGTCGCCGCCTGCCCCGCGAGCCATACCGGACGCTACCTCCGCGCCGTCCTCCACCCCGCGGTCCCGCCGACCCCACCGCTCCCCCTCCGCGAAGCCGCCCCCGCCCTCGCCGCCCCGGAACACGCCGCCATCGTCGTCGCCGGCGCCCGCGAACACAACCTCAAGAACCTCGCCGTCCATCTGCCCCGCAACCAGTTTGTCGTGATCACCGGCGTGAGCGGCTCCGGCAAGAGCACCCTCGCCTTCGACGTCCTCTTCAACGAAGGCCAGCGCCGGTTCCTCGACTCCATGAACGCCTACGCTCGCCAGTTCGTCGAGCAAATGGCCCGCCCCGACGTCGATCGCCTCATCGGCCTGCCCCCCACCGTCAGCATCGAACAACGCACCTCCCGCGGCGGCGGCAAAAGCACCGTCGCCACCGTCACCGAAATCCAACACTTCCTCCGCCTCCTCTTCGCCCGCCTCGGCACCCAACACTGCCCCACCTGCCACCAGCCCGTCGAAGCCCAAACCCGCGATGCCCTCCAGCAACGCCTGCACCAGGAAGCCTCTCGCCGCGGCGACCTCCTCCTCCTCGCCCCCGTCGTCCGTAACCGCAAAGGCTTCCACTCCGACGTCGCCCAGGCCGCCGCCCGCAATGGCTTCGCCGAAATCCGCGCCGACGGACGCCTCTTCGATACCTCCAAACCCTTCCGCCTCGACCGGTTCCGCGAACACAATATCGAACTGGTCGTCGGCGTCTTCGCCGCCCCCACGCCCTCCCGCCGCCCCTCCTCCCGCCGCCGCCCCCCCACCCTCCCCACCCCGCCACCCCCCACCCACCGCGCCCTCGTCGATCGCGCCCTCCAGTTCGGTCAAGGCGTCCTCCTCGCCCTCGACAACCATGGCCAAACCAGCGTCCACTCGACCGAACGCGCCTGCCCCACGTGCGGCCGCTCCTTCGAACCCCTCGACCCCAAACACTTCAGCTACAACTCCCCCCAAGGTTGGTGCCCCCGCTGCCGCGGCTTCGGCGAACTCTTCTACCTGCCCGCCGACGTCGATCGCGGAGCTCGCGCCGACGCCATCGAGGAAAGCTGGTTCGGCTGGATGGAAGGCCAACGCGAACCCTGCCCCGAATGCGGCGGCGCACGCCTCAACCCCGTCGCCCGCGCCGTCCACCTCGGCCACTTCAACCCCCGCCCCGTCACCCCCGCCCCTCCCCGCACCCCCAAAAACCTCGGCCCGTCCATCGACGACTTCAACCGCGCCTCCGTCCTCGAGACCCTCGCCTGGTTCCGCCGCGCCCGTCCCCGCGGCCCCGCCGCCACCGTCGCCCGCGATATCCTCCCGGAAATCACCGAACGCCTTAAGTTCCTCGAGGAGGTCGGCCTGGGCTACCTCCAAATGGGACGCAGCGTCACCACCCTCTCCGGCGGCGAAGCCCAACGCATCCGCCTCGCCGCCCAACTCGGCTCCAACCTCTCCGGCGTCCTCTACATCCTCGACGAACCCACCATCGGCCTCCACGCCCGCGACAACCAACAACTCCTCGCCACCCTCGCCGCCCTCAAAAACCGCGGCAACTCCCTCGTCGTCGTCGAACACGACGAAGACACCATGCGCCACGCGGATTACATCATCGACCTCGGCCCCGGCGCCGGCGTCCGCGGCGGCCAGGTCGTCGCCGCCGGCACCCTCGACCAATTGCTCCGCCACCCGCAGTCGGTCACCGGCCAATGCCTCCGCCACCAAGCCGAAAAGCAATACCCCTCCCGCGGCCAACGCCGCCCCGTCACCCGCCCCCACCCCGCCCCCCCCACCCCGAACCGCAACCCAAACGACGCGCACCCTCCCCCGGCCGCCCACCCTTGGCTCACCCTCCACGGCGCCTCCGTCCACAACCTGCACAACCTCACGATCGCGTTCCCGCTCCAACGCTTCGTCACCGTCACCGGCGTCAGCGGCTCCGGCAAAAGCTCCCTGGTCCGCGAATGCCTCCTCCCGGCCCTCAAACTCGCCCTCGCTTCCCGCCGCACCTCGCCCCCGCCTCCCGACGGCCCCCAAGTCCACGGCTGGGAGTCCCTCCAGGCCGTCTACGAGGTCGACCAATCCCCCATCGGGCGCACCCCTCGCTCCACCCCCGCCACCTACGTCGGCTTCTTCGATGCCATCCGCGCCCTCTTCGCCCAAACCCCGGAAGCCCGCATGCGCGGCTATGGCCCCGGGCGCTTCAGCTTCAACAGCCCCCAAGGCCGCTGCCCCGCTTGCCAAGGCGCAGGGATCATCAAGCTCGAAATGAACTTCCTGCCCCCAGCTTACGTCCGCTGCGAATCCTGCACCGGCACCCGCTTCAACCCCGATACCCTCGACGTCCAGTTCCTGGGCCGCAACATCGCCCAAGTCCTCGACCTCTCCGTCGAAGAAGCCCTCTCCTTCTTCCAAACTCACCCGCCCATCCACCGCGCCCTCGAAGCCCTCCACGACACCGGCCTCGATTACCTCCGCCTCGGCCAAACCAGCCCTACCCTCAGCGGCGGCGAAGCCCAACGCGTCAAACTCGTCTCCCACCTCCTCTCCGGCCTCAAATCCTCCACCCCCACCCACCCTAAATCCCCCGCCCGCCATAACCTCTTCGTCCTCGAAGAACCCACCATCGGCCTGCACATGAATGACGTCCGCCGCCTCGTCGATGTCCTCCAACGCCTCGTCGACGCCGGCCACTCCGTCCTCGTCATCGAACATAACCTCGACCTCATCGCCGAAGCCGACTGGATCATCGACCTCGGCCCCGAAGGCGGCCAAGCCGGCGGACGCCTCGTCGCCGCCGGCCCGCCAGAACGCGTCGCCCGGAACCGACGCTCGCACACCGGCCGCTTCCTCCGCAACGTCCTCCGTATCCCATGAGCGACCCCTACGAAGAAATCGTCGAAGGCGAATCCCTCCTCCGCTTCGCTCCCGGGCGCCGCCACGAACTCATCTGCCAACGCCTCCATGCCCTCGTGGCTGAGTGCGTCCAAGCCCTCCCCGGCGTCCAGTTGCTCCCCCCACGCACCGTCGTCCAACTCTCCCCAGGTACCCTCGTCCGACCCGACCTCGCCCTCGTCGCCGCCGCCAACCACCGCCTCTGGCTCGCCGCCGAAATCGTCGACTCCGAAGACCACCGCGTCGACACCGTCATCAAGAAATCCGTCTACGAGGCCGCCAACCTCCCCAGACTCTGGATGGTCGACCCTCGCTACGATAACGTCGAAATCTACCACGCCAGCCCCTACGGCCTTGTCCTCAAATCCATCCTCGCCGGCGACGAATCCCTCTCCGAAGCCCTCTTGCCCAACTTCCAGGTCACCATGCGACGCCTTTTCTCCGCCGCGCCCCCGCTGCCGTAGCGCATCGCGCCTTGAACCGCGGGCCCAATAACCAACCCCACCCCCGCCCACCCTCCCCCCGAACTGTCACCCCTCACCCCGTCCCCCCCCCAACCGCTTCCACCGAAGCGATGACCCAGGTTGGGGAGAGGGAAAGGGAGAGGGGAAATGCAAGGCGTTAAGGGGTTCAAAGGGCCATGGAGTGGAACCTGTCACTCGCATTGACCGCGGTCTGCCTGGTCCCGCGCC
>CAZVRY010000305.1:0-7960 GCA_964629545.1 uncultured Verrucomicrobiota bacterium | reverse complement strand
CGAAAGCGGCGGAGCACCGCCGCACTCCACGACGCTGGCGCGACCGGGTCACCGCTGGGGTGAGGCGAGGCTTTTGGAGTGCGCCAGGGAGTGAACCTGTCACCTTTTCGGGACCCCACGCCCTCTCCCCGCACCTCGGCTGCCTTCTGCCATAGAAGGCGCGGGGAGAGGGTGGGCAGAGGCCGGGTGAGGGGCCGTCCTGGTTTCAAAATGAGAATGGCTGATCCGCGGGTCATTGACGTTTCGCCGGTTTGCGCCCCATGATCGGATCGTCGCCTATGAACTCGCAGCATTCCTTGGCCCGCAGGTTTCCCGTTCGTGGGGAGAGACCGACGGTGGGTCCGGCCCCACGACCGTGCCCCTGGCCGCTGGCTCTCGGCCGCTGGCTGAGCGGACGCCTCGGGCTTGCCCGGTGGCTGCTGCTGGGCGCGGCCGTTCACTCGGTGGCCGCAGCCAGTCCGTCCTACAATGTGCTGTTCGTGGCGGTGGACGATTTGCGGCCCGAGCTGGGCTGTTACGGGCACCGGGTGGTGCGGTCGCCGCATTTGGATCGGCTGGCCTCGCAGGGGTTGCGGTTCGACCGGGCTTACTGTCAGGAAGCGCTCTGCAATCCCTCGCGGGCGTCGTTGTTGACCGGGCTGCGGCCGGCGACGCTGGGGATTTACGATCTGGCCACGCATGTGCGGGATCGTCGTCCGGAGGTGGTGACGCTGCCGCAGTTGTTCAAGCGGAACGGGTATCGCAGCGTGTCGATGGGGAAGATCTTTCACGTGACCAACGGCAATCGGGACGATCTCGAGTCGTGGAGCGAGGCGCCGTGGCGCGGCCCGAAGAGCGAGGCGCAACCGGACGAGGCGCAACCGGGCGAGGCGCCCGTGGCGCCGGGGGCGCCGGAGCCGCGGCGGGCCCGGCCGGCGCGGCCGGTGGCGGCGGATCACTCGAACACCCTGCCGTTCAGCGCGCCGGATTGCGCGGACGAGGCGTTGTTGGACGGCAAGATTGCCGCGCAGGCGGTGGCGCGGTTGGGGCAGTTGAAGGATCGGCCGTTCTTTCTGGCCGTGGGTTTTCACAAGCCGCATTTGCCGATGGTAGCGCCGAAGAAGTACTGGGATCTCTACCCGACCAACGCATTGCGATTGGCGGCCAATCCGTTTCTGCCTAAGGATGCGCCGGCCTTCGCCAGCAACGACGCGTCGGAGTTGCGTCGCTACAAGGGCATCCCGGCCGAGGGGCCGATCGCGGACGAGGTGGCCTTGGGAGTGATTCACGCGTATTACGCGTGCGTCAGTTACATCGATGCCCAGGTGGGGCGGTTGCTCGCCGAGTTGGACCGGCTGGGCCTGAGCGAGAAGACCATCGTGGTGGTGTGGGGCGACCACGGGTATCACTTGGGCGAGCACGGCACGTGGACCAAGCGGACCAATTGGGAGGTGGCCACGCGGGTGCCGCTGCTGGTCCGGGTGCCGGGCCAGAAGGCTCCGGGATCGGCCACGCAGGCCCTGGTCGAGTTCGTGGACCTTTATCCCACGCTGGCGGAGCTGTGCGGGCTGACGCCGCCCGGCGATCTCGAGGGGACGAGCTTCGTGCCGTTGTTGGCCGATCCTGGGCGCCCCTGGAAAACGGCGGCCTTTAGCGTCTATCCCAAGACCATCCCGGGCGTGGGCAAGGGATTCGGGCAAGCCATGCGGACGGAGCGGTATCGGCTGATCGAATGGGCGGCGGAGGGGCAGTCGGCGCGGCACTATGAACTCTACGATCACCGGACGGATCCGGAGGAGAATGTGAACCTGGCGGGTCACCCGGAGCAGCGGGAGGTGTTGGGGGGCCTGGTGGCCCGGCTTCGGGCGGGCTGGACCGCGGCGCGGCCGCCGCCGGCGCCGGCTCCCTGATCCGCGGGCTCCCAACCCCCCCCCCGCGGCGGCGGGGGGGGGCGGGAGCGATGGCGCGGCGCCCCGGCGGGGGTGGGGGGCGGCGCATGGTTGGCGGGGGCGCGGCGGGGGGGGGGGGTGAGGTCCCGGTGACGGCCCAACCCGGGGTTTGACGGGGCGGGTGGGCCGGGCCTACCAATGCCATGAGCTTGCGATGACATCGACCCACCCTGACCTGGTGGCCTTTCCCGGCCGCCTTTCGCCCCAGCCGGTCTCCTGTGGCCGGGCGGTTTCAACTGCGCGGACCAGGTTCCTGGCCCTCCTTGGCGTGCTCGGCGGCCTCCTGCAGGGAGCCGCGGCCCAGGTTTGGATCAACGAGGTCTTGTCCAACGCGCCGGGGAGCGATACCGGCAACGAGTATTTCGAGCTGCGCGGAACGCCGAACCTGCCGCTCGACGGCTATTATTTGTTGAGCCTGGAAGGGGCGGGCACGACCGGGCGTGGGGACATTAACCAGTTCTTCGATCTGCGCGGCGTTGCCTTGGGGGCGAACGGTTATTTGTTGGCGGTGCAGGCGGCCAGCCCCTACAGCCCCGCCGACGCTGGGGCTGCGCTCCTGGCGAACACGGTCGCGACCGGTTGGGGGCGCGCCAACGAGGGCGGGGTCGGGAGTTCGGCGGGCCATTATTCTGACGGCACGCAAGTCGACATCGAGAATGGCACGACGACGGTGTTGCTCATCCAGATCGGCAGCGGGGTGGCTCCGACGAATACCCTCGATCTGGACCCGAACGACGATGGGCTTTTGGAGTTGCCGGAGGGCTGGACCATGGTCGATTCGGTGGGGATCATGGACGGGGCGGATGCCGCGGCCACCGTTTACTCTTACGCCGCCATCACCTTCCGCGCCCCCGATCCCAACGGCAATTACCTGGGCACCTCGGCCTATGGTCCGATCATCGACATCCCGGGGCCGTTGACGACGACGGCGGGGACGTTTCACGTGGGGCGGAAAGGGGAGTCGACCGGTTCGACGGCGGCGGATTGGGTGGGCTCGATTGTCGATGGGGCGGCCGCCAGTCCGTTGAACTTCTATTTTTACAGTTCGAGCGATCCGTCCTACACGGGCATGAGGGTGTCGGACATGGTTTACGGGGGACTGAACGCGAGTCCGGCCCCGTTGGGGAGTCTGGCCTACACGCCGACCCTTCATGGCACGCGCTTCACCAATTACACGCACCTGCCCATTGGCGGCCCGATTGGCGACGTGGCGGTGGATCCCCGGGACAACACGACCATCTTCTTCACGGTGGACAACGATGTGGGCGGGGGGATTTACCGGGCCTACAAGGTCGCCAGCGGGAACTGGTGGGTGGATTCGACCCCGGTCGTCGCCGGCCTGGACCGCCCGGCCGGGCTCGTCGTCCAAGCCGATGGCACCCTCTGGTGGGTGCATGACGTCACCCGGGCCCTGGTCCGCTTGAAGGCCCCGTGGGCCCAAAACCTCCCCGAGGTGGTGGTGTCCGACTTTGGCGAGGGGACGACCGACGACGATCCCATCGATTTGGCGTTCGCCCCGGCGGCGTTTACAGGCACGGTGGGTCGGCCGGGGTGGATCGTGGTGGCGGACCGGGGCAGCGACTCGGACGCGTTCAATGCGCTCAACCTGGTGGACCCAGCCACGGCCGAGTTGAACCAGCAAAACATCACCTTCCTGGTGGCTCCGACCTCGGGCGGGCTCGGGTTCGACGACCTGACCGCGATCGATGCCTTGCCGGCGTCGAGCGAAGTGATCGTGCTCAGCCGCAGTTCGCTGTCGGCGGTGGACGCGAACGGGACGACGCGGGCGGTGTTCCCGACGACCCTGGTGTTGGGGGCGGCGCTGGGTTTGGCGGTGGACCCCACGACGGGTCGAGTGTGGGTGGCGGACGACGGGTTGGACGAGGTGTGGTCGGTGGATGCGAGAGCGAGCGGCCAGACGCCGGACGCGAAGGAACTCAGCTTCCCGCTCAACGATCCGCCGGTGACCTACCGCCAGATCAGGTTCCACGATCCGGGCTTGGCCTTCGCGCCCAACGGGGATTTCCTGGTTCTGTCGGACACGAGCACGGCGGGAGGCGGGGGGCGGTTGATCATCTTCCACCGGGAGGAGGTTGCGCCCTACACGCTGCCTCCATTTGCGATGACCCGCGTGGTCCCGGTGCCCGAGGGTTGGCGGTTGGAGTGGGCGGCGGCGGGCGACCCGTCCTTCAACCTCAAGTACTCGGTGCAGCGCAGCAGCCAGATTGCTGACCCGACCGACTTCACCACGATTGCGGCCGACCTGAAGGCGACCACCTTTACGGACACGAACGCGCCCCCGCAGGGTGCGTTCTATAGGGTTGTCGCCAGACCCTGATCATGCGAGGCTGCGCGCGACGCTGGTCCATTTCTGAAACCCCAAACCCCAAACCCCAAACCCCAAGCTCGAAAGCTAAGACCATGAAACGAGTCCTCTCCTCTCTCATTGCGCTGGCGGTGCTCGACGGAGCGGCCCAGGCCCAAGTGTGGATCAACGAGGTGTTGACCAACCCGAACGGGTCCGACACGGGCAACGAGTACTTCGAGCTGCGCGGCACGCCCAATGCCTCTCTGGCGGGCTATTATCTCCTGAGCCTGGAAGGCGGGGGCACGACCGCCCGGGGCGATGTGAACCAGTTTTTCGACCTGAGCGCCTACGCGATCGGGGCGAACGGCTACCTCTTCGCCCGGCAGAATAGCAGTCCTTACGTCAACACCGCGCCGGGCGCCACGGTGATCCAGAACACAGGCGGCAATGGCTGGGGGTTGACCGGCGCGAGCACGGTCGGCCACAGCGGCGACGGCACCCAGGTGGACCTCGAGAACGGGTCGACCACGATCCTCTTGATCAACCGGGGGTCGGGCGATGCCCCGAGTTTGACGCTCGATCTTGATGCTGACGACAACGGCTCCCTGGATCCCCTGCCGGCCGGATGGTCCATCGTCGACTCGGTGGGCATCATCGATGGCGCCGCCACCCAGAACGCAACGGACTTCACCTACGCCTCGGTCACCTTGCGCGTCGGCGGCGCGGCCACCGGTTCCAGCCCCGACGGCCTGGTCGTCGATGTGCCGGGCACGCCCCCAACCACGGCGGGCGCGTTCTATGTCGGACGCAAAGGCGAGTCCACAGGGTCCACGGGCGACGATTGGTTTGGGGCCATCCTGAACGGCAGCGCGGCCGACCCGCTTAACATCGTGTTCGCCTCGACCAGCGACCCGCTGTTCCAGGGGCTCACCACGCCGGACATGGTTTATGGGGGCCTGAACCCGGTGCCGGAACCGGCGACGATCGGGTTGCTGGCCGGGTTGGGCCTGGTGGGGTTTGCCGGTTGGCGTCGATGGGTCCGGAAGTGAGCGCCGGCAACCTCCGGAGCGCCTCCTCCCAATCCGCCGGACGTCGTCCCCGTGCGCGGCTGGCGCGCCCTGGGCGCTGCGGGTTTCGCGTCGGGACCCGGTTCGAGACGGCATGGTTCGGACAGGCGAGGAACCGCGCGCCCGGGGGGGGGGCCGTGCGTGGGAGTGCGGGGCGTTGGGCGGGCGCCTTCACGCTCATCGAGCTCCTGGTCGTGATCGCGATCATCGCGATTCTGGCGAGCATGCTGCTGCCGGCGCTCTCGCGGGCCAAGGCCAAGACGCAGCGGATCAGTTGCCTCAACAACCTCAAACAGCTCGGCCTCGGGTGCACGCTCTATGCCGACGACTTTCGGGGGCATTACACGGCCCCCACTTGGTATCCGCCCCAGCGCGCGAACATCCCGGCGGGGTCGGATCGTTCCGCGTCCGACGATGATCTGAGTTTTCTGTATCCGACCTACGTGCCGGCGCCGAAGGTGTTCACGTGCCCGAGCACGCGCAACACCGTGCGGCCGGACAAGTGGGCGGTGAAGCCGGGCACGACGGAACAGGTTTTGGAGGATCTGGTGGTCCTGGCACCCTACAGCCCGCGGGGGGCGAACGGTCTCGGTTACGAGGTCTTCGGACTCTTCACCGGGGGAGGCATCGCCAGCCCGAAGAAGACCGAGCAGAGCATCCTCGCGCATGCGATTCAAAACGCGCCCCAGCATTTGGGTCGGCGGCTGGCGCCGGTGCTGGTCTTCCTCATGGTGGATGCCGATCGGGGCAGCACGGAACCGGTGGTCTTGGCCCGGCCCAACAACAGCAATTTCCCGGACCCGGAGGACAACCACGGTCGGGACGGCAGCAACATGAACTTCTGCGACGGCCACGCCGAGTTCGTGAAGCGGCAGCAATGGCTGGACGTCTGGGACCTGTCCCAGGACACCCGGCGCAGCACCACCGCCGTTCGCCCGTGAGGGGAGCCGTTGCCTGTCTGCTTGCCTATGGACTCCGCAAGGGAATCCTTGCAACCTGGGTCGTCGCCTGGGCCCTCCCGGTGGCGACCCTCCTCGCCCAAGGCGACTTCTCGCTCGTCAGCTACAATGTGCTGGGCCGCGATCAGGCCGATTGGACCACGAACGCGGCCCAGGTCCAGGCCATTGGACGCCAGCTCGCCTGGCTTCAACCCGATATCGTCGGCTTTCAGGAAATCCCCGAGACCAACGCCAACTACCAGCACATGGCTGCGTTCGTGTCTGTCTACCTCCCCGGCTATCACCTGGCAACCGGCCAGCGCACCGATGGCGGCGAACGCACCGTCATCGCCAGCCGTTTCCCCATCAGCCGGTCGCAATCCTGGCTGGCCCGCAGCGACCTCCGGCCCTTCGGCTTCGAGGGGGTGTTTACCCGCGACCTGTTCGAAGCCGAAATCGTCGTCCCCGGCTTGCCCCAGCCTCTCCACGTCTTCAACACCCACCTCAAAGCCCACGGCGACGAGACCAGTGCGCTCCGCCGCGCCGCGGAGGCCCGTGCGATCTCGAACTTCCTGGTCACCGCCTTCCTGCCCACCCGCTTCCTTCGGCCCTACGTCCTGCTGGGCGACCTGAACGAGGATGCCTTCCGGCCGCGCCCCTTCGAGCAGGGGGCGATCGGGACCTTGACCAGCGCGCCCACGGGCCTGCAGCTTCGGACCCCGCGCCATCCGGTCACGGGCGACGACCGGACCTGGTCGATTCGGAACGAGCAGCTCAGCATCCGGTTCGATTACATCCTGCCCTCCAGTCTCCTCAGCACCAACCTCGTGGCCAGCCTGGTGTTCCGGTCGGACCAGGTCGCGCCGCTGATCCCGCCGCTTCTGGCCAGCGACAGCGCCACGGCCGCGGATCATCTCCCGGTGATGATGCGCTTCCGGGATCCGTTTCGAGGGCCGCTGCGGGTCCTGGGTTTGACCTGGGACAACGGGATGGCGACGCTCCGTTGGGCCACGGTGCCTGGGGACCGCTGCCGGGTGGAGCGGTCGACCGATCTGGCGGTCTGGCAGCCGGTCGTGACCAACCTGATCGGGGCCACCGGGCAGGGGAGTTACCAGACCGCCACCGAGGGAGCGGCCCGATTTTTCCGGGTGGCCCGACATCGCTGAGCCAGGGCATGTTTTCACTGGTCAGGACGTCGTCGAGGCGTTAGACCACGGCCATGTGCCCCAGCCGTTCAAGCCATGAACTGGCTCTTCACCCGCCACCCTCTCCATGAACGGTCACCCCTCACCCCTTGCCCTCTCCCCAACCCCTGAAAGCGAAGTGCTACAGCGGGGTTGGGGAGAGGGAGATAGGGAGAGGGGAGCCGTTGCCTGTCTGCTCTCCATGAACCGGAAAGGGAGAAGGCAGATTGCAAGAGGCAGGATTCGTACTCTTGCTCTTGCTCTTGCTCTTGCTCTTGCTCCCGGTCCGCCCGGTTCATGGTCCCCATGCGCGTCGGTTCGTTCGACGTGGAAGCTCCCCATGAACGGTCACCCCTCACCCCTTGCCCTCTCCCCAACCCCTGAAAGCGAAGTGCTACAGCGGGGTTGGGGAGAGGGAGATAGGGAGAGGGGAGCCGTTGCCTGTCTGCTCTCCATGAACCGGAAAGGGAGAAGGCAGATTGCAAGAGGCAGGATTCGTACTCTTGCTCTTGCTCTTGCTCTTGCTCTTGCTCCC
>CAZVRY010000304.1:0-8007 GCA_964629545.1 uncultured Verrucomicrobiota bacterium | reverse complement strand
GCCCCAGCCCGCAGGGGCGGGGCGGCACCGGGCCGTCGGCGTCGTTGCTCGGTCGAGTATCGCCTTGGATACACTCCCTCCCCCGTGCCAGCCTACCGGCCCGTCAGGGCCGCCGGCTTCACCCCTTTGGTGAACTTCCCAAACCCAAAATACGTCGGCCGATACTCCCCCACCGGACGCGCATCCGCCCGCGCCGGCACTTCCAAACCCGTCATCCAGAAGCAGGCGTTCACGATCAGCCGCCGCAAATCCTCGCTCGCAAAATCCACCGCCGCCCCGATCGTCGAGGTCAGCGCCCGCGTCGTCCGCCCATTCTCCCACGTGGTCTCCCGCACCCACACAATCGGCATGAGCGACTTCCCATAGTTCGGCGGGTCCTCCGGCTTCATCCCCTTCAGCGTCAACCCATGCAGCAACACCGTGTCCGTCGGCTTCAAATGCACAATCCCATACACGTCGCTCGGCCCCCACACATCCTTCACCCCGCGTAACACCGGATGCTTGGCGTTCAACCCGTCGACCACCCCGCGCGTGCTCTCCGAACCGTGGTCGCCATGATGGTTAACCCACGTCTCCCCCAACACCTGCTGCCCAAACCCCCCCGGCCACTCCCGACTGTCGAACGACCACTTCGCATACGAACTCTGCTTGTTCCGGCTATAGGCAAACGCGTGCGTCGCCGTCCGCAACGCAATCACCGGCTTCCCCGCCTGCAGGTAATCCACGAAATGTTTCATGTCCGCGTCCGGCAACTCCCGAAACCGAAACTGGCAAATGACCAGATCGGCCTGCGCCAACACCTCCATCCCCGGCACGTTGGTTTGGTTGATCGGATCAATCGTCCCGTCCGCCGGATTCATCGAAAACAGCACCGTGCACTTGAATCCATGTCGCTCCGCCAAAATCCGGGCCAGCATCGGCAGGCATTCCTCCGAGCGATACTCCTCATCCCCCGCCAACAAGACCACGTGCTTCCCCTGGCCCGGACCATCCCGCCCCTCGAATACTGCCCCCTCCCCAGCCCGCACCCCGGGCACCGCCACGCACGCCAACCACCCCATGCATACCATCCCCATCAAAGGAGAAAACCCACCACAAGCTCGAAGTCTCATAACCAATACGCCCGCATTGCTCGCACCGTGTAAACACCCAACCCGCCAACCGAGTTCAGGATCGCACCCCCAGCAAACACTAGTTCCCTCCAATGCGCAACGCCCAGTTGCCAGCGATTCTCAGTTTGAAACTCGGACGACCCCTGACCCGGCCTCCGGCCACCCTCCCCGTGAACCGTGCCCTCACCCCCATCCCTCCCCCCATTCCGTCCCAATTCCGATTTACCAGGCGCCCAACCAGTGATACAACCCCTCCAGACCCAACCCCACTCACCATGTCAACCCCCATCGTCTCCATCGCCCAAATGCGCCAGTGGGAAGCCGCCACCTGGGCCGCCGGCCGCACCGAAACCGAAGTCATCAGCCGCGTCGGCCATATCGTCACCGCCCGCGCCCGCCAGCTCACACGCCCCGGCGACCTCATCCTCGTGCTCGCCGGCAAAGGGCACAACGGCGATGACGCCCGGCATGCCGCCCAGAACCTCACCGACCGCGAGGTCTTCTCTATTAACGTCACCGACCCCGCCCTTGCCCTCCAGGAATTCCGGTCCGAACTCACCCTGCCCCCGGCCCTCATCATCGACGGCCTCTTCGGCCTCGGACTCAACCGCCCCCTGTCGCCCGAGTGGATCGCCGTGATCGAGGCCATCAACGCCACCGGGATCCCCGTCCTGGCCATCGACCTCCCCTCAGGCATCAACGCCGACACCGGCGAAGCCATGGGAGCGGCGGTCCGCGCCGCCGTCACCCTCACGCTCGGCGCCCCCAAAACCGGCCTTCTCGCCGCCCACGCCTGGTCCTCCGTCGGCCGCCTCGAATTGGCCCCCGATATCGGACTCCTCCATCACGACTTCGACACCGAACTCCGCTGGACCCTCGGCTCCGACTTCGCCGGCTTCCCCCCCGTCCGCCCCGCCGATTCTCATAAGGGATCCTACGGCCATGTCGGCATCCTGGCGGGCAGCCGCGGCTACCACGGCGCCGCCGTCCTCGCCATCCGCGCCGCCCTCCGCGCCCGCCCAGGCCTCGTCACCGCCATGGTCCCAGAAAGCGTCTACCTCCCCATCGCCAGCCAATCCCAAGCCGCCATGATCCACCCCTGGGAACCCGGCCTCATGGACGACGACGCCTTCTCCACCCTCCTCATCGGCCCGGGCCTCGCCAACTTCGACCTGCCCCCCACCATGCAGGCAGAAGCCCAACGCCTCTGGAAAGATCACCCCCAACCCGTCGTCGTCGATGCCAGCGCCCTCGATTGGCTCCCCACCGGCGAAACCTGCCCCGAAGCCATCCGCGTCATCACGCCCCACCCCGGCGAAGCCGCCCGCCTGCTCGACTCCACCCCCGCCGACCTCCAACGCGACCGCCCCGCCGCCCTGCGCGAACTCTCCCGCCGCTTCGGCCACTGCTGGGTCGTCCTCAAAGGCCATCAAACCCTCGTCGGCCGCAGCACCCTGCGCCTCCACGTCAGCGGCGCCGGCAACCCTGGCCTCGCCCAAGGCGGCAGCGGCGACGTCCTCGCCGGCTTCATCGCCGGCCTCCTCGCCCAACCCGACCTCCAACGAGATCCCGAGTTGCTTCTCCGTTACGCCGTCTGGCAACATGGAGCCACCGCCGATCACCTGGCGTCCGAACGACTCAACTGGACCACCGAAGACCTCGTCGCTGCCATCGGCAATCGCCGTCCTCTCCTCCCATGAACCTCACCCCCCTCGCCCTGCTCACCACCGCCCTCCTCGGCCTCCCCTCGGCCACCGCCCGCGCCGCGGTCCCTCCCCCAGCCCCCTACGGCCCGGTCCCTACCCCTCGCCAACTCCAGTGGCATGACCTGGAGTTCTACGGATTCCTCCACTTCACGGTCAACACGTTCACCGACAAAGAATGGGGCTACGGCGATGAATCCCCCGCCCTCTTCAACCCCACCCACTTCGACCCCCACCAAATCGCCCGCACCGCCCAACGCGCCGGCATGCGCGGCCTCATCCTCACCGCCAAACACCACGACGGCTTCTGCCTCTGGCCCAGCGCCTACACCCAACACTCCGTCAAATCCTCCCCCTGGATGAATGGCCAGGGCGATGTCGTCCAAGCCATCGCCGACGCCTGCCAAAAAGAAGGCCTCCGCTTCGGCATCTACCTCTCCCCCTGGGACCGTAACCACCCCGATTACGCCTCCCCAGCCTACGTCACCTACTACCGCAACCAACTCCGCGAACTCCTCACCCGCTACGGCCCCCTCTTCACCGTCTGGTTCGATGGCGCCAACGGCGGCGATGGCTACTACGGCGGCGCCCGCGAAAAACGCAACATCGACAACCGCACCTACTACGATTGGCCGAACACCTGGAGCATCGTCCGCGACCTCCAACCCATGGCCGTCATGTTCAGCGACGCCGGCCCCGACATGCGCTGGGTCGGCAACGAACGCGGCTTCGCCGGCGACCCCTGCTGGGCCACCCTCAACGCCGAGCACCGCTGGCCCGGCGGCTCCTCCGACGGCCTCAACTCCGGCGAACGCCCAGGCACCCACTGGATCCCCGCCGAATGCGACGTCTCCATCCGCCCAGGCTGGTTCTACCACCCCGCCGAAGACGCCAAAGTCAAATCCCTCGACCACCTCCTCCGCATCTACTACGCCTCCGTCGGACGCGGCTGCTGCCTCAACCTCAACATCCCCCCAGACCGCCGCGGCCAAATCCACGACAACGATGTCCGGGCCCTCGAATCCCTCCGCGCCACCCTCGACGCCACCTTCGCCCACGACCTCGCCCCCTCCGCCACCTTGGCCGCCAGCCATGCCCGCGACCACACCCCCACTTACGCCCCACACAACCTCACCGACCGCAACCGGGACACCTACTGGGCAACCGAAGACGCCGTCACCACCCCAAACGTCACCCTCACCTTCACTCAACCCGTCACCTTCAACGTCGTCCGCCTCCGCGAATACATCCAACTCGGCCAGCGCATCGACGCCTTCGCCCTCGACTACTGGCACGACAATCAATGGGTCGAGTTCTGCCAAGGGACCAGCATCGGCCACCAACGACTCGTCCGCACCCGCAATATCACCACCGACCGCCTCCGCCTCCGCATCACCCAAGCCGCCGCCTGCCCCGCCCTCTCCGAACTCGGCCTCTTCGCCGAACCCCCCTCCATCCCACGCCCCGAATAGCGCCCCCCCACCGAGACAACGCATCGGATCGCTGCGCCCCCTACCCCCCGCCGCATTCCTCGCACAAAGCCCGCACCCGGGCCCGCGCCTCCTCCACCCCCTCCGTCGCTCGCGGCGACAACCCCGCTCCCAATTCGAACCGTTCCCCCGGCACGGTCACCAGCCAAGCCCGGGGATGCCGCCCATACAGTCCCCTCGCCCACGCCAATAAATCCTCCGGTTCGCAGCGATGCCCCCACGCCGATCGCCCCGCCGCCGGTCCCACCTCCCGCACCACCACCTCCGCCTGCCCTACCGCCGCATCCACAAACACCACCGCCCTGCGCCGAGCCACCCCCTCCGCCATATCGGGCGTCAACTGCACCACCGTCATCCCCTCCACCCCCGCCCTCTCCCACTCGCCCAACCCCTCCACCACGCGCACCCCCGCACCATCGTCCCCCCGCAACTCGTTCCCATACCCAATCACCAACACCCCAGCCCCCTCGGAGCACGAACCTCCCGCCCCAACCCTCCAACCCCCAGGCTGGCTGGCCTCAGTCACGCACCACCCGGTCCAGCAAATCGCCCCCCGCCGACCGCAACTCCACCGCCAACGCCATCGTCCCCCGCGCGTGCGTCGAGCAACTCAAACACGGATCGTAAGCCCGAATCCCCGCCTCCACCCGGTTCAACATCGGCTCCGGGATCGTCGCGCCTTGAATGTAATGACGCGCGATCTGCACCACCGTCCGGTTCATCGCCAGGTTGTTCTGCCCCGTCGCGATGATCAGATTCACCTTCCGAATCAACCCGCACTCGTCCACCTCGTAATGGTGGAACAACGTCCCCCGCGGCGCCTCGCTCACCCCCACGCTCTCCAACTTGTTGATCCCCGCATCCGCCCGCAACCGCTTCGACCGCAAATCCGGATCGTCCAGCATCCCCTCGATCCGCTCCAAGGCCCCCACAATCTCAATCAGCCGCGCCTGATGATACAAGAACGAGGACGTCACCGCCCCATGCCCGTGACGCCGAAATTCCTCCAACTCCCGATCCGCCAGGGGCGTCCCCATCCGCTGACACACATTCAACCGCGCCAACGGCCCCACCCGATACATGCCCCGCGGATACCCCAGCGGCCGGTAGAACGGCGACTTCAAATAAGAAGCCGGCTCCACCGCCTCCCCAATCAACTCCCCATACCGCAGCGGATCCTCCTCGTCCCGCAACACGTTCCCCGCGCTGTCCACAAACCGTAACACCCCGTCGTAATGCTCCCACTCGCCCTGCGGCGACACCAACCCCATGAATAACGACGGGAAATTCCCGAAGATCTGCGTCTCCGATTGATGCCGCGCCAGCACCTCCTTGAATAACGCCAACGCCTGCAACGCCGTCGCCTTCGCCTCCGGCACCTTCGCCCGAATCGCCCCCACCCCCTCCTCGGTCAACGCACTCCGCACTCCCCCAGGCACCGCCCACGCCGGATGAATCTTCTGCCCCCCCAAATGCGCAATAATCTCCTGCCCAAACTGCCGCAACCGTATCCCCCCACGCGCCAACTCCGCATGCTCCGCCATCAACCCAAACACGTTCCGCTTCGCCGGCGGCGTCTCCCAGCCCAAGAGAAAATCCGGCGCGCTCAAATGAAAAAAACTCAGCGCGTGCGATTGCACGATCTGCCCCAGGTTCATCAGCCGACGCAACTTCTCCGCCGCCGCCGGAATCCGCACCGCCAAGACCCCGTCGCACGCCTTGGCCGACGCCAGCAAATGACTCACCGGACAAATCCCGCAAATCCGCGGTGTGATCCCCGGCATCTCCCCCAGGGGCCGACCCTCGCAGAACTTCTCGAACCCGCGAAACTCCACCACGTGAAACTGCGCGTCCGCCACGTCGCCCTTGTCGTCGAGCTGAATCGTGATCTTCGCGTGCCCCTCAATCCGGGTCACCGGGTCAATGACAACTCGCTGCGCCATGAAATCCTTCTGGTTAATTGCCCATCCGCCGCCCCTCACCCAAACTTCAGTTCCGGCGGCTCCAACACCGGCGTCTTCCCCGCCAACAACTGCGTCAGCACCGCCTTGATCCGATCCGCCGGCGGCGGACAGCCCGTCAGATGATGCTCCACCGGCACCACCGCATGCACCGGCCACACCCGGGGCAGCAACGCCGGCACCACCCCAGGCGCCCGCGGCACCCCCGCCCCCACCTCCGCCCCCTCTACATACGCCCGCCGCAACACCGGCTCCGCAGACCCCAGAAAATTACGCATCGCCGTCACGTTCCCCGTCACCGCGCAATCCCCAAAACTCACCAGCACCCGCGTCCGCGCCCGGATCTTCCGCAGCAACTCCAGGTTGTCCTCGTTCGCTACCGCCCCCTCGATCAAACACACGTCCACCCCCTCGGGATACTCCTTCACATCGATGATCGGGCTGTAGACCACCTCCACCACATCCGCCACCTCGAATAAGAACTCGTCCAGGTCCAAGAACGACATGTGACACCCGGAACAACCGCCCAACCACGTGGTCGCGAATCTTATACGAGCCATTGCTTCTTCTCCCGTGCCGTCACGATGAACTCCAGCTTCGAACGATCCCGCACCATCTCCGCCACCGTGCTCCCCCGATGAAACAACGCCCCCGTCGGACAAGCCTGCACACACTTGCCGCACGACGTGCACGTGTCCGACCCGCCCCACGGCTCGTTCAAATCGTTGATGATGCTCGACCGCGTCCCCCGCCCCGCAAAATTCTTCGTCCCCGCTCCCTCGATATACCAACACACCCGCACACAACGCCCACACAAGATACACCGGTTGTGGTCCGACCCGAACAACCGGTGGCTCACGTCCACCTCGCAGCGCGGATGCTGGTACGCATACCGCACATGGTCCATCCCCATCAGCGTCGCCAACCGCTGCAACTCGCAATGCCCGTTCGACACGCACACCGCACACACATGGTTCCGCTCCGCAAACAGCAGCTCCAACGTCATCCGCCGATACCGCCGCAACCGCTCCGAATCCGTGGTCACCTCCATCCCCTCGCTCACCTTCGTCACACACGCCGGCAATAGCTTGCTCACCCCCGCCACCTCCACCAAACACAAGCGACACGCCCCCACCTCCATCACCCCCTCCAAATGACACAAGGTCGGAATGTAAATGTCGTTGTCCCGCGCCGCGTCCAACACGGTCTGGTTGTCCTCCGCGCTCACCATCTGGCCGTCGATCATCAGTGTCTTCGCTGCCATGACCAGGTCGTCCTTTCTCCGTCATCCCACCGGCGACGCCGTATGCTCCACCCCCAGAGCCCGCCCCGGCCCCGGCTGCAACAAGGCCTCATACTCGTGCCGGAAAAACCGCAGCGTGCTCAGCACCGGGTTCGGCGCCGTCTGCCCCAACCCACATAAACTCGTCTGCCGCACCATCTCGCACAGTTCCTCCAACGTCGCCAAATCCGCCGCCGTCGCCCGCCCCCCAATGATCCGCGTCAACAACTCATGCATCTGCACCGTCCCCGCACGACACGGCACGCACTTCCCGCACGACTCGTCCATGCAGAATTCCATGAAAAACCGCGCCACATCCACCATCCGCGTCGCCTCGTCCATCACGATCATCCCCCCGGACCCCATGATCGACCCCAACTTCGTCAGCGATTCGTAATCCACCGGCGTGTCCAAATGCTCCGCCGGAATACACCCCCCCGACGGCCCCCCCGTCTGCAC
>CAZVRY010000303.1:0-8010 GCA_964629545.1 uncultured Verrucomicrobiota bacterium | reverse complement strand
TTGTGGGGGCCAGCATTACGAGCACGGTGAGCATGAATGGGCACTTCAACTTTCACTATGATGAGAACCTGGGGCGGATGGGGCCGGCGCGGGGTTTCATTGTGACCTCCTGGGACGAGCTGGGACAATGACTTTAGCCCGCATACTTCGCACGCGCTTCGAAACGGCCACGGTCTGTCGATCGACACGACCGTTCCCCTCACCCCTGACCCTCTGCGCAACCCCTTGCCGCGACGCCTTTCGGAGGGGGCGGGGAGAGGGAGGTAGGGAGACATCCGGGTTAGGGACTTCAAGGGCGGTTTGGAATTGCCGGGAGGAGGCGGTGAGGATGGGCGGGGTGGGGGGCGAGTGTTTTGCCGGGGGTGTCTCGGATCGGGAAAAGGCTGCCTCAGCTTGGGACGGGGGTCGACTTATGATAGAGCTGAATGGCTCTAGCGACGGTGGACCGGATGGACTGGGCTGGGGAGGGGCGAAGGCTGGGAGGGAGGCGCGGAGGGAGGCGGGGAGGCTGGGGGGGCGGCGAGCGTTCACGTTGATCGAGGTGATGGTGGGGACGGCGTTGGCGGCGATCGTGTTCGTGTCGTTGTATCTTGGGTTTTCCGGGGGTTTTGGGGTGATTCAGTTGAGTCGGGAGAATCTGCGGGCGACGCAGATCATGCAGGATCGGATGGAGACGATTCGCCTTTATAATTGGGATCAGATTACGAGCAACGGGTTCATTCCGGCGGCGTTCACGGCGCCGTTCTATGCGACGAACGCGAGTGCGACGAACGCGGAGGGTTTGATCTATCACGGCACGCTGACGATCACGAACGCGCCGCTGTCGGAGAGTTACAGCACGAATCTGCGGATGGTGACGGTCAAGCTGGTGTGGACGAACGGGGTGGTGGCGCGGCGGCGCGAGATGAAGACCTTTGTGTCCCGTTACGGGATTCAGAACTATGTTTATTAAGGGCTCGAGGCGAGGCGGTTTTACGTTGGTGGAGATTCTGATTGGGATGGCGATTGGGTCCATGCTGCTGGTGTCGACGGCGGCGTTGATGTCCTACAGTGTGCGCAGTTTTGCGGCGATGACGAACTACGTGGACTTGGACAATCGGAGTCGGAAGGCCCTGGATCGGTTGAGTCGGGACGTGCGCCAGGCGGTGCAGTTGACCAGTTACACGCCGCACGAGTTGGTGTTTAGCGATTTTGACCATCAGCCGTTGACCTACCGCTACGATGCGGGTGACCGGACGTTGTCGCGCATCAAGGCCTCGCGCGAGGTGCTGTTGCGGGAGTGCGATTTTCTGCAGTTCAGCATTTACCAGCGGAATCCGATTGGCGGGAGCTATGACCAGTATCCGGCGGCGGTGGCGACGAATTGCAAGGTGGTGCAGGTCTCTTGGGTTTGCTCTCGCAAGATCCTTGGGGCTCGCATCAACACGGAGAGTGTCCAGTCGGCGAAGATTGTGATTCGGAAGCAATGATCCACGTCAACCCAACTCGAACGATATGAAAGCTCATCTGAAGACAGTTGGCCTCGTTTTTCTGGTGTTCTGCGTGTTTGTGGCGTGTCGGACCCCGGATCGAGCTCGGGGTGGCGACTCGGGCTCGTTGGAGCAGGCCTTTGCGACGGCGGACGCCGCGTTCCAGGCGGTTACGGAGAGGGTGGCGGTGTCGATGCAGCGGGGCGAGTATTTGGGGGCAGCCGCCGAGTTGGAGGGGTTGCGGTTGGAGGCTTCGCTGTCCGAGGCGCAGCGTGCGGCGGTGGAGGCGACGTTGGCGCGGGTGCAGGCGGCGATGACCGACTTGAACAACTTGGCGGCGTTGGAGGCGCGGCGGGCGTTTGGGGGTTTGCCGGCGGGCGGGGCGCTTTGATGCCGCAGGTGGAGGTTGGCGCGGCGAGGTGTGCGCCTTGATCTGCCGGCCGGTGAGTTGGAGCCGCTGCGGAGTGCGCCGGGTTGGCGGATCGCCAACAGGGTGGGGAGGGGCGGCGCTTCAGGGTGTCATCGACACGACGCGGGTCATCGCGCTCGGCCGCGGGTCACCGCAACCGCAGGAACGTCGGCGCGATTCGCGCCCTTCGCGGTTGGATCTGGTGTGCCGAGGGCGGGTCCGGGGTTACGGACGTCGTGGATAAGGCGGACGATGTTCTGTCCGACGCAGCCGGTCTGGCCAGGGGTGAGGACAGCTATGGGGAAGGCTCAGTATTCGACGCGGACGCGGTAGAATCGCCGGGGGTCTGGGGAGGGGTCCTCGGCGGTCATGCGGTTGCCGGTGCCGTTGGTGGCGACGAGGGTTTGCCATTGGGGGGGTAGGGAGAGGGTGTATTCGACGCGGTGGAGGCGGTTGCTGACGCTATTCCAGGAGATTTGGCGTTTTCCGGGGATGGGGGTGACTTGGACTTGGAGGAGGGAGATATCGACGTAGAGGAGGTTGGTGTATTGGAGGGAGGCGTAGAGGAGCGGGAATTCTCCCATAGCGCCATCTTGGAAGTAGTTGCGGAGGTCCCAGACGCCGTTGGTGCCGGCGCCGCTGCGGAAGGCGTTGAGGGTTTCGAGCACCTGGAAGCCGGCCACGGTGCGCCCGAAGACGGTGAATCCGCCATCGACGGCGTCGAGTCCTGCATTGTTGCCCAGGTTGATGAACCACTGGGAGGTAGCGGAGTTAGTTTGTCCTCCGACTCGGGCCATGGCGATGGTGCCGTAGGTATTACTGAAGGTGCGTCCGACGCTGTATTCGTTGGTGATGGTGCCGTAGACGGGCACGCGGAGCACGGGGCTGTCCACCTGGTTGGTGGTGAAGTAAGCGCCGGCTTGGACCACGAACCCGGGCGCCAGACGGTGGACGAAAAGACCGTCATAGCCTCCGTCCTGGACGTAGCGGAGGAAGTTCTGGACGGTGACGGGTTTGTCCTGGTCGTAGAGTTCGAGTTCGATATCACCGAAGACGGTGCGGAACTGGGCGAGGGTTCCGGCCTGGGGGTGAGCGAGGGTGGCGAGGAGGACGAGGGCGATGGCCCAGGAGGTCAGCCGTGGGGTGGGGGACTGGGGATTGGGGTTCTGGGCTCGCCGGGGGAGGTTGAGGGGAGGGTTCATGGGGTGGTTAGCGGCGGGGGCGGAGGGCTTGTTGGAGGCTGCGGCGGAGGAGGCCGTTGTTGGCCATGACGCGATAGGTGTGGCGGCCGGGAAGGGGTTGATGGAAGAAGTCGCCGCCGGCGCATTCGAGGATGAGGCCGGCGGCGGCGATGTCCCAGAGGCGGAGGCCGCTTTCGACGAAGGCCTCGAGCCGTCCGGTGGCGACGTAGGCGAGGTCGAGGGCGGCGGCGCCGAGGATACGGATTTTGCGGACTTTGAGGGCAAGGCAGTGGAGTTCGGGGAGGAGGGTTTGGAGGACGCTGGTGCGTTTGCCGAAGCCGAGGGCGACGACGGCTTCGGCGAGTCGGCGGCGTTGGCTGGCATGGATGATACGCCCGTTGAGGCGTGCGGGTTGCCCGCGGAGGCCGGTCCAGAGTTCGTCGCAGAAGGGGTCGTACACGACGCCGAGGAGGGTTTGGAAATCGGCATTTTCCCAGCCGGCGGCCTGAGGGAGGCGTTGTTGGAGGGCGATGGACGTGCAGGCGTGGGGGATGCCATAGGCGAAGTTGACGGTGCCGTCGATAGGGTCGACGACCCAGCGGAGGGGCGACTTGGGGTGGCCGGACACGCCTTCTTCACCGAGGAGGGCGATGTCAGGGAAGGACCGATGGAGGGTGGTTTGGATGGTTCGCTGGCAACGGACGTCGAGTTCGATCTTCAGGTCGTGGCGGGTGGCGGTATGGACGATCTTGGCGGTGTGCCAATTGCGGCGCATGAGGGAGCCGGCGGCACGGGCGGCTTGGACGGCGGCGGCGAGGGCTCGGCGTTGATCGGAAGGACGCATCGGGGCGTTGTTCTAGCGGTTTGGTTGGGCGCGGGCAAACCATTCTGCGCGTGCCGGGTGGTTCCTGCCGGGTGGGGTTGTCGGGCGGTGGCACTTGCCCGCACCGGACACGGGGTAGCATTGGGATGGACTCAGGGGATGACCTCGTGGCGGTCGGCGAGTTCGCGGTCGAGGTCGGTGCGGCGGGAGGGGAGTTGGCCGGCGAGGGCGGCTTGGGTGAGTTGGAGGAGGTCGACGGCTTCGATGAGGCGCGGGACGCAGACGTAGTTGGCGCCGGCGGCGTAGAGTTTGGCGACATCGGCGAAGCGTTCGGCGTGGGTGATGATATTCGCCTGGGGGTTGAGTTCGCGGAGTTGGCGCAGGAGGCGGAGGTTGTCGGTGCCTTTAAGGAGGGTGTTGGGGAGGGTGGCGATGATGAGTTCGGCGTTTGCGATGCCGGCGTGGGCGAGGGTATCGCGTTGGCTGATATCGCCGTAGATGGCGCGGAGACCGCGTTGGCGGAGGGCGACATGGGTGACGGGGTTGAAGTCGACGACGGCCAGTTCCTGGAGGAGGCCGGGTTCGCGGCGGCTCATTTCCTCGATCAGGGAGCTGGCGGTCCAGGAGCACCCGAGCAGGTAGATGCGGGAGGCAGTGCCGTGGGCGGGGCCCGCGGCCTCGCCGGAGGTCGAGGCGGCGCGGTCTGGGATGCCCAGGCGGGTGAGGAGTTGGCCGCAAGCGCGCTGGAGGGGTTCGGCTTGTCCGATGGCGTAGGAGGAAACGACGGCGGTGATGGCGAAGGCGTAGGCGACCAGGCCGACGGTGGAATCAGCGACCTGACCTGACTCGCGTCCGAGGGTCATGATGACGAGGGAGAGTTCGCTAACCTGGCTGAGGTGGATGGCGGGCAGGAGGCTCATGCGGTGGCCGAGGCGGAGTCGGAGCAGGGGGAGGGTGACGGTGAGGAAGCGGCTGGCGATGATGAAGGAGGAGAAGACGAGGGCCCAGGAGATGGTGGACCAGGAGGGTTTCTGGATGCCCATGCCGAGGGAGACGAAGAACAGGGTGACGAAGAAGTCGCGGAGGCTGGTGACCTTGGCGGTGACGTCGAGGGTATAGGGGAAGGTGGAGATAGCGACGCCGGCGACGAGGGCACCCATTTCGCGGGAGAGGCCGAACCTGTCGGCCAGGCCGGCGACGAGGAAACACCAGGCCAGGGCCCCGACCAGGACCAATTCGGGGAGGCGGGCGACGGCGCGGAACAGGGGAGGCAAGGCGTAGCGGCTGGCGGTGAAGGCCACGGCCATCAGGCCGGCGACCTTGACGAAGGCGAGGAGGACGGGGCCGAGGGAGAGGTCTTTCAGGTTGGGTTGGATGGCGAGGAAGACGATGGCGAAGAGGTCCTGGAGGACCAGGATGCCAAGGGTGAGGCGGCCGGCCAGGGTATCGAGCTCGCGTTTGTCGTAGAGGATTTTCACGACGATGACGGTGCTGCTGAGGGCGGCGGCGACCGCGAGGTAAAGGGCATCCAACTCGCCGGCATTGAAGGCGAAGCCGAGCGCCCAGAACGCGCCGACGCCGAGGGTGGCGCCGCCGAGGGTTTGCCACGCGCCAGTGACCAGGATGGACCGGCCGGACCCGAGCATTTTCTTGAGGTCGATTTCGAGGCCGATCATGAAGAGGAGCAGGATGAGGCCGAGTTCGGAGATGGTGCCGATGGAGTCCTGCCGGTGGATGAGGCCGATGCCGACGGGGCCGATGGCGAATCCGGCGACGAGGTAGGCGAGGATGAGGGGTTGGCGCAGGAGTTGGGCACCGACGGCCAACACCCAGGCGACCACGATGCAGATGGCGATGTCGTTGATGAGTCCGTGTTCCACCGGCGCGGACTTTACGGGCGAGTTTACGGGTGGGGAAGTCTTCTCTTACCGGGCCGGCAGGGCCCCGGGCCGAGGCGGCCGTTGGCGGTGGAGGGCGCGGGGAGAGGATTCCCCGATCGGGATCGCGCCTTGAACCCCTGAGCCAAGGAGGGACGGGAAAACGATTACGGGTACGGGTACGAGCAGGAGCGAGGATTCAGCGTGTAGCCTTCAGCCTCTAGCGAGGCGCGCCTCAGACCAGGAGCCCATGCCCCTGCGCGTATCTCCGTCCCCTGTTTGACCCCAGCTCCCGCGCCTCGCTAGCCTTTCCGGACAGGGGTTGGGTGAGGGGGGGGCCGAGGTTCAACGTGAGGATGGCTGGCGCAAAAGGCTGTTCACCGGAGGGGTGGGGTGTAAGGTGGGGCCGTATTTATGACAAAATCAGATGCTGGAGCGACGTTGGCGGTTTATCTCGACCTGGAGAACATCGCCTTGGGGGCGCGGGACGCGAACTACCCGCGATTCGACATCAGGAAGGTTTTGGAGCGGCTGCTGCTGAAGGGGCAGATTGTGGTGAAGAAGGCCTACTGCGACTTCGACCGTTACAAGGAGTTCAAGCGGGATTTGCACGAGGCCGCGTTCGAGTTGATCGAGATTCCGCACTTGCGGCAATCGGGCAAGAATTCGGCGGACATTCGGATGGTGGTGGACGCGTTGGACCTGTGTTACACGAAGGGGCATGTGGACACGTTCGTGATCATCAGTGGCGACTCCGACTTTTCGCCGTTGGTGAGCAAGTTGCGCGAGAACGCCAAGACCGTGATTGGGGTGGGGGTAAAGCAGTCGACCGCGGATTTGTTCATCAACAATTGCGACACGTTTATTTACTACGACGATTTGGTGCGTTCGGAGGTGTCGAAGGCGCGGCAGCGCAGTCGGACGGCGGGGACGGTTCCCAAGGCTCCGGAGGCCAAGGCGGATGGGGATGGGCCTTCTCTGGACAAGGTGTTAGAGGAGATTGTGGCCACGTTCGAGGCGGTGAACGAGGAGCGGGAGGAAGACGAGCGGATTTGGGGGTCGATGATCAAGCAGGCGTTGAAGCGGAGGAACCCGGGGTTCAACGAGCGCGCCTACGGCTACCGGTCATTCAACGACCTGCTGCTCGAGGCGCAGAAGCGCGGGTTGCTGCGGTTGGAGCCGGACGAGAAGTCCGGGGGCTATACGGTGACGGCCGCACTTGCCCAGCCGGTATAGCAGAGCGCACCGGGGTGGGGCGTCAGGTTGAGGAGCCGAGTTGGGCCAGGGCGTGTTCGGCGTGCTGGGCTTTATCCTGCCATTCGGCGAGGCGGCGTTGGTGTTCGGCCAGGACGGCGGGGGGGACCTTCTGGGTGAAGTTGGGGTTGGCGAGTTTTTCCTGGACTTTGGCGACTTCGAGGCGGGCCTTGTCGAGTTCCTTGCGCAAGCGGGCGCGTTCGGCGTCGACATCGATCAGGCCGGCCAGGGGCAGGAAGATCTGGCCCAGATCGCCGCGAGCGGAGGGGGTGCCTTGGGGAGATTGGGCAGCGGGGTCGACGGTGAGCGATTCGGCGTTGAGGAGCAGTCGGATCACCTCGACCTCGGCGGGCGGCAGGTCCTGGGCGGGTTTGAGGAGGAAGGCGACTTTCTTGTTGGCGGGGAGATTGAATTCGCGTTTGAGGTTTCGCCCGAGCGAGACGAGGTCGTACTTGGCGGTGGCGATGCGGTGGGCGTCGTGGGTCAGGCCGAAGTGGGCTTTTTCCTCGTCGCTGAAGGGTTTTGGCCAGGAGGCGGTCATGAGGGTAGTGCCGCCGCGGTCGGCGGGGAGGTCTTGGGCGTAGCCGAGGCCGTGCCAGAGTTCCTCGGTGATGAAGGGGAGGAAGGGGTGGAAGAGGCGGAGGGTATGGCTGAGGACGAGGTCGATGACGGCGATTTTGTTGGCGGCCAAGGGGGTTGGCTGGGCTGGGGTGGCGGGGGCGGTGGGGGGAGCGCCGGTGTCGGGTCCCGGGCGGGTTGAGAGGGCGGCTTTGGAGGCTTCGACGAACCAGTCGCAGTATTCGCTCCAGAAGAAGCGATAGAGGGTGCTGGTGGCGTCGCTGAACCGGTAGTCGGCGAAGGCTTGGGAGACCTCGCGGATAGCTTGGTCGAGGCGGAGGAGGATCCAGCGGTCGTCGGTCGTGAGCAGCGCGGGGTTGATTTCGGCTTCGGTGCTGCCGCCCTGCATCTGGCGGAATCGGCAGGCGTTCCAGAGTTT
>CAZVRY010000302.1:0-8015 GCA_964629545.1 uncultured Verrucomicrobiota bacterium | reverse complement strand
TTGACGGCCTCAGTTCAACCCGAGGGCCGGCTTCGCGTCAACACTGAAACACTCCAAGCCTGTCACCTTTCCCCCTTCACTGCGAACCTGTCACCTTTCCCCCTTCGTGAGCTTCTTTGCCAAAGCAGCCCGTTCGGGTGTATGACAGAATTCTACGCCTGGCGAGAAGGGCTCGATGATTCCTCCCGGCAATACCTGGGAATCTCGGCTATCTCCTCTCCTCCCAGCTCCCACCGTTCTTGCACCTGCACTTGCTCTTGCTCCCCCGAAGAGAAGACAGTAGACGAGGATTCCGGACGATGATCATGCACGACTACCAGTAGCCCCGGTCGTGATAGGCGATTCCAGTCTCCCGGTCGTAGTAGTAGGTTGTCATAGCAGCGCTTGGCTTTGACGGGCTGTAGTATACTCGGAAGTTGCCCAGGGGTTTTTGTCCGGCGGTTTCGAGTCGTTTCGCTATGCCCTCCGGGTTGCCAGGCCCACCTTCGCTCATCTCGTCCCGTTTATGGGCAGAGCTGCCTTTGTCCGCCTCCCAGAGCCCGTCCAGAAACTTCATGAAATGACCTTCCTCCACCTTGTACCGTGCGTAGTGGCCGTTCCGTTCACTGAGCAGGGCGACGTCCGTCGCTTGCGGGGGCAGCCACGGTTTGATTCGGCGATCAGCGATTTCAGCCGCGGTCCGGAAGCTGTGTTTGCCGGTGAGGGTGACAGGTTCCGCCGGCGCCTTGCCCGTCCGGACGACCGCCTTGGCATTGACCATTTGCCCTTGAGGGATGTGTTTACTGTTCCGGATCAGGATCTTCCCGTCGGCAGCAACGAGCATGTCGAATGACTGCCTTGGCTTCGGGGGATCCTCTGCCGCAGCCTCGCCGGGTAATCCGGAGGGGAAGTCTCGTTCGGTCCAAGTGATTGTCCTGCTCTGCAAATTCCATGTTCCCTGGAACGGGGTGCGCAGAACCCTGGATTTGGCATCGTCCGCTCCGGGAATCTTCACGGGTCCGATTCGGATCAGCATCAGGTCAAACCCGCCCTCGCGGGGTCCTGCCATGAGGTTGAAGATGATGGAGTGGCCGGGATTATCAACCGGCCAAGCCCAGGCCATCTGCCACACCGGAACCATGCCGGCTTTCGGGTTGCCTTGGATGTGCAGGCTGCCCTTCGCGATGGCCGCTGCATCATCACCCGCCATCTCTCCCTCGAACGACCAGGTTCCGCGGGCTTCATTGAGTCCTTCAAACAGGGGAATCACGTCGGTGGAAAGTCCTTCGGGGAGCTGGTCGAATCCCAGGTCCTGCCAAGTGGTCGCTGACCTTGCGGGAGGCGTTTGAGCGAGGGTTTGCCCCGCTTTGGACAGGCCAGCAAAGGCAAACATGGTCAAGGCGGCGATCACCGGAAATGCAAACTGTGATTTCGAATTCATGGTCGTGTTGGAAGGTGATAGGCGGGTGACCAAGAAGGAGTGCGGCGCCTCCTCGAGCATCTCCTGCGCTGCCCCTTCCGCCAGGCCCGCATGATCCGCCTTTGCCTTGGGCGGACTACGGCGGGACAAGTCGAGGTGACCGAGGCCGGGAAGGTGATCTACAAGACCGAGCATAATGCGGTGGGCCGGCCCCTCCCGCAACTTCCAGGTGTTCGAGCCGCTCGATTTCCTGGCCGAAGTCACCCAGTGGTCAACGACCATAAGTAGTGCGCGGACCATGCGAGCAAGTTCAACGGAGGCCATGGCCGCATCCCACCACGTCCGCCCGCCGTTGTCACGCCCGGTCGCGCCCAGAGCAGGGGGCGACCGCTCCGAGGGCGCCACAGGCACGGCCCACCAAGGCAAAGTGCCAAGTGAAGATCGCAGAATGCCCCGCCCTACCGTTCCGGCAACAGTGCCCCCCGGTGATCTTGAACGCGTAGGCGTGGCGACACGGGGTTTCCTCCGGCCCCAGATCGGACGTCACGAGGATCAGATCGTTGCCTTGGACGCGGGTCTGGAGCGGTTGCGCGACGCCCAGCATCGTCACCGCGACGTTCGCGGGCACCTTGACGTCGCGCAGGATCCACTCGGCCGAACCCGCCCGGTGTTCGCAAGCCGATTCCCGCCGACCGGTTCTCAGCGTTCGCGCCTGGCCATCAGCTCGATGGTGACGCCCTCGATCTTGCCGCCGAAGGCGAACGGGGCGGCATAATCCCCCACCGTGCCCGACAGATCGCGGCCGACCTGCAGACCGTCGACCGGGAACGCGGTGGGCAGGCTCGTCAACTGGCCCTCCACCACAGGACGGTCATCCGCCGACAACGTGAGGGTGGCATCCTGCCCTAAGCTGGCGGTGATGGTCCTGGCGGTGGCAACCGCGGGGTCGGCGGAGGCGTGATCCTCGATGTGACCGTTGCGATTGATTGCGAAGTGAAGCCGTCCGTCCTGCAGGAACAGGGCCCACCCGTGGGCGTCGCCGCCCTGAGCCACCAACACACCCTCGCGACCGGGCTGGGCGAGCCGAACCGTGACGGAGAACCCGCGGTTCGGATAGTCCGGGGCCTGGGCGCGAGGCAGATCGGCGTCGGGCCCCAGGGCGAAGCGGGTCCGAGTCGAGGGTGTGAAGGAGGATTCGCGCTTGTCCCACGGCCACGGGAGAACGTCGGCGCGCCGGGCCCAGGCATCCCAGCGGGCGGCCAGGTCCTGGACGCGCGCGGGCTGCTCGTCGGCGAGGTCGTGCATTTCGGGGCGATCGTCCCGCATGTCGTAGAGTTCCCAAGGACCCTGGGCTCCTTTAGCCACGAGTTTCCACCGCCCGACCCGCACGGCGCGATTGCCTTCGTGTTCCCAGAAGAGCCCGTCGCGTTGGATCGGTCGGGCGTTGAAGGCCGAGACCAGGCTCCTGCCCTCGGCAGGCGTGATCTTCCTGCTCTTGAATTCGGTGGGATAGGCGGCTCCGGCAACATCCAGGCACGTGGCCATGATGTCGGGGAGCTGGCCCGCCTGCCGGACGAGCTGGCCCGCGCGGGCCGGGGGGATGCCGGCGGGCCAGTGGACGATGAGGGGAGTGGAAATGCCGCCCTCGTGGACCCAGTGCTTGTATTCGCGAAAGGGCGTGTTGCTGACATTCGCCCAGTCGCGGCCATAGGCCACATAGGTATCCTTGGGTCCCGGCAGCACGCCGTAGCCCTGACGGACCGGCCAGCCATCGCGGGTTTGCTTGGGGATGCTGCTGAACTGGGGCTCGTCCGGCGCCATGGGGGGAAGCGTCGGACGGTCGGCGCGCGCTTGGGCGTTGGGGCCCCGGCCCACTCCTTCGGCGCAGCCGCCGTTGTCCTGCAGGAACATGATGAGCGTGCGGTCGAGTTGACCCTGCTCCCGGAGTGCGGCCACGATGCGCCCGATGCCTTGATCCATGCAGTCGATCATGGCCGCGTAGACCTCCATGCACCGCGCTTCAAAGGCCCGGTCCTTCACCCCGTCCCAATCCCCCACCACCGGTGCCGGTTTCCAGTCGGAGCTGACGAGACCGAGGCTCACTTGCTTGGCCAGGCGGGCATCGCGAATGGCAGTGAACCCGGCGTCGTAGTGGCCCCGATACTTGGCGATGTCCGATTCCTTGGCATGCATGGGCCAGTGGGCGGCGGTAAAGGCGACATACATGAAGAACGGCCGGGAAGCGTGGTCGCGGGCGTGTTCCCGGATGAAGCGCACCGCGTGATCACTGATGGCGTCCGTGTAGTAGAACACTTCAGGGTGGTATTCGGGGTCGTTGGCGGACGTGACGGGTTGGTTGTCGCGCACCAGCGCGCTGGGGTCCCAGAAGCTGCCGGCGCCGTGGATGGTGCCGTAATAGCGATCGAAACCCCGCTGGAGGGGCCAATTGTGCTGGTCGGCGAGGGCTCGGGCGTCTTGGCCGGGCGTGACATGCCACTTGCCGACCGCGTAGTTGCGGTAACCGGCCGGCTGGAGGGCCTCGGCGATGGTGACGCAACGATCGTTCAGGTCGCCGCCATAGCCGCGGAGCTTCCGATCGTCCATCATGTGGCCCACCCCGGCCTGGTGCGGATGCAACCCGGTCAGGAGCGAGGCGCGGGTCGGACAGCACCGGGCCGTGTTGTAGAACTGGGTGAAACGCAGTCCGCCGGCGGCCAGGGCATCGAGGTGGGGCGTCCGAATCTCGCTGCCGTAACACCCGAGATCGGAGAAGCCCATGTCGTCGGACAGGACCACGATGATGTTGGGCGGGGCGGCTGCCTTGGGGGCGGGTGCCGGTTGGCTGCGCGGGTTGCGTTGGTTGGCCCCGCCGGGGCCCCAATCCTCGTTCTTCACGCTCGAGCCGAGGAACGCCGGGGACCGCAGCTCGCCGTTCCACGCCTCGAGCGTGTCGTTGAGACGGCGGACGACCTCGGGCTCGGCTTGGGCGAGATCGTGCTTCTCGCCGATGTCGTCGGCGAGGTTGTAGAGTTCGAGCGGGCGGTCCTTGACGCGAATGAGTTTCCACTCGCCCTCGCGCATGGCCCATTGCTGTCCGCCTCCAGTGCGCCACAACAGCCGGGCATGGGGCGGGCCGGACTTCTCGCCGGCGAGGTAAGGCACGAGGTCGACGCCGTCATAGGGCCGGTCGGTGGGCGGGGGACGGCCGGCCCGGGCCAGGGCCGTGGCCAGGACGTCGAGTGAACTGACGGGATGCGGATAGACCGTTCCGGCCGGCAGGCGTCCAGGCCAGCTCACGACGAACGGCACGCGGATGCCGCCTTCGTAGACCGATCCTTTGAAGCCTCTCAGGGGAGTGTTGTCGGAGGCATTCACCTCCGCACCGCCGTTGTCGGAGAAGAAGAACACCAAGGTGCGGGACTCCTGGCCGGAGGCCCGGACGGCATCGAGAGTTGCCCCGATGGCGTCGTCCATCAGGCTGACCTGGGCCGCGTAGCGGGCGCGCTTGGGATCCTGGAGATCGGCGAACCGCGCCAATCGCTCGGGCGTCGGCTGGTGGGGCAGGTGGGGCGCGTTGAAGGCGAGGTAAAGGAACCAGGGGCTGGCGGTGTGCCGGTTCACGAAGGCCGCCGCTTCCTCGCCGAACGCCGTGGTGAGGTGGTTGGTCACCGGGACAGCCTGGCCGTTTCGCTCGATGGGGAGCGTGTACTGGCGCTCGTCGGGCGTCCAGTCCCAGAACTGGTGGCCGCCGCCGATGAAACCGAAGGTCTCCTGGAACCCGCGCTGGAGCGGAGTGTGGCGCGGCGAGGCGCCCAGGTGCCACTTGCCGATCCAGCCGGTCGCGTAGCCGGCTTCCCGCATGAACGCCGGCAGCAGCCGCTCGGTCAGCGGGAGCCCTTCCGCCTCGTCAAGCGGGTCGTAGACCGGGTTGAACTCGTGGCCGAACCGCTGCTGGTAACGCCCAGCCATGAGCCCGGCCCGGGTCGGACTGCAGAAGGCGTGGGTGACGTAACCGCTGGTGCAACGGACGCCCGCCTTGGCCAGGCGATCCAGGTGCGGCGTCGGAATGTCCCGCGCGCCTTGAAAGCCCGTGTCGGCATAACCTTGATCATCCGAAACGATGAGGAGGACGTTGGGACGCGCCGCGGGCCCCGCCCCCAGGGTAGGCAGGGTGAGCAAAAAGACCCATGCAAGGCCGAGCAGGTAGTTGTTCATCGGAGACGGGGCTCAGGAACTCACTTTTGTGGCCCAAGCTCAAGCCCGGAAAGCCGGTTGCTCGACGGTGAGAACAGCTCCTCGCGGGCGATCATCCCCCCCTCAGGCCGAAACGAGCGATGAAGGCCACGGGCGGGTCGAGAACCGCAAGCTCTGGAGCCAGACGGTGGACGGCCAGACCTTCGGTCTGGCGGGAGCGGCCTCCGGCCCTTGACTTTCCCCGCGCCAGACACTATACCGTCCAGCCGGTACAGATTCCACCCTCGTTCATGAGCCGTAAGCCGAACACCCGCCAACACCTCCTCGAGGCCGCCCAGTCCGTCGCCGCCAAATCCGGAGCCGCTCACCTCACCCTCGATGCCGTCGCCGCCGCCGCCGGCGTCAGCAAAGGCGGTCTCCTCTACCACTTCCCCACCAAGGAAGCCCTCATCCAAGCCATGCTCGAACGCCTCCTCCGAAACTTCGACGCGGACCAATCCGCCATCTCCAGCCAGATCGCCGACGGCCCCGCCACCCCCCTCCTCGCCCATATCCGCGCCGGCCTCCGCGAACGCCCCGAACAACGCCACGCCGCCGCCGCCCTCCTCGCCGCCGGCGCCAACGACCCCAAACTCCTCGACCCCGTCCGCGCCTGGCATGCCCGCAACTTCGAAAACCTCGCCCGCTCCCACTCCAACCCCAGCCGCGCCGCCGCCGTCATGCTCGCCATCGACGGCCTCTGGCTCCATGAGTTGCTCGAAACCTCCCCTCTCTCCAGCGCGGAACGCCTCGGTCTCCAGGCCGAACTCGAAGCCCTCGCCCTGGCCAAGGACTAGTTGCCCATGCGATCCCTCTCCGACTCCCCTTGCCCACCGCCTGCACCCCTCCCCCCGCCCCTCCAGTCAGGCCGCCCCAGCACTCACCCCGCCATGTGCCCCCGTCCCCCAATGCCTGCCCCCCTCGCCGCCTTCTGCCTCCTTCTCCTCGCCCTCGCCGGCTGTTCTACCGCCACCCCCTATCAACGCCCCCCCGTCCCCACCCCCGAAGCCTGGCACTGGAAAGTCGGTGAACCGAGCGACCACCTTCCCCGCGGCGAATGGTGGAAGTCCTTCCAAGACCCCGCCCTTGACGCCCTCCAAGCCGACGCGGCCGCCCATAACCACGATCTCAAGGCCGCTATGGCCCGCGTCGACCAGGCCCGTGCCCTCGCCCGCATGAGCCGCGCCGACCTCTTCCCCACCCTCGACGCCGGCTTCAACTGGACCCGTTACCGCACTTCCGGCAACATGCCCAGCCCCGTCCCCTTCCCCGTCCCCAGCTTCCTCCAGGAACAATGGACCACCCCCATCGACCTCAGCTACGAAGTCGACCTCTGGGGACGTGTCCGCGGGTCGTTCGAGGCCGCGCGCCAACAGGCCTTCGCCGCCGAGGCCTCCCGTCAGTCCGTTCAACTCATCGTCCAGGCCGACGTCGCCGTCACCTACTTCACCCTGCAAAACCAACTCGCCCAAGCCGATATCCTCCGCCAAACCGTCCAACTCCGCCAGGAAGCCATCGCCATCTTCGAACTCCGCTACCAGGCTGGGCTCATCGGCGACTTCGAAATCGAACGCGGACGGGTGGAGGTCGCCAGCGCGGAGGCCGAACTCCAAGCCGCCCTCCAACGCGCGGCCACCACCCGCAACGCCCTCGCCGTCCTCTGCGGCCATCCCCCTGCCCTCTTCTCCCCTTCCCTCTCCACCAACCAGTTCCTCCCTACCATCGCCCCAGACCTCCCCTCTGCCCTCCTCGAACGCCGCCCCGACGTCGCCCAGGCCGAACGCGAACTGGCCGCCCGCCTCGCCCAGGTCGGCGTCGCCAAAGCCGCCCCTTACCCCTCCCTCCGACTCACCGGCACCGGCGGTTTCCTCAGTGCCGAAGTCGAAGACCTCTTCACTTGGGACAGCCGCACCTGGGCCCTTGGCCCCACCCTCACGATCCCCATCTTCCAGGGCGGCCGCAACCTCGCCAACCTCGCGAAAGCCCGCGCCGCTTACGACGAAGCCATCGCCCTCTACCAACAAAAAATCCTCGTCGCCTTCCGCGAAGTCGAAGACAGCCTCGCTGCCCTCCACTTCCTCGCCGCCGAGGCCAAAGCCCTCCGCCAAGCCTCCTCCGCCGCCCTCGCCTCCGCCCGCGTTGCCTTCGACCGCTACCGCGCCGGCACCCTCAACTTCCTCGACATCGTCGACGCCGAAAACACCCGCCTCATCCGCCAACTCGCCAGCGTCCGCGTCGAAAACGAACAGCGCCTCGCCACCGTCCGACTCATCAAAGCCCTCGGCGGCGGCTGGGAGCCCGCTGCCACCACCGCCTCCGTCCCATGGACCGGGCGGGGGGGGGGGGGGGGGGGGGGGGGGGGGGGGGGGGGGGGGGGGGGGGG
>CAZVRY010000301.1:0-8018 GCA_964629545.1 uncultured Verrucomicrobiota bacterium | reverse complement strand
TCCACAGCGCCAGAGCACTGGCGCACTCCAAGAGCTTCGCCTCAGCTTGGCGGTGACCCGGTCGCGCCAGCGTCGTGGAGTGCGGCGGTGCTCCGCCGCTTTGGATTCGGGCGCGGCACCACGCCGACCGTGGTCAATCAGGGTGACAGGTTCACTGCCCTCCCTGACCCTACCCCCGATGACCCCCTCGCCCCCGCGCCGGGCTGGGGGAAGGTCGGGAAGAAGTGGACCTTCAAGAAGCAGCCGACTCCTGCGCTCGCCCCCCCAAAAAAGTCGCCGTCCAACCCGACCGCAGGCTTGCCAATAACCCCGTCCTCAGCCCATCATCTTTTCCAGATACCCATCCATGCCATGAAACGCATCACCTTATTGTCTCTCGGGGCCGCGCTGCTCGTCGCCCCGGCCACCCAGGGCGCCGACCTCCGTGAAGGCCTGGTTTCCTACTGGCCCCTCGACACCCACCAAGTCTTGGTCTGGCCTTACACCACGCCCGACGTCGTCGCGGGGAACAACCTCGAGATGGCCAACATCATCGACAGTTCCGTGTTCGTCGCCGGCAAGTTCGGCAACGCCTTCAACTTCAACCAAACCATCGGCGGCTCCGAACAATACCTCACCCTCATCACCCCCGAAGGCGTCGATAACGGTCTCCCCATCAGCCGCAGCCCCGCCTGGTCCGTCCTCATGTGGGTCAAGGGGAACGCCACCGACCCCACTTACGCGAATGGCGACAAGCGGGTGTTCTGCGACTCCTCCAGCGTCAACGCCAACCCGCTCATGGCGATCGGCACCCGCAGCGGCACCACCGCCGGCAATTATTCCTCCCGCATCTACATCCGCAACTCGGGTCCCCTGGTCGACCGCCAGAACTCCACCGGCCCCGCCGCCAATGCTTTCGACGGCACCTGGCGCCACATCGCCCTGATCAGCGAACCAGGTACGGTCCGGCTCTACGTCGATGGCCAACTCGATATGTCCAACGCCTACACCCAAGGCAACCAACCCATCGACACCACCGCCATCGCCGTCGTCTACCGCCTCGTCAATAGCCCCCCCAACGCCGCCATGTTCCAGGGCGCCATCGACGACGTCGCCGTCTGGTCCCGTGCCCTCAGCGAGGCCGAGATCCTCCAGGTCATGAACAACAGCATCCAAACCCCTGTCCCCGCCTTCGCCCCAGGCTTCTCCGTCCAACCCGTCGGCTCCACCGCCCTCCACCCGAACGACCCCTGGACCCTCCGCGCCGGCGTCTACGGCACCCGCCCCATGACGTATCAGTGGACCAAGAACGGCGAGGCGATTCCCGGAGCCACCGACCTTACCCTCGCCCTCGTCAATACCACCGAGGCCGATTCTGGCGCCTACGCCCTCGTCGCCTCCAATGCCCAGGGCAACTCCACCAGCCAGGTCGCCCAAGTCACCATCTCCCCCTGGCCCGCCCCGAACCTCAACGACAGCATGATCTCCTATTGGCCCCTCGATACCATCCTCGGCACCAAGACCCCCGACCTCGTCAGCGGCTACGACATGACGCTCAACAACCTCACCGAGGCGAATCTCGTGGCCGGTGGGCGCTGGAGCAAAGCCATGCAGTTCAACGGCACCAGCTCCATGCTCACCCGCATCAACAACCCCGGCGAAGATCTCCCCATCTACCAACACCCCAACTTCAGCGTCTCCCTCTGGGTCAAAGGCGTCGCCCAAACCGACCGCCGCGTCTTCTCCGAAGGCTCCACCACCAACGGCAACGCCCTTTTCAATATCGGCACCCATAACACCGGGGCCGACGGCACCGTCGACCTCTACATCCGCAATAACACCGGCGGCACCGTCGGCGACCACCGACACTCCCTCGGCGTCGCCTTCGACGACACCTGGCATAACATCATCTACGTCCAACGCGAAATCGCCCCGGGCACCATGACCGCTCAACTCTATGTCGACGGCGTCGCCGATGAAGTCGTCATCACCCCCGTCCGCCCCCTCACCGCCAACACCACCACCATCGGCGGCATCCTTCGCGCCGCTGCCTCCGCCTGGTACGGCGGCCTGATCGACGAAGTCGTCCTTTGGAACCGCGCGCTGTCCGCCGAGGAAGCCGCTCTCCTGCAAACGACCTATATCACCGATCCCCCCTCCCGGCTCCAACCCCTGGCGATTACCTCCTTCAAAGCCGACCTCCCTGCCATCGCCAGCGGCGGCTCCACCACCCTCCGCTGGGAAGTCAGCAAAGACGCCACCCAGATCACCATCAGCTCCCTCGGCGACGTCACCGCCCAAACCTCGGCCGGCGCCGGCAGCCTGACCATCACCCCCACCGAATCCACCACCTACGTCATCACCGTCAACCGCGGCGCTGATACCCTCACCGCCTCCACCTCCGTCGCCGTCGTCAACGGCGTCGCCCCCGGCTGGACCCTGCTCGATAACTTCGACCAAGCCCAACTCGGCAACCTCTTCGACTCCGGCTACTGGAACGACACCTCCGGCACCGCGGGCCAAGTCGTCGACCTCAACGGCAACCGCGCCCTCCGCACCACCGCCACCGGCATCAGCTTCCTCAGGCTGCGCAGCCTCTCCATCCAGGAAAACCAGGCCCGCACCCTCTTCTTCCGCCTCATCCCCGGCGACCCCGCCGCCTTTAACATGACCAATATGGTCGCCCTCACCGACAAGAGCCAGCGCAGCTACGCCGACGAGATCCAAAACATCGGCCCCGCGGTCTATCCCTCGCCCTTCACCAACGAACTCGCCGGCGTGACCACCAACGGATGGTACCTCGGCGCCCGGAACGGATGGCTCGGGGACAACACGAGCGCCGCCATCGACTTCCCCAACTCCCCCCTCGATGCCATCGCCGTATACAACGTCTGGATCAACGTCACCAACGCTCCCCTCGCCGATAGCTCCAGCGATACCTTCTCCGTCTTCATCCAAAAGGAAGGCGAGGCCACCCGCACGCTCCTGTTCGAGAACTACATGAGCGACCGCGACCCCTTCTTCGTCGATCCCGTCCTCGGCGGCATCGAACCCGTCCTCGACCAACTCGTCGTCCTGGGCAGCAGCAGCACTTATAGCGCGGCCTTCGACGACTTCTACCTCAGCTCGGCGGGCTACCTCGACTCCGTGCCCGCTCCCTACGGCTCAGGCACCCCGCCCGGGCCGCTCACTGTCACCCGCTCCGGCGCCAACCTCGTCATCGGTTGGGACTCCGGAACGCTCGAAGAAGCCGACTCCCCGGCCGGCGGTTGGTCATCCGTCCAGAACGCTACCCCCCCAACCCACACCGTCACGCCCGCCGCCACCCAGAAATACTACCGGGCGCGGAAGTAACCCCCGCCCACCCTGCATGCCGCGGGCGGCCGATCCACGTCGGCCGCCCGCGCTTTTTTTTTCTTGCCCCTACCCCCTCACCCACCGACGCGCCTTCATCTCGAACCGCGGCAACGTCCCCGCCTCCACCACTGCCACGGGCACCCGCAGCGAAAACGCGAGGTGAAACTCCTTCAGCAGCCGCTCCCGCACGTCGGCCCCAGCCTCTGCGCGCACCGGCTCCACCTCCACCTCCATCTCCGTCAACGCATGCGCCGTCCGCAACCGCACCCGATACTCCGCCACGCCCCCGCAACGACGCACCACCTCGTCCACCGCCGACGGATACACGTTCACCCCGCGCACCACCACCATGTCATCCGCCCGCCCCAAGACGCCGCCCTCCAACGTCAACTGCGACCGCCCACACCCGCACGCCCCCTCCTCCGCCGCCCGCACCAGATCACCCGTCCGATACCGGATCAACGGCGACCCCACCCGGTAAAGCGTGGTCAGCACCAATTCGCCCACCTGCCCAACCGGCACGGCCCGCAGGGTCTGCGCATCCAGGATCTCCGCCCGATACGCCGGCTCCAATACATGCAAAAACCCGGGCCGCGCCGGACACTCGAACGTCACCGGCCCCACTTCCGTCAACCCGTGGTGATCGAACACCCGCGCCCCAGGCCAGAGCGACTCCACGTGCGCCCGCGTCGCCGGGATGCTCCCGCCGGGCTCGCCCGCCACAATGATCACCCGCACCCGACTCCGCCCCAGATCCAACCCCTCTTCCCGGGCCACCTCTCCCAGCCGGATCGCGTAGGTCGGCGTGCAGCACAACACCGTCACCCCCAAATCCAACATCGCCCGCAACCGCGCCAGCGTGCTCAACCCGCCCCCAGGCAAACACAAACACCCCAGCCGCTCCCCCGCATCGTAGGCCAGCCAAAAGCCCAAAAACGGACCGAAACTGAACGCGAAATACACGTGATCCGATGGCCCCACCCCCGCCGCCCGGTAAATCTCCACCCACAGGCTCACCATCCGGTCCCAACTCTCCGCCGTATCCAGCCAACGCAACGGCGCTCCCGAGGTCCCGCTCGTCTGGTGATACCGCGTGTAACGGTCCAACGGAAACGTCAGATTCGACCCGAATAACGGATGCGCCCGCTGGTCCTCCACCAACTCCACCTTCGTCGTCAGCGGAACCCGCCGCCCGAAGTCTGCCCAGTCCGTTAGCCTCCCCCCCGCCCCTGCCCCCGCCCACTTCCGGGCCTGGAACGTGTTCGCCGGCAGCACCTTGTCCACCAACGCCTGCCACGCCGCCCATTCCTGGCTATCCAACTCCACCCGGGATGGGAACGTCACACCCACCATGTACCCCCAGCCTCAAGCATGCGGCCCGCCCTGAACCGGCGGCAAACCCGCCGCCTTCAGCGCGGCCGGCGGCTTCGCCGGCGGCGGGTTCGGCTTGTAATAACTCACTAAACACCCCCCCACCGCCGCTAACAGAATCCCCAGAAAGAACTGCGGCTTGATCGATGCCAGCCCCCCAGCCGGCGGATGCAGCGTGATCGCCACCAACGCGTTCACCACCGGCGCCCCCGCAAACACGATCGACATCACCACCCCCGGCGTCCCCTTCGCTCCGAACGCCAATAACACCCCCAACGCCCCAATCGCCCCCACCGTCCCCGCCAACAACGACCACCACAGCCCCTTGGCGGGAAACGCCCAGGTCGCCCCGCTCATCGCCAAAATCGCCAGCGGCGCCAACACCGCCGTCAGAAAATACGCAATCCCCACAAACAAGAACGCCTTGATCCGCCCGTTCGCAGGATCCCCCATCCCCACCGTGCCCGTGTGCAGAAAAATCCCGTAAACCCCCCAACTCGCTACCGTCAGCAGGGAATACAACAACCAGGCGGAACCGCCCTGACCGGCTTGGGTCGTCATCATCGGCGCAGAAAGTAACCGCCTTCCCCACCCAGTTCAACCCGCCTTTGCATTGCCTAATGCCTCCGTAAAATCAACCGATGCTCCACCCGCCGCGTCTGCTCATACGCCAACGGCGGCAACTCCGTCAGCGTCGGGGACTCCGTCTCGTTCAAAATCGTCTTCGCCAACGCCCGCAACGCCCGCCAGCGCGGCCACTCCAGATCCGGCGCATGCACCACCTGGCGCAATAAACTCCGCCATTCAATGATGACCCGATCGATATCCCCCGACCCCAATAAGGGACTCACCCACGCATGCTTGCTCTGCGGATCCCGATGCACCCCCGCCACAATCAACTCCGCCCCCGCCCCATACTTCGGCGGCACCCCGTTCTCCAAATAACCCGGAATGCTCTGCAACCCGTAGCGCTGATGACACGCCATCGCCAACCGCCCCGCCCACCGATTGTCCTCCCCGCAAAACCGAAACCCCGCATCGAGATTGGCCAGGTCGTACACCAACTCCTCCAACCCATACCCCTCATCCTCCAACGCCGCCGCCACCGCCAGCCCATCCCCCTGCTGGAAGAAACTCACCAGCCGGCCACGCAACGTCGGCACCCCAGCCCGATCCACCAACCCCAGCCGACGCCACAACAACGCCGCCCCCGTCGCCGTCGTCAATTGACGGCACTTCGCCACCAACCCGCAGCGCGCGCAATCCGCCGGCAAGACCTCTCGCTCCTCCGGTCGCCACAACGCCACCCCATGCCGATCCACCGGCACCCTCAACGGCAACTCCGCCACACTCAACTGCGCCACGATCTTCTGCGGATGCCCCACAAACCGCACCACCGGCGTCCGCTGCCCCGCCAGCCTCGCCGCCACCTCTGGCGCAATCTTCGCCTCCCACTCTGCCCGCAACGCCTGCCGCCCGGGCCAGTTCGCCATCCGCCTCACCCACTTCGCCAATACCACCCGGTCCCCCGCCAGACAATCCGCCACCGTCACCTCTCGCCCATACACCCGCCCGGCCGCCGTCTCCTCCAAGACGACCAACGCACCCTGCCCCACCCGCTCCAAGGCCGGCGCGTGCCCCAAGGCCGAGACCATCGCCCGTCCCTCCACCGCACCCTCCCCCACACCCTCAACCCCCGCCTCCGCCAAGGCCTCTGCCACCCCCTCCTTCGGCATCCCGACGCCCTCCCGCCCCTCGCCGACCGGCACCCACACCTCCCGCACCGGCACCTCCCGCAGCGGCGGCATCAACTCCCATTCCCCCCGGCTGTTCCGTATCTCCCGCACCCGCTTCCGCACATGCCGCGCTCGCTCCGCATCCGTCATCAACCCACACACACCCTCCGGATGACGCAACGACTCCTCCACCCCCAGGAAAATCGGCTTGCTGCTGAATAACCGATCCTGCACCCGCACCGCCTCCGCCAGCGGATCCCCCTCCTGATCCGCCGCCGCACTCATCAACCCCAACAACGCCCCCCAGTCCACCATCCCATTCCGCGCCAAATGACACGGATAGCCCTCGTGCATCCGAATCTCGTTCGGCGTCACCAGCACGAAGCCCACCTCGTCGATCCCCCGCCGCCCCGCCCGGCCGAACATCTGCAACAGTTCGTCCGGCCGCAGCGGCTGCTCCGCCTGATCCCGCCGATACGACTCGCCCGCCAACGCCACGCTCCGCAGCGAGAAGTTAATCCCCGCCGCCAAACCCATCGTCGCCACCACCACCCGAAGCTGCCCCGCCTTGGCCAGGGGCTCGATCACCCCCGCCCGCGCCGGATAACTCAAACCACTGTGATGATACGCAATCCGGCCCTTCAGCATCCGGGCCAGGTGATCCCCCACCACCTGCTTTTGCTCCGGCGTCAACGCCAGGGGATTCGGGGTCGGCAGATACCGCGCGACCTCGGCCGCCAACGCCTCCGCCGCCTGCCGCCGCGGCGCAAACAACAGCAGCGGCCCCAGGTCCTCCGCCAACACCTTCGCGCAAAAACGCGGCCAGTATCCCCGAATCTCCGCAGGCACATGGTAATTGAGCTGGTTGGCAAAGACTTCCTCCAACGGCACCGGCCGCTCCTGGTGCTTGATCAACGTCGCCTGCCGCCCCAACCGATGAAGCCACTTCACCACGTCCTGCGGATTCCCCACGCTCCCGCTCAACAGCAAGAACTGGGTCCTCGCCGGCGCCAAGGCAATCGCCAGCTCGTAGTTCAACCCGCGATCCGGATCCGCGATCATTTGATACTCATCCACTACCAACAGCGCCGGACCCTCGCCGCGAATCAACCGGTTCTTCTGCGTCTCCAACGTGGCCACCACGACCGGCGCCCCCAGGTTCTCTGCCAAATCCCCCGTCGCGATCCCCACCTCCCAACCCCGCCCCCGCCACTCCGCCAGCTTGTCGTTCGCCAACGCCCGCGTCGGCACCGTGTAGATCGCCTGACCGCGCGGCCGCCCGTAGTTCGACCACAACTCGAAAATCAGCGTCTTCCCCGCCCCCGTCGGAGCCTGCACCACCACGTCCCGCCCCTCCCGCAAGGCCGTCACCGCCTGCTGCTGCCACAGGTCGGGCACCACCACCTGGTTCAGCGCCGGCAGATTCTCCAACTGCTCCGCAATCGTCGGCATGCCCCCACCATACCGCAAGCCGCCCGAAGCGAAACCCCAAACCCCCGCCCCCACCCCCCCTCACCGCCCCCCGCTCGCTGCCTGCACCCAATCCCGCGCCACCCGCTCCAAATCCGTTCCCCC
>CAZVRY010000300.1:0-8031 GCA_964629545.1 uncultured Verrucomicrobiota bacterium | reverse complement strand
CCGCATCATGTCCCCAAACGTGCAGAACACCACCCCCGGCCGCGACGCGATCTCCATCGCCTTGTCCATCATCTCCAGCGAGGTCACGCACACTGGGCAACCCGGCCCATGCACCAAGGTCAACCCCGCCGGCAGCAACTCATCCACCCCAAACCTCACAATCGCGTGCGTCTGCCCCCCGCACACCTCCATCAGCGTCCAGGGACGGGTCACCAACCGCGCCAATCGATCGGCCAAACGCCGCGCCCCCTGCCCATCCCGATATTCCTCGAGGAACTTCATGTGCCGTGCCCCCGCACCCTAGCCCGCCCCTCCCCCCTTGACCAGCCCTTCCCGCAGCCCTCACGCCGGACGGGACGCCACGCCGACAGGTTCCTCGCCCCATGGCCCCGATCAACCGAAAGGGATGGAACCACCGGCCCGGATTGTGCTTACTTTCCCCCGTGCCTGTGACATTCCTGCAACGTTTTTTCTTGGCCGCGTCCTCCGCCACCCTTGGCTTCGCCCTCCTCTCCCCAGCCTCCGCCCAAGTCCAAATCACCGAGTTCCTCGCCTCCAATACCCGCATCCTTATGGATCAGGACCGGGAATACTCCGATTGGATCGAACTCCATAACCCCACCCCCGACCCGGTCAACCTCGGCGGGTGGTTCCTCACCGACCGCCTCGACGACCTCACCCAGTGGCGCTTCCCCTCCACCAACCTCGCCCCCAACGGATTCCTGGTCGTCTTCGCCTCCGGGAAGAACCGCGCCACCGCCGGCGCCCAACTCCATACCAACTTCCGCCTCTCCGCCACCGGCGAATACCTCGCCCTCGTCCGGCCCGACGGACTCACCATCGCCTCCCACTTCGCCCCCGCCTTCCCCGAACAGGACGCCGATATCTCCTACGGCACATTCCAAGAGGCCAACTACTACTTCCTCCAACCCTCCCCAGGCGCCGCCAACACCGCCGGCTTCGTTGCCCGCGTCGCCGATACCAAATTCAGCCACGACCGCGGCTTCCACGACGCCCCGTTCTCCTTGACTATCTCGTGCGCTACCCCGGACGCCCAAATCCGCTACACCACCAACGGCTCCCCCCCTTCCGCCACTAACGGACTCGTCTACTCCGCTCCCCTCCCCATCACCGCCACGACCTGCCTCCGCGCCATCGCCCTCCGCCCAGGTCACCTCCCCTCCAACATCGATACCCAAACCTACCTCTTCGTCGACGATATCATCCGCCAGGCCACCAACGGCGTCGCCCCCCCGGGATGGCCCAGCTCGTGGGGCCAAAACACCGTCGACTACGGCATGGACCCCGACGTCGTCAACCACCCCAATTACCGCGCGACCATCCGCGATGACCTCAAATCCATCCCCTCCTTCTCCATCGTCACCGACCTCAAACACCTCTTCAACCCCTCCACCGGCATCTATGCCAACCCCAGCGGCGACGAAATCGCGTGGGAACGCCCCACCTCCCTCGAACTCATCCACCCCGACGGCGCCGACGGCTTCCAAATCGACTGCGGCATCCGCATCCGCGGCGGGTTCAGCCGCAGCACCCAAAACCCCAAACACGCCTTCCGCTTCTTCTTCCGCAGCGAATACGGCGCCGCCAAACTCAATTACCCGCTGTTTGGCGACGAGGGCGCCGCCTCCTTCGAGAAGATCGACCTCCGCACCGGCCAAAACTACTCCTGGAGCTTCCAAAACGACTCGCGCTGCATCCAGCTCCGTGACCAGTTCTCCCGCGACGCCCAACTCGCCATGGGCCGCCCCGCCAAGCGCGGACGCTTCTACCACCTCTACGTCAACGGCCTCTACTGGGGCCTCTACAACACGGACGAGCGCGCCGACGCCGCCTACGGCGCCTCCTACTTCGGTGGCCGCGAAGAGGAATACGACACCATCAAAGTCGACCCCGATATCGGCTACATCATCGAAGCCACCGACGGCACCCAACACGCCTGGCGACGTCTCTGGAACGCCGCCACCAACGGGTTCGCCGCCGACGCCAACTACCAACGCGTCCAAGGCAGGAACCCCGACGGCTCCCGCAACCCCGCCTACGAAAACCTCCTCGATGTCCCCGCCCTCATCGATTACATGCTCGTCGTCCTCTACGGCGGCAACCTCGATGCCCCCATCTCCAATTTCCTCGGCAACAGCTCCCCCAATAACTTCTTCGCCGTCCGCCATACCAACGGCCTCACCGGCTTCCGCTTCTTCGCCCACGACTCCGAACATACCCTCCTCAACGTCAACGAAGACCGCACCGGCCCCTACGCCGCCGGCGACCCCACCCGCGGCAGCAACCTCAGCAAAAGCAACCCCCAGTACCTCTGGCAACGCCTCCAGGCCAACCCCGAATTCCGCGTCCTCGTCGGGGACCATGTCCATCGACACTTCTTCAACGGCGGCGTCCTCACCCCCGAGGCTTGCGCCACCCGCTTCCTCGCCCGCAGCAACGAAATCTACCGCGCCATGGTCTGCGAATCCGCCCGCTGGGGTGACGCCAAAAACTCCACCCCCTACACCCGCGACGGCCACTGGATCCCCGCCATGAACACCGTCGCCACCTTCCTGCGCAACCGCTCCGCCGTCGTCCTCCAACAACTCCGCACCGACAACCTCTACCCCACCGTCACCGCCCCCTCGTTCAACCAACACGGCGGCCCCATCCCCCACGGATTCTCCCTCACCCTGTCCGCCCCCGCCGGCACCCTCTACGTGACCCTCGACGGCTCCGACCCCCGCCTCCCCGGCGGCAACCCCTCCCCCGCCGCCCGCATCTACGCCGGCCCCCTCACCCTCACCGAAAGCGCCGACGTCCGCGCCCGCCTCCGCAGCGGCACCACCTGGAGCGCCCTCAACGAAGCCTCCTTCATCGTCATCCAAACCTACCGCGATCTCTTCATCACGGAAATCATGTACCACCCGCCCGACGACGCCACCCTCGACGGCGATGAACTCGAATTCCTCGAACTCAAGAACGTCGGCGACTCCGAACTCGACCTCAGCGGGGTCCACTTCACCAACGGCATCGCCTTCCGCTTCCCCAACGGCTCCCGCCTCCCCCCAGGCGCCTTCGCCGTCCTCGCCAGCAACGCCGACGCCTTCACCCGCCGTTACCCCGCCACCCCGCTCGCCGGCACCTACTCCGGCCGCCTCGCCAACTCCGGCGAACGCCTCACCCTCGCCCACGCCGTCGGCACCCCCATCTTCTCCGTCGCCTACCGCGACGACCAAGGCTGGCCCACCGCCGCCGACGGTCTCGGCTTCTCCCTCGTCCCCACCCTCCCGAATGTCAACCCAGACCCCGACCTTCCCCTCCACTGGCGCGCCAGCGCCCACCCCGGCGGTTCCCCCGGCGCCGACGACCCCGCCATCGGCATCCCCCAAATCCTCGTGACCGAAATCCTCACCCATACCGACCTCCCCCAACTCGACGCCGTCGAACTCTTCAACCCCGGCCCCTCCAGCGCCGACCTCAGCTACTGGTTCCTCACCGACGACCGCACCAACCCCGCCAAATTCCAACTCCCCCCAGGCACCGTCCTCCCACCCGGCGGCTACCGCGTCTTCGACGAACGCGACTTCAACCCCAACCCCGGCTCCCCCACCAGCTTCCTCTTCGATTCCCACGGCGAACAAGTCTACCTCTTCTCCGCTAACCCCCAAGGCACCCTCACCGGCTACTCCGATGGCTTCGCCTTCCCCGCCGCCGCCAACGGCGTCACCTTCGGACGCCATACCAACTCCACCGGCCTCATCCAATACCCCCCGCAAACCCAAACCTCCCTCGGCACCCACAACCTCGGGCCCCGCTTCGGCCCCGTCGTCCTCAACGAAATCCACTACCATCCCACCCCAGGCGAAAGCGAATTCGTCGAACTCCTCAACCTCTCCGATGCCCCGGTCCCCCTCTACGACCCCGAATTGCCTGCCAACACCTGGATCGTCGATGGCCTCGATTTCCGCTTTCCCACCGGGACCACCCTCTCACCCCGCGGCCTCCTCGTCATCGCCGGCTCCGATCCCACCGCCTTCCGCCAACTCCACGGTATCCCCGACGACGTCCCCGTCCTCGGCCCCTTCAACGGATCCCTCCAAAACAACGGCGAAACCATCACCCTCCGCCGCCCAGATTCCCCAGACCTCCTCACCAACGGCACCGTCTTCGTCCCCTACCTCCTCGTCGACTCCGTCCGCTACGATAACCGCGCCCCCTGGCCCACCAACGCCGCCGGCCTCGGCCCCTCCCTCGAACGGATCCACGCCTCCGCCTACGGCGACGACCCCATTAACTGGCGCGCCAGCTTCGGCCCCCCTTCCCCAGGACTCGATAACCACGGCAACCGCCGTCCCACCCTTACCCTCGATCCCGCCGCCACCTTCACCGCCGGCGAATTCCCTGCCAGCCTCCCCCTGAACGCCGCCGCCTCCGATGACGGCCTCCCCTCCCCCCCAGCGCAACTCGCCTTCGCCTGGTCCACCGCCAGCGGACCCGCCCCCGTCGTCTTCCTCGACCCCGCCTCCCCCCAAACTACCGCCTGGTTCCCAGGCACCGGCACCTTCGTCATCCAACTCACCGCCCACGACGGCGAACTCCAAGCCGTCGCCCAAATGACCGTCACTGTCACCCCACCCGCAGAACAATTCACCCTCATCCCCCAAGGCGCCACCTGGCGCTACCTCGACGACGGTTCCAACCAAGGATCCGCCTGGCGCCAGCCCACCTTCGACGACTCCTCCTGGCCCGCCGGCCCAGCCCAACTCGGCTATAGCTCCAACCCCCCGGAAGGCGACGAGGCCACCGTCCTGAGCTTCGGCCCCAACGCCAGCGCCAAATACGTCACCTACTACTTCCGCCACGCCTTCGACCTCCCCAACGCCTCCACCACCCAGTCCCTCCTCGTCCGCCTCCTCCGCGACGACGGCGGCATCGTCTACCTCAACAACGTCGAAGTCTTCCGCAGTAACATGCCCACAGGCGACGTCACCTCCCAAACCACCGCCAGCAGCGCCGTCGGCGGCGCCGACGAAACCACCAACTTCTACGATAACACCGTCGACCCCGCTCTCCTCGTCAACGGACGCAACGTCCTCGCCGTCGAAATCCACCAAGCCAACGCCACCAGCTCCGACCTCAGCTTCGACCTCGAACTCTCCGGCGTCCGCTCCTCCGGAGTCAACCACCCCCCCCAGGTCAACGCCGGCCCCGACCTCGACCTCCCCGCCCCCACCACCACCCTCCTCCAAGGCCTCGTCCGCGACGACGGCCTCCCCACCCCGCCCGGCGCCTTCACCAACCTCTGGTCCCAAATCGATGGCCCCGCCCCCGTCGCCTTCGCCCACCCCACGCTCTACCGCACTCTGGCTACCTTCCCTCAGCCCGGCACCTACCAACTCCGCCTCTCCGCCGGCGACGGCGCCTCCACCGTCGCCGATAACCTCTCCGTCCTCGTCCGCGACGATGCCTACAACGCCTGGCGCCTCTTCCACTTCACCGCCGTGGAACTCGCCAACCCCGACATCAGCGGCGACGACGCCGACCCCGACCACGACCGGCAATCCAACCGCGACGAGTTCCTGAGCGGCACCCTCCCACGCGACCCCGCCAGCGTCCTCCGCCTCGACCTCGTCCACCCCACCGACAACAACCCAGCCCTCCGCCTCCGGCTCCCCGTCGTCTCCGGCCACTCCTACTCGCTCCTGGCCAGCGACTCCCTCTCCTCAGACTCCTGGTCTCGCCTCCAAGATATCCCCACCGCCAGCACGGACCACCTCGAGGAAATCCTCATCCCCCTCCCACCCACCCCAACCACCCGCTACTACCGCGTCGTCACCCCGGCCCTGCCCAACCCCTAAAACCCCTCCAACAGCAAATCCGCCAACACATCCGCCCACCCCACCTCCACCGGCGCGGTCAACTCGTACGAGCGCTCGAAATCCTCCTCGAATAACTCCCGCCGCAACGCCGCCGCAAACCTCGGATCCGACGTCGCCAAATTCTGCTCGTGACACAGCCGCAAACTCAAATGATTCAAATTGGCCGACCCCAAACACGACCACCCGTCCACTAACAACGCCTTCACATGCGTCATCCCAGGAAAGAAAAACACCCGCACCCCGTGTCGCAATAGGTAATTGGCCAAGACCAGGTTGCCCCGGCTGCCCATCGCAAAATCGTTCGCCTGCGGCAACACGACCCTCACGTCCACCCCCCGATGCCGCGCCAAGACCAGCCCGGAAATGATCCGCGTATCGAATAAGTAGGGGTTCTCCAGGAACACGTGGCTCTGCGCCCGCCGGAGCGCCCCCTGCACCGCCCCACTAAACGGCTTCCACGCCGTCTTGGTCGGCAAGCGTCGCACCGCCATCCACCCCTCCCCCTCCTCCTCCCACGCCACCGCCCGCGGCCGCCGCATCACCGCCCCCAAATACCCCAAATCCCCCCACCACCCACTGTGCCCCCAAATCCGACCAAACTCCGCCTCCAACGATCCCACCACCGGCCCGCTCACCTCCACCATCAAATCGTGCCACTCGTGGCGATACTCCCGGCCCAGATTCATGCCCCCAACCCACGCCCGCCGCCCATCGACCAAAAACATCTTCGCGTGATCCGTCAATAACCACGGATTCAACGTCTGCCGCACCTCCACCTCCGAACCCCGCCGCAAATACGACACGATCGACCCCGGAGCCACAAACCCCTCAGGCAACGGCGTCCCCGGCGGCTCCGTCCCCGCCCCCAAACTCGCCATCTGATCCATCACCACCTTCACCTCCACCTCCGCCGACCGCGCCTTGAGCAGGTCCGCAATCCCCACCGCCACATCGTCCCGATCAAATATATACGTCTTCACATGAATCGAGTTCGTCGCCCCTCCCAGCGCCTCCCGCAGCCGCGGAAACACCCGATCCCCCCCAATCAACAGCCGCATCATCCCCTCCTCCCGCTGCGTCCCAGTATAGCGATCCAACCAACGCTCCCACGCCCCTAAATCCATCCCCTCCCCACCCCGCAACGGCGGCGGCGACTTCCCCGTCTTCGGCACCGGCCACCGCAAGAACCGCACCGCCGTCTGTAACCCCAAATCCCCCAACCGGGCCAAACTCGACACCGGGTTCTTCACCAGCGCCAAGCCGTGACTCTGAAACGTCAACCCCGCCAAACCCCGCACCGTCACCGCCAACGTCAACCCGCTGTCCGCCGGATCGTAGAGCCCAGACGGCGCCAGCCAGACACACTGCCGCGCCTCGCTGTCCAATAACAAAGGCATCGGAAACCGCGGCGTCGCCGGCGCCAATAGCAAAAACACTCCCCCCCCCGGATGCGTCCGCCGCAACCCCACCTCCAGCAACCGCGCCAACGCCTCGAGCGTCTCCGGCATCGTGTACCGCCGCCCCACCGCCACCCCCGGCGGCGCCTCCTCCACCGCCGCCGTCCCCACCTCCCCCTCCCGCCCCCGATACAACAACCGGTCCGCCAATAACCCCTGATACGTATAACCAACCCCCCGCTGCGGCGGAGCCAGCGACTCCACCAGATCCGCCGTCAACCGACGCCACTCCTCCCCAGTAATCACTACCGCCCGCCGCCAACCCCGCCCGGGCCACCCCGCCGACCGCAACGACCGATCCAAACGCAACCGCGCAATCCGCACCTCATATCGGTCCGTCGGCACTCGAAACCGACGCAGCTTCGCACTGAACCCCACCACCCCACCCTCCCCCCCAAAAACACAACGCACCTTCACCCCATCAAAATAGACCGCCGGCACCACCCCCTCCGCCGCCGTCAACCGCCGCCACGCATCCAACGACTCCTGCTGCGACGCCGCCCCTGCACCCCATACCCCAACCCCCAGCAGACACACCGCCACCCAGCACAACCTCCAAGCCCTCAGGTTAAACCACCAGGGAACCACGCGCCCAAGTCCAGCAAGTCCCGCAAACAATGCGAAGCCTATTCTTGCGCCTGGGGGGGGGGGGGGGGGGGGGGGGGGGGGGGGGGGGGGGGGGGGGGGGGGGG
>CAZVRY010000299.1:0-8082 GCA_964629545.1 uncultured Verrucomicrobiota bacterium | reverse complement strand
CGCCGTCAACAACCCACTGCGCGTGGTCGCGCCAATCAGTGTGAAGCGCGGCAGGTTCAACCGCACGCTGCGCGCATTCGGCCCCTGGTCGATGATGATGTCCAACTTGAAGTCCTCCATCGCCGGATAGAGATACTCCTCGATCGTCTTCTGCAACCGGTGGATCTCGTCGATGAAGAGGACGTCCCCCGCCTCGAGATTGGTCAGCAAGCCGGCGAGATCAGCCGCCTTCTCGATGGTCGGCCCGCTCGTCGCCTTGAGGTTCGCCCCCATCGCCTTGGCCAAAATGTTGGCCAGCGTGGTCTTGCCCAAGCCCGGCGGGCCGCTCAACAAAATATGATCCAAGGCCTCCTGACGCTGCCGCGCCGCCTCCACGCTGATCTCCAACCGCTCCTTCACCTTGGGCTGGCCCGTGAAATCCGAAAACAACGACGGACGCAACGTCATCTCCAGCGCCACATCGGGACTGGTGAGCACGGACGAAATCATGCGCTCGGACATCGCGCCGAAGGATGGTCAAGGGGACCCAGCCGGACAAGGGAAAACCGGCTCGAATCCTCATTGCAGCGACCGCCCCGCCGCCTATAATGGCCGTCCCTGCAACCCTATGACGCGCCAACAAGTCCTTGACCTCTACTTCCTCGACGCCCGCGGCAAACTGATCGAAATCGCCGCCTTCCTTGACCGCGTCGACCGCGCCTCCGGACCAGCCGATTTCCGACTCGACTGCTTCCGCGCCGCCCTCCACCACTTGGCCGCTTCCGAGCCCGACCGGGCCCGCCACGTCCTCCTCGCCCTCAGCGATCCCACCGAAGAACCCGTCGCGAAAGCCCCAGGCAAAGGCGCCCTCGGCGCCTGGCCAGCCCCGCCCCCCGTCTAGTCTCCCTTCCCCCCCCACCGCCCGCCTCCCCCCACCTCGAACCGTCCCTAGCCCCCCTCCTGCCGTGCGCTTCATCGAACCCCACGCCCACATGGTCAGCCGCACCACCGACGATTATGTCGCCATGACCACCGCCGGATGCGCCGCCGTCTGCGAACCCGCCTTCTGGGCCGGCTACGACCGCAGTTCGCCCCAGGGCTTCTACGATTACTTCTGCCAACTCACCGACTACGAACCCCAGCGGGCCGCCAAATTCGGCCTGCCCCATTACGCCTGGCTCTGCATCAATCCCAAAGAATCCGAGGACGTCGCCCTCGCCGAAGAGGTCATCGCCCTCATCCCCCCGTTCCTCGAACGCCCCACCGTCCTGGGCATCGGCGAAATCGGCCTGAACAAGAACTCCCGCAACGAACTCAAGATCCTCGAACGCCACATCGACCTCGCCGCCCGCCATCACCAACTCATCCTCGTCCATACCCCCCACCTCGAAGACAAACTCAAAGGAACCCGGCTCACCCTCGACGCCCTGCGCGCCGATTCCCGCATCCAACCCGAACGGGTCATCATCGATCATGTCGAGGAACACACCGTCCAAATGGTGCTCGACCGCGGACATTGGGCTGGCATGACCCTTTACCCCACCAGCAAGTGCACCTCGGCCCGGGCCATCGACATCCTCGACCACTACGGCGCCGAACGCCTCTGGATGAACAGCGCCTGCGACTGGGGCGTCAGCCGGCCCCTGGCGGTGCCCCACACCGCCCTCGAGATGCGGCAACGCGGATGGGCCGCAGACGCCATTGACCAGGTCATCTTCCGCAACCCGGCCGCCTTCCTCCGGCAGTCCGGCCGCTTCCCCGCGCCCTGACCCGCTTCGAGTTCCGGGCAAACCACGAAGGGAACAGGGCCGGACGGCCTGGAAGCTCTTGAGTTCCCGAGACCCCTCTCCAAACTCGCCCGGATCCATCGCTCCGCCCTCCAACCAACCCCATCCCCATCCCGACCGTGTCTGCCCCCTCGCCCTCGACCCCTCTCCCCAGCGCCGCGCGCTCCACCCGGCGGCTCGCCGAGGCCGTCTCCCTGTCGCCCGCCAAACTCCTCAACCCTGAACTGCTGAACCGGTTCCAGCCCGCCACCCCCGATACCCCCATCCTCATCCTCCTCGCTGCCGGCAAAGGCACCCGGTTCGGTCAATCCCCCAAGTGCGCCCAACCCGTGTGTGGCATCCCCCTCGCCCGCCATTCCCTGATCGCCTTCCACGCCCTCAGCCCCCAACCCGCCCTCGTCTTGGTCGGCCATCGGCACCTCGAAGTCATCGAAGCCCTGGGTGACGACAACCTCTACGTGCTCAGCGACCACCCCGCTGGCGGCACTGCCTTCGCCGCCTATGAGGCCTTCTCTGTCCCTCACCTGGCCGACACCAACCCCCTCCTCGTCATTACGATGGGGGATCGCATCGTCCCCACCTCCACCTTCCAACGCCTCCTCGAAACCCACTGCCTCGGCCCCACCGAAGCAGACCTCACCCTCCTTTCCGCCCTCTACGAACCCCCCAAACACCGGGGCAAGGGTCGCATCGCCCGCGACCTCGCCCGCCGCGTCATCCGCATCGTCGAACAGCGCGACATCGATCACCTCCCCGACCCTGCCCAACGCCAAGCCCTCGATCAGCTCACCGAAGGAAACTGCCCCCTCTACGCCATCCGCGCCGCCACCCTCCGCCACGAACTCAGCCACCTCACCAACGACAACGCCCAACACCAGTTCTACCTCACCGATATCGTCGAATCCATCAGCCGCCGTCACGGCGATATCCGCACCATCACCACCTCCCCCGCCGAACCCGAATTCGACCTCCTCTGCTCCGATGTCACCCGCCCCCGCGACCTCGCCCTCCTCGAAGGCATCCTCTCCTCCTCCCCCCAACTGGCCGGCGACCTCCACTCCGGGGTCGACGAGGCCGCCCGCCGGCTCGCCGCCGACCGTCCCCCCGTCCAAACCGCCGCCATCGCCGCTCAACTCGAAGAACTCCTCGCCGAAACCCGCCAGCACGACCTCGGCCTCCGCCCCGATCTCCCGGTCGCCCTCGGCGTCTCCGGCGGCCGCCTCCGCATCGCCTTCATGCACCCGGACATGGGACGCTTCTACGGCCCGGCCTGGCAAACCCCGCTGGGCGCCGGACAACCCACCGGCCGTGAACAAATCGTCGTCCTCGTCCAGGTAGCCGACGACGGCAAGATCCACCTGCATCCGACCGAACCCGAATACCGCGAGAAACTCGACTTCGTCCCCGCCGACGCCCCCTGCATGTACCCGGGCCAGGACGTCCACGATTGGTCCAGCTACGAAGGCTTCGGCACCCGCATGGCCGAAAACCTCCTCCTCTCCCTCGGCTATTTCTCCGACGAGGAAATCCAGGCGCGCCAAACCCGCAGCCTGCCCCTGCCGCCCCCCTCCCTCTGGCTCAGCAACAGCCTGCGCCGACCCATCTCCCTCGTCGGCAATGCCATCGCCTCCCTCCGCACCCTCCGCGAAGGCAACCTCGGCGCCCGCGTCCAAACCTACCTCGGCCGCGACGGCTTCCAAGGCCTCCGCGTCCTCACCACCGGCGCCATCCCCCGCGGCGGCTTCTCCAGTTCCTCCGCCGTCACCCTCGCCGTCAAGAACGCCATCAATGCCCTCTTCAACCTCGGCCTCTCCCCCGACCTCCTCGTCCACCTCGCCTGCCAAGCCGAATACGGCACCGGCGTCCGCGCCGGCTCCCTCGACCAGGCCACCGAACAAAAAGGCCGCCCCAACCAAGGCACCCTCATCTCCTCCAACCCGCGCGACAACTACCGCACCCTCGGCGTCTACCCCGCCCCCACCCACCGCTTCCGCGTCCTCTTCCCTTATAGCGTCGACCGCGACCGCGCCGCCTGGAAATGGTCCGCCGGCGCCTATGCCCCCTCCCCCGAAGAACACCGCCTCACCACCACCGAAACCCGCAAAATGACCGGCAAATCCGCCGAAATCGCCGCCCTCCTCACCCGCCTCCCCCTCGACACCGACTTCTTTGCCCAAATCCAAGACGACCTCCTCACCCGCGGCGCCCTCGGCCCGGAACGGACCCGCTGGGTCTATGATCAACTCCTCCAACTTCCCCTCCACGCCACCCAAACTCAACTGCGCGCCCTCCTCGCCCACCACCGCCCCTGGCACATCAGCCAACTCGCCGAATCCCAGCGCCTCACCATCGCCGAAGCCACCGAACGCACCGACGCCGCCTTCGCCGCCCTCTTCGCCGGCTGGCGTGACCCGCTCCTCCCCCGCCCGGGGCCCGACGGCGCCCTCGTCACCGAACCAGGCGCCCCGCTCCGCGCCATGCTCGCTTACCTCTTCGGCGAGGTCGCCAAGAACTTCCACCTCATCCACCACCCCGACCAGTGGATCCCCATCGTCACCAGCTCCCAACAAGGCGACCGCTCCTTCACCATCCCCCTCGACCGCCTCCCTCCAGCCGCCGACCTCCTCCGCCGCCTCGACTGGGAAACTCACCTCGACGGACCCGCCCTCCTCGACGCCTGGCTCCAGCGCGTCGGCGCCCAACCCTTCGATTACAACCGCGGCCTCGATGACGACACCCTCCGGTCCCCCAACCCCGGCCCTCTCCATGCCTTGCCCGGCGGCAGCTTCTTCCGCGGGCTCGCCCTCATCGACGTTGCCGAAGCCATGCTCAAACGCGCCTTCGGCGATCCCTATGTCGCCGTCCGCGTCAATGCCGCCGGCCAGGGCGACTATTTCCAAGTCCACTTCGATACCCTCCACGTCTCGGAAAACGACCTGAAGGACTTCATCCGCCAAGGCTTCTACGCGCGCTTCCACCTCGCGCCCACGCCTCCCTTCGTCGAAACCTACCCCGGCGGGGGCGCGACCGGCGTCCGGCTCAGCCGCTTCGACCTCCTCCCCGAACTCATCCGCCGCTTGGGCTCGCTTGCTGGGCAGCAATTCTCATTTTGAAATTCAGCCGGCCCCTCACCCGACCTTCCGCCTTCGCCAACGCTACGGCGGACCAGTTGGCCACCTCATCCCTCTCCCCGCGCCTTTGATTGCAGAAGGCAGCGGAGGCGCGGGGAGAGGGAAGGGGAGGGGTTTGCTTTGTCCAAAATGAGAACTCCTGCATTCCTGCGAAAAGTACCAGACCACACGCTACACGAAATCACGCTGACTTTTCACATTCCATTCGCAGCGCTACAGCAATCGCGCCCACAACTGCTAAACACAATGAGAGAGGTCTGGCGCTCGTCATCATTGCCAAGAAGCGCTGAGAGAGAAATCGGCTTGAGATGGTGGATCAGAGTTCAGATCGCACCATGAACCTGCTGACCCGTCATGCGGTCACAACTCTGAACCTGTCACTTTGCCAGGCACCTTCACGTTTACGATTTCCACGATGTCGTCTCCATGTCCCAACTCATTCACCTCGTTGGGGCCATTGCTCCACATTCGCACCGTCATGCCTCGCTGTCGGAAACTGACTTCGGCATGGATAGAGTTTCCCCAACTGTCAGTGAAGGCTGCTTGCGACCGTGACCTGTCGCTTGGCCGTGCCAGTCTCATCGCATCCGCTGATCGAGACATGCTGCTGTAAAGTTCCGATCCATCCAGCTTCACGAGGGAACGCGCCGAAGGGGCAAGCTCGATCTTCTCGAGTTCGCACAGCCAAAGGATTGCGAGGCCGATGCATCTCAGATCCTGTTCTGTATTACTCACCGCTCGTGAGGAGTCCCCTGAGAGTATACGAAATGGCAACCTCGACACGGTGACCACAATGCCACCCGCAACAACGAGGACTGTAGTTGCGAGGATAATCGTGAGGCGGCTCATAGACACTACCGGAACACAGGGTCAATATTGACCCCGGCTGGTATGATGGTGGCGATCGCGCTGGACTGTTCGCATGACACCCGGAAGCAGCATTGCTTCCGTTCCAGCAGCTTGTTGATGGCAGCAGCGAACTCCTCGCAGGAGACATGCACGCCGAAGATGCTGCGGATGTTCTTCATGTCGGTCGAGTCGGTGGGTTCCTGCGCGTACCACCACCACTTCGAGTACCTAACCATCCTGATCTGGTCTGGTCGCCCGAACTTCTTCCAAAGCAATCTCTGCCAGGCGATCGCTACGTCGTCCTGTTCAGGACATCCGTTCGTCTTCTTGATGAAACGCTCGAGGTTCGCCGCGGCTGCGATCGGTCCCTCAACAAGACCTTCGTAACCATAGGCAGTTCCCTCGTCTCGGCGTGCGGGTTTGCGGGCACTCGTTCTTCGAATGTCATTGTAAGCATGGACGGTTTCGTGGGTCGCATCTCGGCCTGTGATGGTCGCTTCCCGAAGAAACATGGTATCGGCCCAAGGCGAATATGCAGCAATCGCGCCTGCTGGAACCTTGCTAGGGTTGATCTCAATCTGTATGTCGCCGAGCACCGAGAGCAGTTTCGCCGCACCAGAGCGAATCTCAGCAGCTCGCCCTATGGTGGTCGCGGCATCTTCTTCAATGTAGTGGATGATTGCGCGCCCGACGATTACTTGCAGGTCGTCTAATCCCAATGCATCGAGCGCGCTAATTGGGGCGCCGTCCACGAAGGCGTGAAGGTTCATGCCACCTTTTTCCGCAAGGGGATCACGGCTCAACCACCTCCCCGTACTCGGCGAGTAAACCCTGTATTCGTAAAGCACCACATCCGTCGTGTCATTGGCCCGTTTGGTGGAGAAGCGGAACGGGTTCTCTTTGCCGGCAGTGCCACTGACACGGCTGGCCTCGCCGAAGGGCCCGAATTCGTAACTGGCCGAAAGCATCCCGTCGCTGGCCTTGGCCAGGGCGGTCACGTTGCCGTTGCCGTCGTAGGCCGCGAAGTGGGTGCCGTTGGTGGAGCTGCTCATCCAGAGGAGGCCGCCGACCCCGCCCGCCCCGTCCAGGGAGCCGCCGAGGTCCAGGCCCCAGGCGTAGGCCCGTCGGACGACGTTCGAGCCGTAGGCCAGTTCAGCGACGTGCCGCCAGCCGTCGGCCAGGAAGCGGATGTCCTCGGTCACGACGTAGCTGCCGCTGGTGCCGTCGTAGGTCGTCTGCCTCACTCGCCGGCCTTGGGCGTCGAATTCCCACGTCACTTTGCGTTTGGATGCCTGCGGTCCGCCTGCCAACGACTCCGCCTTGGTCAGGCGATTCTCGGCGTCCCACGTGTAGGTGAAGCGCCCGTCCTGGGTCAGGTTGCCGTCGGCGTCGTGGACGAAGATCTCTGGCGTGGCCGGAACGAAGGCATACCCAGCGTTGGCGCCGCCACCGCTGGTGGTTACGCTCACGTTGTGCCAGACGGCGCTCGTGTTGGTCACGGTCTGTTCCTTGCGGAAATACTCGCTCCGTCGATATACACCGTTGGTGCTCCCGTTCACCGACACGTTGGCCGAGGCGGTGGCGATGCCCAGGACATCGAAGGCGTTCGGCACGGTGCGGTTCGTGTATTGGTTCAGCACGGTGGCGGTGTAGGTGGCCGAGCGCAGATTAGCGCCGTTCTGGTCGCCGCCCGCCTTGGTCGAGGTCCGATTGCCGATGTCGTCGAAACCGTATTCGAACTGCTGGCCGGCCACGGGCGTCCCGTCGCTCCAATAGCGCTTGCCCGATTTCACCTGGCCCAGGGCGTCGTAGTCGTAAACCCAGAACGATCCGTCGGCCAGGGTGTTGCGGATGCGCTGGTTGGCCTCGTTGTAGGCGTAGGTCGAGGACACCGGCATCTGGTTGGTTCCGGAGAGCACCGATCCGATGGACCGCAGGCGGTTCAGGAAATCGTGCTGCCGGGTCGTGGTCATGCGCGTGACGCCGTTCTGCTTGGACGTCACTGTATCCAGCAGCGACGAATTGGCAAGGTAGGCGTAAGTCGCCGAGTTGGTGCCGTCGGAGACCGAGTTGAGCCGCGAGGCGGTGTCGTAGCCGAAAGTCTGGCTGGCCAGGGTCGTGCCTCCGGTCGTTTTCAACGCCACCGTCTGCCGCCGCAGATAGGCGTCCAGGGTGTTCGTGACGGTCAGGCCACCCAGCGTTCCCCCTGAGTAGACCTCCCCCAGCAACTGGTTCTGGTTGTTGTAATAGCGCGTGGTCGTCATGTTGGCACAAATCGTGGTGCTCAGCCGTCCGCGCCGGTCGTAGGTGTTGGTGAGCCCCGGCGTGCTGTCCGA
>CAZVRY010000298.1:7218-8155 GCA_964629545.1 uncultured Verrucomicrobiota bacterium | reverse complement strand
CGTTTTCGCCCGCAACAATGTAATCGCGTCTCTTCCTGGTTCAGGGGTTCAATGCGCCAAGTCACACTTGGGAGCGTTCTCTCCCCATGAACCTTACCCCTCACTCCTTACCCTCTCCCCAACCCCTTGCAGCAGAGACCTCAGAGGGGTTGGGGAGAGGGAGAAAGGGAGAGGGGAAACGTAAACGGTTCAGGATCTCAATGCGCGATTCCGGTCGGGGAATTCTCTCCCCAACCTGAGGAGACGCCTCGCCGGGATCGGTTGGTCAGGGGTACGGTCGCTTCGAGAGACAGTCTGTGGCGGTTTCGAAGCGTGGGTGGAGTATGCAGGTTAGGAGGTCGGCGGGCGGTTGGCGGGACCGGCTCGGCCAGCGCTCACGACTTGGTCGGCATCGACAAAGCGGAAGCCGTTGTCTGGCGACACGACCAAGCATTCGCGGCCATTCGGCATGAGAAAGAGATGGTCAGGGGTGACCACGGGGAGGCGTTGGCCGTCGGATAGGTGAATGTCGAAGGGCTGAAAGGGAGCCCGGTCGCGAAGTTCCTTGAGCGTCTTCAGCGTCATGGCATGGTGAGTATGCTTGCGCAGGAGGGGGATGTCAAAGAGGGCCAGGATCCGCCGCGGCGCTCTCCGGCACCCACTCTGGGGGGACAACCACAGAGGCGCCGAGACACAGAGAATGATTGCCCGCAGAGATTAGGATTTACCCCGGCAAAAGTGTTGAAAAAATGTTGTCCTTCTGCGGGCTCTCTTGCTCTTGCTCTCCCAAATTTCAGATATCTTTGGCTATGATTACGAGTGCGAGTGGGGGGGATGGTGGAGATTAAGTTTGGGATTAAGTTGGAGATTAAGTTCACGAGGGGAACCTAATCCTGAACTTAATCTCGAACTTAGTCTCGTCGGGCGGAGGGGAGACTGCGGATCGAACAGGTGTTGA
>CAZVRY010000298.1:0-7208 GCA_964629545.1 uncultured Verrucomicrobiota bacterium | reverse complement strand
CGAGGAGGATTACATTGTTGCGGGTGAAAACGCATGAAAAGATGTTGTGCTTTTCCGGGCACTCTTGCTCTTGCTCCCGGTCCGCCCGGTTTATGGTCCCCATGCGCGTCGGTTCGTTCGACTTGGAAGCTCTCTCCATGAACCGTCCCCCCCCCATCCCTCTCCCCAACCCAGGTCAGGGAGGCGTTGGCTCAGGGTGGGGAGAGGGAGGAAGGGAGAGGGGACATGCTGGCGGTGAATGATCCGGGGTAGGAGCGGGTGGAGGGGGGGATGGGGAGGTCAGGTGGGGATTCAGGGGGAGTGGGGGCGGCTACTTTTCGATGAGGTAATATGGGGTTTCAGGGCGGAGGGCGATGGTGTCGGCGTGGGGGAAGGAGGCGGGGAGGCGGTAGCCGTTGTAGTCGAGGGGGGTCACGCTCAGGGCGGCGGCGTCGGGACGGCGGAGCCGGACGGAGCCGGCGAATTGCCGGACCAGGAGGGGCACGGTGCCTCGGTTGGTGAGGGTGCGTCGGCCCGCAGACGGGCTGGTGGCCCATTCGTGCGGAAGTTCTTCGCTGGCCACCTGAACCAAGAGCTTCGCCGACGAGGCCAGGGGCTGGCCATCGAGCGAGACGACCAGGATGGAGCCGTAATCGAGGGGGGATTCGAGGGAGACGTCTGGAAGGTCGAGGCGTCCGGCCGGGGCGAGGAATCCTGCGACGCCTTGGGCAGAAGGCGCGGCAATTTTCAGGAGGCCGGCTCCCCATTGCCATTCGAGTTCGCCGGTGTGGCTGCGGACGGTTTTGGCGGCGCGGTCGATGTAGGGGGAGAGGTCGACGACCTGGGATTGGGGGGTGCCGTTGGTGATGAAGTCGATGCCGGTGCGTCCGACGAGGAAGGCGAGAGAATCGAGGGCGCTCACGTTGGTGAGGGTGCCGCCCGGAGGGATGTCGTCGCCGCGCAGTTGATCGAAGTTTTGCGGGGCGGGGAGGGGGGTGCCTTGGAGGGCGTAGAGGTTGGGGACAGCGAGTTGGAGGTCGACGACGCGCGGGGCGGTTTGGACGAGGCCGAGGCGGTAGATGAGGGCGGCGGCGGGGAATTGCCCGAGGGCGACGGGGGTTTGGATCGAGAACTTGCCGGGGAGACCCTCCCACGCGGGGGATCCAGCGGCGAACCAATAGACGGCGTCGGTGCCTTGGAGGGCAGCGTAGGCGGCGCCGAGGGGGATCATGTCGGCGCGGTAACGGTTGGGGAGGGGCCAATTGATCTCGCTGATGACGGAGGGTTGGCGCTGGTAGACGAGGTCGAAGATGGGGTTGGTGAAGTCGTCTTGGGTGCCGTCGGCGGAGCGGAAGCGGAGGGCGGAGCGGTCGTCGTAGGTTTGGTTGTTCTCGATGTTCCAGGAGGCGTTGGGTCCGTCGTGGAGGCCGCCGAAGTAACCGTGGCGATCGAAGAAATCGGCGACGGAGTTGGCGTATTTGTCGAGGGGATCGAGGTATTGGGCGGAGGCGGTTTTCCAATTGGAGCAGCAGACGAGGCCGCGGTAGCCGAGGTCGTTTTTGAGGTAGGCATAGTTGGCGCGGTGGAAGTCGAGCATGAGTTCGGTGAGGAACCGGGCGGTGTCCTGGTCGCGGCGGTTGCGGTCGTTGGCGATATTCCAGAGTCCGCGGAATCCGACGCGGCCGGCGGCGAAGTTGTCGTGGGGACTGCCGACGTTGGCCCAGCGGGCGCTCTTGATCTGGGCGAGGGATTGGCCCGGGTAACGGGCGAGGAGCCAGTCGCCGAACTGTTTTTCGAGGAGGGCGCGTTGGGGGTCGGGGAGGTTGCCGTTGGGGCCGGCGTCCGGGTTAAAGGTCCAGAAGAGGGTGGAGTCTTCGTTATAGAGTTCGGCGAAGGCGACGGCGGGGTCGTCTTTGGGGGCGAGTCCGGTATGGGGGTTGGGGGTGGTGAGGACGGCGTGCCACCAGGAACGGAAGAGGGTTTGGAAGGCGGGGTTGAAGTATTGGATGGCGAAGGGGTGTTGTCCGCTGGGGTAGCCGGGGAGGTTGGTGTTTTCGGGGCCGAGGGTGACCCAGAGGGGGAAGTAAATGCTGAGGGCGGTGTAGATGCCTTCGCGTTTGAGGGCGTGGATGAAGTAGTGCAACTGGGCGAGGCGGTTGGTGTCGATCTGGCCGAAGGCGGCGCCGCTGGTGGTGTAGACGGGTCCGTGGACGCGGACGAGGTTGACGCCGCGTTTGGCCATGGAGCGGGCAAAGCGGTCGAGTTCGGCGCGGGCGGATCCGACGAAGCCCATGCCGACGTTGACGGCCCAGAAGCGGGCGGGTTGACCGGTGTTCTCGTGGATGAAGGACTCGTCGCGGGCGCGGATGAATCCGTGTTCGCCGGCCTGGCGTTCGTTGAGGTGCCGGAGGTCGATGGGGCTGAACGCGAACGGGTCGGGGGCGGGTTGGAAGGCGAACCAACCCGGCTGGTTGATCTGCGGTTGTTGGTCGGGTTTGAGTTTTCCGCGCGGGGTGAAGGGTTCACGGGTGAGGAGGAAGCAATCGTAGGCGGTGGTGTTGCTATCGCCGGCGAGGACTTCGAGGCGGAAGATATGGTTGCCGGGGGTGAGGGTGACGGGGCCGAGGTTGGCCCAACCGACGCGGCGACCGGCGTTGCCGCCGAGGATGAGGAGGTCGGAGAGGGTGGGGGAGGGGGATTCGTTCCAGGGGGCGGCGGCGCCGACGCGCCAGCGGATGGCCTGCGGGTTCCAGAATTTGCGGACCCAGAGGTGGTAGGAGCCGGCGGCGGGGACGTTGACGGTTTTTTGGATCGAACCGCCGGGGCTGACCCAGACCATGGCGTTGTTGGAGAGTTCGGGACTGGTCTCGCCGCCGGCGCTTTCGGCTTCGAACCACACCCAGGCGGGGGTGGCGGGAGGGGGAGCGACTTCGGCGGCGTCGAGGCGCAGGAAGGCGATGGGTTGGGCCGGGGACGCGGTCGTGCGGGCTCGGAGGAGACGGGTGGCGGCGCCGTGGTCGACGGTGTCGGGGGTGAGGGGGGACCAGGGGCCTGCAGGGTCGGGGGCCCACTGCACGTGCATGTTCGCGTCGTGGGCGGCCAAGGCTTGCTCGAAGTACAGCAGCAACCCGGAGCCATCCCAGGACCAGCGGAGGGCGCGGTCGCGGTCGGGTTGGAGGGGGTCGAGGCCGAGGGCGTGTTCGGCGAAGTTGGGGAGGCCGTCGCGGTCAGGGTCGGCGGGTGGGGCGCTGACGGCGTCGTTGGTGGCGTGGGCGGGGTGGAAGGCTTGGGCACGGAAGTCGGCGTAGACGGCGGCTTGGGCGAAGGCGAGGGACAGGGCGAGGCTCGCGGCGACGAGGCCTTGCGAAAGCGGATAGGACATGGGGCGGATGTTGGCATGAATCGGGCCAGGAGTTGAAGTGCCGAAACAAAGGTGAAAATATCTCTTGCGCGTGGGGGAAGGGGGCCCCTACAGTGACCGCTCTTTTTAACGGATTCGAGTATATGCGACGACCGAAAGGCATTAAGACCCGCAAGGCGGTGGCCAAGCGGTTTAAGATCACCGCACGCGGTAAGGTGCTCCGTTCGCGGGCGGGCCGCCGGCACTTGTTGTCAGGGAAAAGTCCGAAGCGTCGCCGGGATCTGGGCAAGGCGAAGGTGGTGCATGAGACGGACGCCTACCGGATCTTGCAGAACATGCCGTTCGACCGCTGAACCGTCTCGGTTTTCATTCCCCGGTTTCCCGGTTTCACATTCCTTTCGATCCTAACATCCCATGAGAGTCACGAACGCCCCCGCCTCCTGGAAGCGTCGCAAGCGAACGATCAAAGCCGCCAAGGGCTTTCGCATGCGGCGCAGCAAGCTGTACCGCTACGCCTCCGACGCCGTGGATCACGGTCGCCAGTATGCGTTTCGGGATCGCCGGGCCAAGAAGCGGACGTTTCGCTACTTGTGGCAGATCCGGATCAACGCGGCGGCGCGGGCGGCGGGGATTACCTACAGCCGGTTCATCGAGGGGCTGAAGGCGGCGAAGGTGGCGCTGGATCGGAAGGTGATAGCGGATTTGGCGGCGACGGATGGGGCGGCGTTTGGCGAGTTGGTGAAGGTGGCGCAGGCGGCGTTGAGCACGAAGCGCGCAGCGGCCAAGGCCTGAATCCGGAGCCAGGGTTTTCGAGCGGGCGGCCCAGCAGGCCGCCCGTTTTTTCTTTGCCCGCAGGTGGGCATCTCTATTCTCCGCACACTGTTTATGGCACTGCTTGACGAACTGGAACCGATGAAGGCGGCGGCCCTGAGGGATTTTCAGGGGGCGGCGGATCTGGGGGCATTGGACCAGGCCAAGGGGGCCTGGTTGAGCGCGCATGGACGGTTGACGGGCTTGATGAAGCAACTGGGGACGCTGGCGAAGGAGGAGCGTCCGGCGGCGGGGAAGGCGGTGAACGCGGTCAAGGCGGAGTTGGAGGCGGCGTTGGCGGGGCGGCGGGCGGAGTTGGAGTTGAAGGCGGCGCTGCCGAAGGAGCCGGTGGACTTCACCTTGCCGGGCCGGCGGCGCGCGGTGGGGCGGTTGCATCCGCTGACGCAGGTGACGGAGGAGATTGTGCGGAGTTTCCGCAAGATTGGGTTTGCGGTGGCGGACGGGCCGGAGTTGGAGGATGACTATCACTGTTTCGACGCGTTGAACACGCCGGCGGATCATCCGGCGCGGGACACGCAGGACACGTTTTACGTGCAGGGGCCGGATCGGCTGCTCTTGCGGACGCATACGTCGTCGGTGCAGATTCGGGTGATGGAGAAGCAGCCGCCGCCGGTGCGGATCATTGTGCCGGGGCGGGTGTTCCGGCGGGACAACGCGGATGCGACGCACAATCCGACCTTTCACCAAGTGGAGGGGTTGTATGTGGATCGGGGGGTGACGGTGGGGGATTTGAAGGGGACGGTCGAGTTTGTGTTTCGGGAGCTGATGGGGGCGGAGACGAAGATTCGGTTCCGGCCGCATTATTTCAGCTACACGGAGCCGAGTTTCGAGATCGACTTTCAGAATGCGCTGGTGAAGAAGCTGGGCAAGGAGTGGCTGGAGATCGCGGGGTGCGGGATGGTGAATCCGGCGGTGTTCGAGACCGTGGGGTATGACCCGGAGGTTTGGACGGGGTGGGCGTTTGGGTTTGGGATCGAGCGGCTGGCGATGTTGCGTTACGGGATCAACGACATCCGGCTCTTTTACGAGAACGACCTGCGGTTTTTGAAGCAATTCTGAGGTGGCATGAAAGTAACGCTGAACTGGTTGCGGCAGTATGTGGACGTGGACGGGTCGCCGGAGGAACTGGCGGAGCGGCTGACCATGTTGGGGCTGGAGGTGGAGGGAGTGGTGCGCGTGGCGGGCGCCTTCGAGGGGGTGGTGGTGGCGGAGGTCGTGACGCGGGACAAACATCCGAATGCGGACAAGCTCTCGGTGTGCCGGGTGAACGATGGGCGGGGCGAGCGCCAGATTGTGTGTGGCGCGCACAACTTCAAGGTGGGCGACAAGGTGCCGTTGATCGTGCCCGGGGCCGCGCTGCCGTTGAAGCCGGGCGAGCGGGAGCCGTTCACGATCAAGGTGGGCAAGATCCGCGGGGTCGAGTCGCACGGGATGATGTGTTCCCACGAGGAGTTGGGATTGGAGCCGGAGGCGCTGGGGCTGAAACGGGAGGAGGGGTTGTTGATCCTGCGGGAGGACGCGGTCGTGGGGCAGTCGTTCGCGGCGTATCTGGGGCGGCCGGGTGGGGATGTGGTTTACGATCTGGAGGTGACGCCGAACCGCCCGGACCTGAACAGCGTGATCGGGATTGCGCGGGAGATTGCGGCGGTGACGGGGCGGCCGTTGCGGATGCCGGAGGTAAGGTTGGCGGAGGGGGGGGAGGCGGCGGACGCGTTGGTGGCCGTGCGCTTGGACGCGCCGGATCTGGGGCCGCGCTATGTGGCCCGGGTGATCCGCGGGGTGCGGATTGGTCCGAGTCCGGACTGGTTGCGGGGGGCGCTGGAGCGGGTGGGGTTGCGGAGCATCAACAATGTGGTGGATGTGACCAATTACGTGATGCTCGAGAGTGGCCAGCCGCTGCACGCATTCGATTATCATCTGGTGGCGAAGGGGATGGATGGGCGTCCGACGATTGTGGTGCGGCGGGCGGCGGAAGGGGAGCGGTTCACGACGCTGGACGGGCAGGAGCACGTGTTGCGCGGGGAGATGTTGATGATCGCGGACGAGCACCGGGGGATTGCGTTGGCGGGCGTGATGGGCGGGCGGAATACCGAGATCCACGAGGGCACGGCGGACGTGTTGCTCGAGAGCGCGTATTTCCTGCCCACGAACATCCGGCGGACCTCCAAGGCGCTGGGCTTGCGGACGGATGCGTCCTACCGGTTCGAGCGCGGGGCGGACCTGGGCATGACGGACTGGGCGAGCCGCCGGGCGGCGCAGTTGATGGTGGAGACGGCGGGAGGCGAGGTGGCGGCGGGGGTGGTGGATGCGTATCCGGAGCCGCGGGCGTTGAGGCAGGTGACGTTGCGGCATGCGAAAGCGAACGAGTTGTTGGGGTTGGCGTTGCCGCCGGAGGAGATGGAGTACCTGCTGGGGCAATTGGGGTTGCGGGTGACGGGGCGAAAGCCCAAGCCGGTGGAGGCGGGTGCGAAGGCCGAGCGGGTGACCTTCGAGATCCCGTCTTGGCGGGTGGATTTGAAGCGGGAGACGGATTTGATCGAGGAAGTGGCGCGGTTGTATGGGGTGGATCGGATTCCGTCGACGCCGCCGCGGGGGGCGATCGGGGCGAATGGTTATGACGAGGTGCACGACGCGCTGGCCGAGGCGCGCCGGTTGCTGACGGGGTTGGGGTTGCACGAGGCGCAGGGGCAGACGCTGATTTCGCGGGGGGAGGTGCGGGGGGCGAGGGAGGAGGACGTGGTGGCGTTGGCCAACCCGTTGAGCAGCGACATGGATGTGCTGCGCCCGAGTTTGTTGCCTGGGTTATTGAACATTCTGAGAGACAACGCGCGACACGGGACGACGGACGTGGGGGTGTTCGAGGTGGGGCGCGTCTTCTTGCGGCGGCCGCCGGTAGCGGGGCGGTCGGAGAAACCGGGCGGCGGGGGTTGGTCGGTGCGGGAGGAGCGGCGGGTGGCGGTGGCGATGACGGGGGCGCGCGAGCCGATGTTCTGGACGGGGGAGACACGGGCGGCGAAGGTGGAGGGGGCGGACCTGA
>CAZVRY010000297.1:0-8158 GCA_964629545.1 uncultured Verrucomicrobiota bacterium | reverse complement strand
CCTGCCCCCTTCCCACTGACCACTGACCTCTGACCTCTGACCTCCGCCCACTGACCACTGATCCCCGACCACGGCCCACCTCTCCCTTGCCCCCCTCCACCCCCCAACGCCGCGCCGTCATCGACATCGGAACCAACTCGGTCAAACTCCTCGTCGCCGACCTCCACCCCCACTCGGTCGAACCGGTCCTGGAAATCGGCCAGCAAACCCGCCTCGGACAGGGGTTCTACCAAACCCACACCCTCCAACCCGAACCCATCGCCCGCACCGCCCAGGCCATCGCCGCCTTCGCGCACCAAGCCCGTGCCCTCGGCGCTCTCTCCGTCCGCGCCGTCGCCACCAGCGCCGCCCGCGACGCGCGCAACCCCAACGACCTCCTCCAAGCCGTCTACCAAGCCGCCCAACTCCCGGTCGACATCATCAGCGGCGAACAAGAAGCCGACCGGGCCTTCCGCGGCGTTCTCACCGACCCAACCCTCCACCAACACCCCCTCCTCATCCTCGACGTCGGCGGCGGCAGCACCGAAATCATCATCGGCCAAGACTCCCAGCAACACTTCCGCCATAGCTTCCACCTCGGCACCGTCCGCCTCCTCGAACACCTCCGCCCCCCCGACCCCCCCACGCCCGACCACTGGCGCCAATGCCGCGAATGGCTCCATTCCTTCCTCGCCAATACCATCAACCCCCACCTCGGCCCTTGGTCCCCGCACCACTGCCCCACCCCTCCCCTCCTCGTCGGCACCGGCGGCACCACCTCGATCCTTGCCTCCCTCTCGCTCGGACTCGCCTCCTTCGACCGCCCACGCATCGAAGGCGCCTCCCTCCCCTGCAACCAAATCCAGCAGCTCCGCGCCCAACTCTGGGGCCTGCCTCTCGCCCTCCGACGTGCCCTCCCAGGTCTGCCCCCGGAGCGCGCCGACGTCATCCTCACCGGCATCGCCATCTACGAAGCCGTCATGGAGTTCTTTCGCCTCCCTTCCCTCCGCGTCAGCACCCGCGGCCTCCGTTTCGGCCTCCTCCTCCCGCCCCCATGACCCCCCCCCCACCCACCCAGGACCCCGGGCCACCCTCGCCGCTTACGGTCCCAACGACACCCGCGCCACCAAACTCGTGGTCGCTATCTTCGCCACCCCCACTACCCGCGAACCCATCGCCCTCCGCACCTGGCGCGTCACCCACGGCGACGTTCGGAATGACCCGCCCACCGCCGCCGAAATCACCGCCTTCGTCACCTCCTTCGGCGTTCGCCAGGTGATCTCGCCCGAACGGATCCTCGGCTGCCCCCACGAAGAAGGCGTCGACTACCCACCCGGCGCAACCTGCCCCCTCTGCCCCTACTGGGCCAACCTCCATCGCCAACGCCAGCGCCCCCCTCAACGCCCACGCCCCCTCACCAGCCCGCCCGCCTCCTCACCCAGCCCGGTCGGCCGTAACGCCCCCTGCCCCTGCGGCAGCGGCCGCAAGTTCAAACGTTGCTGCGGTAAACTCCCTCTCACCCCGCCAACCGAATCCCCACCGGACAATGATCGCTCCCTAACACCTCCGCCCGAATGAACGCCTCCTTCAACCTCGGCCGCAGCGCCTCGCTCACCAACACGTGGTCGATCCGCCACCCAATGTTCCGCGCCCGCGCCGTCCCCATCTGGCTCCACCACGTGTAGTGCCCCCCACCCTTCTCGAATTCCCGAAACGTGTCCACAAAACCCGCCTCCACATACGCCCGAAACCCCGCCCGCTCCTCCACCGTAAACCCGTGATTCCGCACGTTCGCCTTCGGATTCGCCAGATCAATCTCCGTCGGCGCCACGTTCAAATCCCCACAAAACACCACCGGCTTCCTCCGCTGCAACCGCTGCACGTGCCCCAAAAACGCCCGATCCCATTCCTCCCGATACGCCAACCGCGTCAACTCCCGCTGCGCATTCGGCACATACACGTTCACCAACGTGAACTCCTCAAACTCCGCATTCAACACCCGCCCCTCTCGATCGTGCTCCGCCACCCCCATCCCCGGCCACACCCGCCGGGGTCGCGCCCGACTGAACACCGCCGTCCCTGCATACCCCCGTTTCTCCGCCACGTTCCACCACGTGCTGTAACTCGCCGACCACAACAGCTCTACCTCGTCCGGCCAACACCGCGTCTCCTGCAAACACAACACGTCCGGCGACTCCTCCTCCACGTAATCCCAAAAGCCCTTCCGCAGCACCGCCCGCAACCCGTTCACATTCCACGAGATCAATTTCACGCCGCGCCAGCCTAACCACCCCGCCCGCGCCCGCCAAGCCGCCTTCCACGCCCCACAAACCTGCCCCCTGCCACCGTCGGTGGGACGAGGCTACTCACGACGAGCCGAGATCCCTGGCGCAGCCCGCCTCCCCACGCCGAAACGCGGCCGCCCGCCCCCTCCCCCCCGGAGTTGCGCCCCGCCCGCCCCCAGCCTATCCTCTCCCCATGGCAACCCTCAGCATCACCCTGCCTGCCCAGCAGTCCCAAACCGCCATCAACCTCCAGCGTTGGGATGCACTGCTGGCCGACCCCGAGTTGGCCAAAATCGAGGGCCGCATCGAAACCGACCGCCACGGCCATATCCTCATGAGCCCACCCCCAGCACCCAACCACGCCTGCTTCCAGTCCGAAATCGCCTACCTCCTGCGCACCTTCATGCCCCGCGGTCGCGTCCTCACCGAATGCCCCATCTCCACCGCCGACGGCGTCCGCGCCGCCGACGTCGCCTGGGCTTCCCCAGATAGCGTGCGCCACCTCGGAAACCGATCCTGCTTCCCCCGTTCCCCGGAACTTTGCGTCGAGGTCCTTTCCCCAAGCAACACCGACACTGAGATGCACGAGAAAGTCGCCCTCTATTTCGACGCCGGAGCCCAGGAAGTCTGGCTCTGCTCCCCCTCCGGCGCCATGCAGTTCCTCGCCGCCCCAGCCACCCCCCCACTCCCCCAATCCCGCCTCTGCCCTACCTTCCCCCGCCACGTCGAACTCCCATGAACCGCTTGACGGAACCCAACCCCCAAGGCGACCCTACGCCCCGGTAGGTCCTGCTGCCCAATCGCCCGACCGCATGGGGAGTCCCCTTCTCCCCACGATCAGCGATTGCTCAGCCCACCCTCACCAACCAGACCGCTCATGAAGCCATCCGTTGCCCCCATTCCCAGCGCTCCTACCCTCGCCCTCTTCCTCGCCCTGCTCCTCCCCCTCCCCACGAGCACCGCCGCCGACCGCTCCATCCAAAGAGCCGTCGACCGCATGCGCGAATCCCTCGTCCGCATCACCGCCGTCTCCGAGACCCCAGGCCCCGGCCGCTTCGAACGCCAACTCTCCAGCGGCAGCGGCGCCATCATCGACGACCAAGGCCACATCATCACCAACCACCACGTCGCCGGCCGCGGCCGCCGTCTCCTCTGCCGACTCTTCGACGGCGAGGAGGTCGACGCCTCCCTCGTCGCCACCGACCCGCTCACCGACCTCGCCATCCTCCGCCTCGACCTCTCCCGCCGCAAAGGCAAATCCAAACTCCGCCCCGCCAAACTCGGCAACTCGGACCGCCTCAAGGTCGGCGACGTCGTCCTCGCCATGGGCTGCCCCGCCGGCGTCTCCCAATCCGTCACGAAAGGCATCGTCAGCAATACCCAACTCATGCTCCCCTCCCTCAGCGGAGCCGAACTCTGGGAAGAAGGCGAAGCCGTCGGCTCCGTCGTCCGCTGGATCGGCCACGACGCCGTCATCTTCCCCGGCAACTCCGGCGGCCCCCTCGTCAATACCCGCGGCGAAATCGTCGGCATCAATGAAGTCGTCCTCGGCAGCCTCGGCGGCGCCATCCCCGCCAACCTCGCTCAACAAGTCGCCCACGACCTCATCCGCCATGGCCGCGTCGACCGCTCCTGGACCGGCCTCGAAGGCCAACCCCGCCCCAAAGCCCTCGACCTCGACCGCGGCGTCCTCATCGGCGGCGTCCTCCCCGATTCCCCCGCCGACCGCGCCGGCCTCCGCGCCGGCGATATCCTCCTCGCTTACGACGGCGTTAACGTCGACGCCCGCATCGCCGAAGACCTGCCGGCCTTCAACCGCCTCCTCCTCTCCACCCCCGTCGGCAAACACGTCAAACTCACCGCCCAACGCCAAGGCCAGACCTTCCAAACCGAACTCATCACCGAACTCCGCGGCAAAGCCCAGGGCCAAGAAGCCGAATTCCCCGACTGGGGCCTCGTCGGACGCGACCTCACCCGCCTCAGCGCCCTCCAACGCCAGCGCCCAGACACCAACGGCGTCCTCGTCGCCTCCCTCGGCCTCGCCAGCGCCGCCGCCAACGCCAAACCCCCCATCGCCATCGGCGATGTCCTCGTCGAAGTCGATGGCCAACCCGTCCTCGGCACCGCCCACCTCCAAACCCTCACCGAACAACTCCTCGCCCAAACCACCGACCGCCGCCCCGTCCTCGTCCGCCTCGACCGCGGCCGCGTCCGCTACCTCACCGTCGTCCGCATCGGCCAAGACCCCCAACGCCCCCCCGTCGAACGCTCCCGTAAACCAGGCCTCTCCGCCGAACTCCAAGCCCTCAGCCCAGACCTCGCCGAATCCCTCGGCCTCAAAGGCCAGGGCGGCGCCCTCGTCACCCTCGTCTACCCAGGCCGCGCCGCCGACCGCGCCGGCCTCCGCCAAGGCGATATCCTCACCCAACTCGATGGCGACCCCGTCCGCTGCGAACGCCCCACCGATATCGAAGATCTCTATACCCAAATCCGCCGCTACCGCATCGGCCGCGAAATCCCCTGCGAAGTCCTCCGCCAAGGCCAACGCGTCCCCCTCACCCTCAAACTCGAAGAAGACCTCCAAACCGCCGAGGACCGCCAACGCTACGAAGACGACGTCTTCGACCTCACCCTCGAACGCCTCACCGAACTCGACCGCATCTACCGCAACCTGCCCCCCGAAATCCAAGGCGTGAATGTCGTCCAAGTCGAAACCGGTGGCTGGGCCCAACTCGCCGGCCTCCGCGGCACCGACCTCATCCTCGCCATCAACGGCGTCCCCACCCCAGATGTCCCCACCGCCGAATCCCAACTCAAAGAAGCCGCCTCCCAACAACTCAGCCGCATCGTCTTCTTCATCCGCCGCGGCATCCACACCCGTTTCATCGAAATCGCCCCAGACTGGCCCAATACCACCCCCTAATCCCCCATCCCTCATCCCCAATCCGCAACCCCCATGAAACCCCTCCTCCTCCTCCTGCTCAGCACCCTCCTCCCTCTCCTCCCAGCCCGCGCCGATCTCCCCCCGGAAACCCTCAGCTCCGTTACCCAAACCCACCAGAACTCCCTCCTCTTCCTCGGAGGCCAAATCAAATTCCTCTGCGGCCGCTGCCCTGAGGAACACCCCCTCCAAATCCTCAGCAGCGCCCTCGTCGTCCACTCCAACGGACTCTTCCTCGCTACCGCCCTCGGCCCCCTCGCTGACCCTAAAATTGAGATCCGCGCCTCCACCCTCCGCATCCGCTGCCCCGACGGCGCCGAACTCCCCGTCCGCCTCGCCCTCACCGACCAGGACCTCGACCTCATGGTCCTTACCCTCGAAAAGCCCGAAGACGCCAAAACCCACCCCCTCCAACCCATCCGCCTCGACGATCCCGTCCGCGCCAAGATCCTCGACCAATTGATTATCCTCCGACGCCACGACGCGGGCCTGGAATACATCGTCAGCGCCACCGCGGTGCAAATCAGCGCCCTCCAAACAAAACCCCGCTACGAATACTACCCCTCCGGGGCCGCCCCCACCCCCGATATCGCTCCCTGCTTCAACCCCCAAGGCCAACTCGTCGGCATCGTCGCCGGCACCGGCGCCGCCCTCGCCGCCGACGAACTCTCCGACCTCCTCACCCAAGCCACCCAAAAATCCTCCGCCCCCAAGCCATGAACCCCGCCCGCCCACTCCTCACCACCCTCGTCGCGGCCCTCTTTGCCCTCGCCCTCCCCGCCCACGGCGCCCTTTCCCCGGACGCCGTCCGCGCCATCGTCGAAACCAACCGCCAGGCCCTCGTCGTCGTCGAAGGCGTCCTCAAGGTCTCCATGACGGTCAACGGCGCGCAACGCGGCCAACCCCGCGAATCCCGCGTCAGTGGCTCCGGCTTCGTCGTCGACCCCTCCGGCCTCGTCCTCGTCAGCCGACTCCTCCTCAACCCCGCCGGCAGCCTCTACCGCAAACCCATCCGCATGGAAGCCGGTGGTCAGTCCGTCGAAATGATCGTCAACTCCAACCTCGAGAACCTCCGGGTCCGCCTCCACAACCGCACCGAATTCCCCGCCCGCCTCCTGCTCGAAGACGTCGACCAAGGCCTCCTCCTCCTGGCCCCAGACCCCGCCAAGGACGCCCCTCCCGCCACCTACCCCGCCGTCCGGCTCGACGAAATCGCCGCCGCCACTCCCTTCGCCCAATACCTCATCGTCGACCAGGGCGAAGCCTCCTTCCGCAATGACGTCGTCCTCGTCTCCGGCACCGTCAACGGCATCGTCAACAAACCCTTTCCCCTCTACCTCCAAGACCTCGGCCGCAGTTGGCACTTCGTCAGCGCCCCCTTCTTCGACACCAGCGGCAAACTCCTCGGCATGGGCCTCCTCAACGCCCCACCCCCGCCCGACCTCACCGCCGGCACCTGGGACACCCGCCCCGTCCCCGCCATCGTCCCCGCCTCCACCATCCGAGAAATGGTCGGCCGCGCCCTCCACAAAACCCTCGACTCCAAACCCCCAACCCCGGCCTCCCCAGAACGCCTCCCCCAACTCCCCGCCAGCCAAACCGCCTCCGTCGCCGATGCCGCCGCTCCCTCCGTGGTCATCGTCGAAGGCTCCCTCCGCTATAAGTGCGGCCGCTGCAGCGAAGAACATGAGGAAAACCTCGAGACCGTCGGCACCGCCGTCGGCCCCGACGGCCTGGTCATCGTCGCCAACGACGGCGAATCCAGCGACAACCAATACCTCGAACAACACCTCCGCTGCGTCCTCGCCGATCGCTCCGAAATCCCTTACCAAATCCTCCTCCACGACGACGAACTCTTCCTCACCGTCCTCGGACCCGCCCAACGTTCCACCGACCGCCCCGTCCTCCCCAAACCCCTGCCCCTCCCCACCACCACCAAAGCCCAACTCGGTGACCAGGTCGTGGTCCTCGGACGACTCAGCAAGGAAAGCCGCTACGCCCTCTCCGTCGCCGTCGCTCACATCACCTCCCGCACCGAAATCCCACGCCTCTTCTACCAGGTCATCAATACCCCCCCCGCCGCCTCCTACGCGGGCCTCCCCATCCTCCACCCCGATGGCACCCTCCTCGGCATCTCCGCCCCCGACCCGATCTCCGACCGCCCCGAAGACCAGGACCCCGAGCACGAGGACTCCCCGCGCGTCTCCGGCCGCACCCGCATCATCCCCGCCTCCGTCCTCCCGGACCTCCTGAACAACGCCCGCAAAGCCCACGCCAAGTCCCCCGAGTAACCCATGCCCGAACCCCTCAGGGTCGCCGTCCTCGGTACCGGCTCGCTCGGCAAAGAACACGCCCGCATCTACGCCCAGCTCGCCGCCGCCGGCCACGTCCGCTTTGCCGGTGTCTACGACCAACACCCCGAAACCGCCCGCCGCGTCGCCGACCAATACCGCGTCCCCGTATTCCCCTCCCTCGAGGCCGCCCTCGAAGCCAGCGACGCCCTCAGCATCGTCACCCCCACCTCCACCCACCACCCCATCGCCCTCCAAACCCTCGCCGCCCACCGCCACGTCCTCGTCGAAAAGCCCATGACCGATCGGGCCGACCAGGCCGCCGAGCTCGTGCAGGCCGCCCGCCAGCGCAACCTCGTCCTGCAAGTCGGCCACGTCGAACGATTCAACCCCGTCTTCCACTACCTCCAACAAGCCGCCCCCAACCCCCGCTTCATCGAAGTCCATCGCCTCTCCCCCTACCCCGCCCGCAGCACCGACATCGGCGTCGTCCTCGACCTCATGATCCATGACCTCGATGTCGTCCTCGCCTTCGTCCCCTCCCCCATCGCCCACCTCGAAGCCGTCGGGATCCCCGTCCTCAGCACCTCCGAAGATATCGCCAACGCCCGCCTCCGCTTCGCCAACGGCTGCGTCGCCAACCTCACCGCCAGCCGCGTCAG
>CAZVRY010000296.1:0-8176 GCA_964629545.1 uncultured Verrucomicrobiota bacterium | reverse complement strand
CCTCCAAGTCGAACGAACCGACGCGCATGGGGACCATGAACCTGAAATGCGCAAGTGCTTGGAAATCAACGAACGCATGTTCCGGTTCATGGAGAGATAGGGTGACAGGTTCACCTCCATGGCGCACTCCAAGAGCTTCGCCTCAACCCGGGGTGGGCGCGGTCGCGCCAGCGTCGTGGAGTGCGGCGGTGCCCCGCCGCTTTCGATCCGGGCGCGGCACCACGCCGACCGCGGCCAATCAGGGTGACAGGTTCACCTCCATGGCGCTTTGAACCCCTGAACCGTGGACGCTTCCCCTCTCCCTTTCTCCCTCTCCCCAACCTGAGCCAACGCTTCGCTGGCCTGGGTTGGGGAGAGGGATGGGGGGGACGGTTCATGGAGAGGGCAAGGGCAAGGGTTCATCCTTTGGCCTTCAGCCTTTAGCCTTTCCGGCAAGCCCAGGCCGTGGCGGTTGCGATGCGCGTGTGAAGCATGCTGGCTAACGCCGAACCCTGTGCCCCTGTGCCTCTGTGGTTCATCGCGGCCGAACCGCGGATCGGTCTCCCGTCTATTCCGCTTGCGACCCCCTCGCCCCCCCTCTACCGTCGCCCCCCATGTGGCTCAAGTTCATGAGTCTGGTGGGCCTTCTCGCCATCCTCGGAACGGCGTGGGGATTGTCCAGCCACCGCCGCCTGTTCCCCTGGCGCGTTGTGCTCTGGGGAATCAGCCTTCAGTTCGCCTTCGCCCTCCTCATCCTGCGCACCTCCTGGGGCGAACAGACCTTCCGCTGGGCCGGCCAGGCGATTAACAAACTGTCCGAATTCGCCGCCGAAGGCAGCACGTTTGTGTTCGGACCGCTCGCCCAAACCGGCGCGCTCCAAAGCGCCTTCGGCCCCCAAAACGCGTTCATCTTCGCCATCGGGGTCACCGCCACCATCATCACCGTCTCCGCGCTCTCCTCCCTGCTCTACCACTGGGGCCTCCTTCAACACGTGGTCCACGCCATGGCCTGGATCATGCGCAAAGCCATGCGCACGAGCGGCAGCGAAACCCTGGCCGCCGCCGCCAACGTCTTCATGGGCCAGACCGAAGCCCCCCTCCTCGTCAAACCCTACATCGCCCGCATGACGCGCAGCGAACTCCTTTGCCTCATGGTCGGCGGCATGGCCACCATCGCCGGTGGAGTCGCCATGGCCTACGTCCAAATGGCAAGCCGCGCCGGACACCCCCTGTTCGCCGGACACCTCCTCACCGCCTCCGTCCTCAGCGCCCCCGCCGCGCTCCTCATCGCCAAGATCATGCTCCCCGAGACCGAACCCAGCCCCACCGCCCACAACGCCCCAGCCACCGTCGAACGCACCACAGTCAATAGCATCGACGCCCTCTGCCGCGGCGCCGCCGATGGCCTCCTCCTCTCCCTCAACGTCATCGGCATGCTCATCGCCTTCATCGCCGTCGTCGCCCTCGTCAACTTCCTCCTCGCATGGCCCCAACGCGCCCTCGCCATCAGCGACCCCGTCACCCTCCAACGCCTCGTCGGCTGGCTCCATGCCCCCTTCGCCTGGCTCATGGGCGTCCCCTCCCGCGATTGCCTCCTCGTCGGCCAAATCCTCGGCGAACGCATCGTCACCAACGAGTTCCTCGGCTACCTCACCCTCACCCACCCCACCACCCAACTCGACCCCCGCAGCTTCCACATCGCAACCTACGCGCTCTGCGGCTTCGCCAACTTCGGCAGCATCGCCATCCAAATCGGCGGCATCGGCGCCCTCGCCCCCGAACGGCGCAGCGACCTCGCCCAACTGGGCCTCCGCGCCATGATCGGGGGACTCCTGAGTTGCTACCTCACGGCCACGATCGCCGGCCTCCTCCTCCCAGGCTGACCAAAATGCTTCCGCCCTCGCCCCACGCCCTGCTACCCTCCCTCCACCTTTCATGAACCGCCGGATCCGCATCGGGCTCTACGCCATCCTCCTCCTTCTGGCCCTCTTCTTCGGCCAGCGCTTCTATAGCGAATACTCCAAACTCATGCGCGACCCCGGCGACGCCACCTCCGACCTCACCGCCTCAACCCCCACCGACCGCAAAATCGCCACCGGCGATTCCCGCCTCTCCTACCTCATCATCTTCGGCTCCGGCCTCTTCGTCTCCGTGGTCATCGCCGGCCTCATGGCCGCTCACGACCTCTCCCAGTTCGTCGCCGCCCGCGCCCTCAAGTTCATCTACGACGAGGACGTCCAGATCGAGAAGGACCCCGATTACGAGGAAGCGGAAAAGGAATGGGCCAACGCCAACTACCTCGAAGCCGTCCGCCTGATGCGGGAATACGTCCGCCGAAAACCCCGCGAAGTCCACGTCCTCATCCGCATCGCCGAAATCTACGAAAAAGACCTCAATAACCCCCTGGCCGCCGCCCTCGAATACGAAGAGGTCCTCACCCACAAGCTCCGCCCGGAACGCTGGGGCTGGGCGGCCATCCACCTCTGCAACCTCTACAGCAAACTCAATATGCAGGACAAAAGCCTCGCCCTCCTCCAGCGCATCGAGGCCGAATGCGGGGAGACTCCCCCTGCCGAAAAGGCCCGCAAACGCCTGGCCCTCCTCGCCGGCGAGACCCCGGCCGAACCCGAACCCGAACCCCCGAACCCCAACCCCTAACCCCAACCCAGGAAACGTCACCGCCATGTAACCTACTCGTAACCCAGCCGCCGTTGATGCCCCCCATGGACCATGTTAGCCAAGAGCCACGTGATGACCAAAATCCTTGTGGTGGACGATGAGCACGACGCGCTCGACCTGATCGAATTCAACCTCCGTGGCGCCGGCTTCGAAGTCATCACCGCCGATAACGGCTCCGCCGCCCTCCACCAGGCCCGCACCGCCCACCCAGACCTCGTCGTCCTCGACCTCATGATCCCCGAAGTCGATGGCCTCGAAGTCTGCAAAATCCTCCGACGCGACCCCGCCACCGCCGGGCTCCCCATCATTATGCTCACCGCCAAGGCCGGCGAGGTCGACCGCGTCCTCGGCCTCGAACTTGGCGCCGACGACTACCTCACCAAACCCTTCAGCCCCCGCGAACTCGTCCTCCGCGTCCGCGGCCTCCTCCGCCGACGCCAGGAATCCGAGAAAAAACACGAGCGCCTCGCCCTCGGCGAGCTCCACATCGATATCCCCGCCCATCGTGTCACCGTCGCCGGCCGCCGCGTCGACCTCACCGCCACCGAATTCAAACTCCTCGCCCTCCTCGCCCAACGACGCGGCCGCGTCCAAACCCGCGAACAACTCCTCCGCGACGTCTGGGAATACGACAACATCATCGATACCCGCACCGTCGATACCCACATGCGACGCCTCCGCGAAAAACTCGGCCGGGCCGCCAAATACCTCGATACCGTCCGCGGCGTCGGCTACCGGTTCCTCGACTGATCCTCGCCGCCCCGCACCCGGCACCCGCGCCCCACCCGCCGGCCCCACCGGCCCCTTCCCCCATGTGGCCCGCTCTCTTCGTCCTCGCCACCGCCACCTGCCTCGCCCTCACCTGGACCCACCGACGCACCCTCGCCCGGCTCCAAGCCTCCCTCCGCCTCCGGGAATCCGAACTCCGCCGAGCACAAGAGGAACACCGCCTCCATGCCGCCCGGGCCGCCGCCCAACAACAAGCCCTCTTCCAAAGCATGGTCCAGGGCGTCCTCCTCCTTGACCCCGACGGCCGCGTCCGCATGGTCAATGACACCCTCACCCGCCTCTTCGACCTCCCCGCCCACGTCCAAGGCCGCACCGTCGTCGAAACCCTCCGCCACCACCAAATCCAACAACTCGCCGACCGCCTCCTCGCCGACGGCCAACCCTCTGTCCTCGAACTGAACCTCCCCGGCCCCCCCCAGCGCCACCTCGAAGTCAGCGGCGCCCTCCTCACCGACCCCTCCGGCCAACACCACGGCGCCCTCCTCATGTTCCATGACCTCAGCCGACTCAAACTCCTCGAACGCACCCGCACCGAATTCGTCGCCAACGTCAGCCACGAACTCCGCACCCCCCTCTCCATGATCAAAGGCTACGTCGAAACCCTCCTCGACGGAGCCAAATCCGACCCCGCCGTCCTCGACCGCTTCCTCCTGACCATCGAAAAACACGCCGACCGGCTCACCTTCCTGATCGAAGACCTCCTGACCCTCTCCAGCCTCGAATCCGGCTCCCTCGCCCTCAACCTCCGCCCCATCGACCTCCGGTCCGTCCTCGCCGAGGTCCTCGCCGACCTCGGCACCCGCGCCGCCGACCAACAGGTCGCCATCGTCCATCACTTCCATCACCCCACCCTCGTCCTGGGCGACGCCGACCGCCTCGGCCAAGTCCTCTCCAACCTCCTCGATAACGCCCTCAAATACGGCCGCTCCCCAGGTCACGTGACCCTCACCGCCACCCCCACCAACGACGGCCTCCTCGAAGTCCGCGTCCAGGACGACGGCCCCGGCATCCCACCCCAAGACCTCACCCGCATCTTCGAGCGATTCTACCGCGTCGACCGCGCCCGCTCCCGCGACCGCGGGGGCACCGGCCTCGGCCTCGCCATCGTTAAACACATCATTCAAAGCCACGGCGGCGAAGCCTGGGCCACCAGCACTCCAGCCCAAGGCGCCACCTTCCATTTCACCCTCCCCCTCGCCCCCACCCCCCCCACCGCCACCCCCACCTCCCCCGTCCCCGATTAAAACCCCTTCCCCTCCTCCTGTCCTCTGCTAGGTTGCGCCTGACATGACCGAAGCCCTCGCCCCCGATGTCCTCCTCTGGCGGGTCCTCCTGCCTTACCTCTGCTTCATCCCCCTGCTCACCTTCCACGAGTTCGCGCACGCGTGGACCGCCTGGAAGTGCGGCGACCCCACCGCCAGAAGCCAAGGCCGCGTCTCCCTCAACCCGCTCATCCACATGGAATGGCTCGGCACCGTCGTCCTCCCCCTCGTTGCCCTCCTCCTCAGCGCCTCCGGCTCCCGCCTGGCCAGCTTCATCATCGGCTGGGGACGCCCCGTGCCCGTCAGCCCGTGGAACCTGCGCCACCGGAGACGCGATGCCACCCTGGTCGCCCTCGCCGGCCCCGCCATGAACCTCGCCCTCGCCGCCGTCCTCATGTTCCTGGCCCGCTTCGCCCAACTCGCCCAGCTCGAACCCGCGATCAACCTCTTCCTCCAAATGGCCATCCTCAGCCTCGCCCTCTGCTTCTTTAACCTCCTCCCCATCCCCCCGCTCGACGGCTCCCACGTCCTCAAAAACATCATCAACCTCGATGAACGCCGCTTCGCCCAACTCTGCCAATACGGCTTCCTCATCGTCATCGTCGTCATCCAAATCCCCCCCGTCCGCCAGGCCATCGGCCTCGCCACCTGGACCACCGCCACCCTCCTCGCCCGCCTCACCGGGGTCGTCACCTGATTTCCCTTTGAGTTCCCACGCCAAAGCCGTAACGTGGCCGTAACATCAATGAAGACGTTCGCAGAACTGGGATTCCCCGGCCGCCTCATCGCCGTCGAGGGCATCGACGGTTCAGGCAAATCCACCCAAATCTACCTCCTCAAACGCTGGCTCGAACAGCAAGGACTCAAGGTCTTCTTCAGCGAGTGGAACTCCTCCGAACTGGTCAAGAGCGCCACCAGCAAGGGCAAGAAGATGACCCTCCTCACCCCCACCACCTTCAGCCTCATCCACGCCACCGACTTCGCCGACCGCTACGAACGCCAACTCGTCCCCCTCCTCCGCGCCGGCTACCTCGTCCTCTGCGACCGCTACGTCTTCACCGCCTTCGCCCGCGACGTCGTCCGCGGGTGCCCCGCCCCCTGGGTCCGCAGCCTCTATGGCTTCGCCAACCAACCCGACCTCACCTTCTTCTTCAAAGCCCAACTCGAAGTCTCCCTCCGACGCATCCTCGACGGCCGCCCTGAACTCAAATACTTCGAAGCCGGCATGGACCTCAAATTGGCCACCGACCCCTACGATAGCTTCCGCCTCTTCCAAGGCCGCCTCCTCGACCAATACCTCGCTATGAGCACCGAGTTCGATTTCCTGGTCGTCGACGCCAACCAACGCGTCGAGGTCCAACAGGCCCTCCTCCGTAACCTGGTCGCCGCCCGCCTCGACCTCGGCCAATTCGCCATCGCCAAATGAGCCCCCGCCACCCCCCCCCACACCGCCCACGCCGCCCCAAGACCGACCGCCCCTCCCCCAGCAAGGTCCTCGTCCCCAGCGCCTCCCCCAAACAATTCTACGGACTCGGCCTCCCAGGCGTCGACCTCGCCCGCCTCACCGGCAAACTCGTCGTCGTCGAAGGCGCCGACGGCTCCGGCCGCTCCACCCAAATCGCCCGCCTCGTCCGCTGGCTCGAAAGCAGCGGCCACGGCACCGTCCAGGTCGGCCTCAAACGCTCCACCCTCGTCAGCGAGGAACTCGATAAGGCCAAACAGGGGAACATCCTCAGCCACACCACGATGAGCCTCTTCTACGCCACCGATTTCGCCGACCAACTCGAAAACGCCATCCTCCCCGCCCTCCGCGCCGGCTTCATGGTCCTCGCCGACCGCTACATCTATACCCTCATGGCCCGCGACCTCGTCCGCGGTATCGACCTCCATTGGCTCCGCAACCTCTACGGCATCGCCCTCGTCCCCGATGCCGTCTTCTACCTCAACGTCTCCCCAGAACACCTCGTCCAACGGAACCTCGCCAAAAACCGCACCCTCGATTACTGGGAAAGCGGCCTCGACCTCGGCCTCTCCCGCGACATGTTCGATAGCTTCCTCAAATACCAAGGCCTCATGCAGCAGCAGTTCCGCGTCCTCCGCGACCTCTATGACTTCGGCATCATCGACGGCAACCAGTCCCCCGATGACGTCAACCAGGAACTCCGCCGCAACATCGAGCACGTCATGGTCCGCCGCTAATCTGTTGACCAAACCCCCTCCCCTCTGGTCTAAAGAAGCCCAAGCGACCGCGTCCCCAGCCAGACACCCCTGCCCGCGCGCAGGACCGGATCCGTGGCGGACAACGCGCGCGCCCGGCAAACCTAAACCGTCCCGGCCATGGCCGAATCCAACGACAAGAAGGACTACTACGTCGGTGTCGACCTCGGAGGCACCAAAATCCTCGCCGGGCTCTTCGCCCGCGACCTCAAATGCGTCGGCCGCTATAAACTCAGCACCAAAGCCCACCGCGGCCCCGACGCCGTCATCGACCGCGTCGCCCGCGCCGTCCGCGACGTCGTCGACGAATGCGACCTCGACTTCAAAAACGTCCGCGGCGTCGGCATCGGCGCACCCGGCGCCGTCGATACCGAATCCGGGCGCGTCATCTTCGCCCCCAACCTCCAGTGGGAAAACCTGCCCCTCAAAAAAGCCCTCGAAAAGGAACTCGGCGTCCCCATCTTCCTCGAAAACGACTGTAACCTCGCCACCCTCGGCGTCTACGAAGCCGAACTCAAAGGCAAACCCCGCCACCTCGTCGGCATCTTCCTCGGCACCGGCATCGGCGCCGGCATCATCATCGACGGCCGCCTCTACTCCGGCTTCAACCGCACCGCCGGCGAGGTCGGCCACATGGTCCTCGAAGTCGGCGGCCCCCGCTGCGGCTGCGGCAATAAAGGATGCTTCGAAGCCCTCGCCAGCCGCCTCGCCATCTTCCGCCGCATCGAATCCGGGATCAAAGACGGCCAGAAAAGCGTCCTCGCCGACATGCTCGGCAACCACTTCGATAACCTCCGCAGCGGCGACCTCCGCAAAGCCATCCGCAAAGGCGACAAGTTCATCGAAAAAGTCATCGAGGAAGCCGCCGAATACACCGGCATCGCCGTCGCCAACCTCCTCAATATCCTGAACCCGGAAGTCGTCGTCATCGGCGGCGGTCTCATCCAACAACTCGCCGACGAAATGATGGCCATCATCATCGAAACCGCCCACGACTACGCCATGGCCGGCACCGACCGCGGCATCGAAATCATCGCCTCCGACCTCGGCGACGACGCCGGCATCACCGGCGGCGCCGTCCTCGCCCGCCAAATGACCCGCTGATTGGAATTATGACTTATGACTTATGATTTCTGATTTGGTCACCGAGATTCACCCTCCTCCTCTGGGCCCCCCCCCCCCCCCCCCCCCCCCCCCCACCCACCCAACACCCCAAAAAACAACCCAACCCACCCCCCCAACACCCACAC
>CAZVRY010000295.1:0-8191 GCA_964629545.1 uncultured Verrucomicrobiota bacterium | reverse complement strand
GCCGGTCACAGAAGGTGGCGGCACTAGCCCAAGGGATCGCCAAAGCAATGGCCAAGCCCAGGAGTCCGCCGCCGTCGGCCATGGACAATCCCTGATGCACGTGCATCGGGGATTGTCCACGGACTACGGCCTGAGTCTGGAAGGATACTCTGAACCTGTCACCGTTCCGAACCACTTGCGGAGCAGGGCATCGATCTTCTCCGGGGAGAGGCTGTCGGCGATGGTTTGGGCCATCTTGGGATCGGCACAGGAGGCCAGACCGTTGTCGAGGGGTTGGAAGGGGATGCCGGCCTTGGTGAGCTGGGCCTTGAGGAACTCATGGCCCCTGAGACGGAGCTTGGCGTGGTAAGGGAAGTAGCTGCTGAACTTGAGGAAGAAGGGACCGAAATCGCGGTCACGGATATAAAGGTAGGACTGGTTGACCTTGGCGGTGGAGCGAACGATCCAGGGGTAGGTGCCCCCGTTGGTGCTTCGGCGACGTTCGGTGCGGAAGACGCGGACCTTCTCCTGAGCCTTGCCGATGAAGATCACCCCTTCCTCAACCTTGGAGGCGGCGAAGAAGCGTTGCGCGACGTCGTCTTTGCGTTGGTCCTTCTCGCAGGTGACGACGGGGACGGCGTGATCGCGGGCAAACCGTTCCAGGCGGCGGACGAAGTCCTTGGTCATGGAATCCATGAGGGCGGAGGAGGCAAAGCGGTGGCCGCGATGGAAGCGCCAGAAATGGGCTACGCCCTGGTCGGTTTGGAGGCGCGGGACGTAGAGGTTGCATTACATCCGGTCGATGCCCTCAAGCTGGAAGGTGACGTGATGTTTGAGGACCTCAGCGACGGTTCGTGGTAGAGCCATGATGGACTCCGTTGGTGGACATCGGACCACATCCATGGTCCACCGACCGCTTGCGGTCAATACAACACGGGTCTCCGGATCCATCTTAGGCTCCGCTGGCGGAGTCCACTCCCCGCGATCGATCCGGGCAGCGCTTCTTTATCTAACGAGGCTTCGGAAGAGAATGCCACGCTCCAGATTTCGCAGTTGTCAGAGGATGATCTGGAGCCGGCAGGCAAATCCATCCAGGTGTTTCCGCTCGGGTTCAATGAAGCTCCCGCGCTGTTGAAGCGCCGCGGAAAATATTGCCACTTCATCTCGGGTTGCACCGGTTGGGCACGGAATGCCGCGCGGCTCGCGGTGGCTGATTCAATGTGGGGTCCTTGGCCGGCGCTGGGCAATCCATGCGTCGGGCCGTCGGAACGTACCAAGATCACCGGCGAACTCACCCGCCTCACCGTCATTCGGGGCAACCACCAAGACCCGCACGCCGGTCGGTGAAAAGCCCCGCCTCACCAAGGACACCACCCGCCTGGTGGGCGTGCCCTCCTTCGTGGGAATCCTCCTCGACTTCGCAATCGGCGCTTTCGGCCACGACTCAAACAGGCGAGCGGGAGAGATAGGACCGCCCGAGCGGTTGCGCCAACAGGGTCCATCACCTCATCCGGCGGGTGAGCCTCCACGGGTGCAATCTGCCCCGGCATACCCCATAACGGGCCAGTTTCGTCCCGTTTCCGCTTGAACGGCCTCAACCGTGCCGGCATGATCCCATCATACCTAAAAGTTGCTCCCTGTGAGTAATCCCAGCCAGCCTCATTGCCAAGAGGGATGCCACGAGGTGGAGCCGTTTCGCTCGGGAATGGATGGCTCTTGCGGACAATCTGGTCCGAGACCTTCCTCGCGAGCGCTGGAAGTGTCCCGAGGCGACCTGCATGCAGGCGGGGTGCGGCGGGATTCTGGTGTCGCCGAACTCATCGCAAAGGTTACCGACACATCCGTGAGAATCTGGGTTCACTCGGGGCCCAAAAGGCTCGTCTCGGGAATCTTCTCTGGCTTCCTCGTCACAGCCAGGCGTAGGGTGTTGCTGGAAACGCCGACCCATCCCCGTCAACTTGACCTGGTCTTGAGAACTCAACGGGGTTTACTCCTGGCCGGAATCGTAATGACCGTCTCTTTGACCGGCCGTAGCCAAGCCCCGTTGATAACGTGGGTCCAGCGAGCCGGGGGCGGCTGCGATAACATCGGCGTCGCGCTTGATCCGGCCGGTGCCCTCTGTGTCAAGGGCACCCATGCCCGGCCCGCCACATTCGGCGACACCGTCCTCGTCAACCCGGGCATTTTCCTCGCCAAATACGAGCCGAACGGCAATTTGATCTGGGCCCGGCAAGCTGTCGATACGGTTGGTTCCGAGGGTGGGAGACTGGCCGTGGACGCGGCCGGGAATATCTATTTCAGTGGAGGCTTCTACGACAAAGCGACATTCGGATCCATCACTCTCACGAATCGTGGACAGGGCGATGTCTTCCTCGCCAAATGCGACCGCTCAGGGCAAGTGTTGTGGGCTCGACAAGCGGGCGGCCCCGGCCCGGATGCAGCCGAGGGCGTAGCGGTTGACGACGACGGGAACATCTATGTGACCGGCGGATTCGGCGGAACCGCCAGCTTTGGCGGCACGAACCTCAGCAGCGTGGGCGGAACGGACCTCTTTCTCGCCAAGTACGCGCCGGGTGGCGCCCTGCTCTGGGTCGCGCAAGCTGGTGGACCGGCCGATGATCACGGCCGAACTCCGGTGATCGACGCGGCGGGAAACCTCTTTGTAACCGGCGAGTACGACGGTCTGGTCACATTCGGCACGAACACCTTCGCCGGCGGCAGTGAATCGCCGTTTCTGGCCAAGTATGATCGCTCCGGCCGACTGCTCTGGGCCAAGCCGGGCGGCGGTGGCGGTCTGGCCGCGGATGCCCAAACCAACATCTATGCCAGGGGCACCTTTTCGGGCACCCTCGTGATCGGCGGCACGACTCTCATCAGTCGAGGTGGGGAGGACATGTATGTCTGCAAATACAACGACGAAGGCGATGTCCTTTGGCTGCGCCAGGCTGGTGGGCTTGCGGACGATGATACCGAAGGATTGGCGGTGGACAGCGTGGGCAATTGTTATCTCACTGGGCGCGTCTGGGGGAACGCGGCTTTTGATGGCTGGACCCTGACCAATGACCGCCCCATGACCGTCTTCGTGGCCAAATACACCGCGGTGGGCCAGATCGCCTGGGTCGCGACGATCGCGCAGTGCGACGAGGACATGGGGTCAAACATCGCGGTGGACCGCTCGGGAATCTGTTACACGGGCAACCCGTTCGCTGGCGCTGCCAGGGTCGGCAAAACCAAGCTGCGCAATGCCGACGGTTGGGATTTGGCCATCGCTCGACTCGGGGGGATCCCTGCAACGCTCCGCATTGCCAACATCACTGTCTCGTCCCATGTCACACTCACGGTCGAGGGCGAGGTCGGGAGCGACCTTGCCCTCGAGTACGCCTCCCGCCTCCCCGAAAGCAGGCCGTGGATCGAGTTGACCAACTTGTTCCTGCCGGCCAGTCCCCATCTGATCTTTGATTTCGATCCGCCCCAATCCAGCAATCGCTTCTACCGCGCGGTTGAACTCCCGTAACGCCGGCGCCACGATCAGCACCCGCATTCCACCTCAATGGGCCAGGGCGAGCCTCTGCACGGTGAAGATCTTCTCTAACTACTCAGGTCACCGCCAGCGCAGCCGGCAACACCTGATCGGAGATCGGTTTGATTTCCGTGTAGAACGTGAGCTCACGCCTCCCGACCACCGCCATCCAGGCTGCAGGGCCCAGGGATCGGCCCGTCGGCTTCGACGTAGACCGCACTGTAGAGCTCAGGAAGGCTCATCGGGTTTGCAGGGTGGTGTTTCAAAGCCAGCCAAGAGGAACATTTGCGGACGTCTTGCTCAGCGGGAAGGCCTCGGCGCACAGGCTCAACACGGCCTCCTCGAGGGTGCGGGGAAAGTAAACGGTCTGCCGACCATCTTGCATTTCAATGGCATACTAGCGCCGAAACGCACGCTGCCTTCCTGACCACGCTCACAAGCACTGAACTGAAGGAAGCAACCCTCGCTCTGATCTCCGCCAGCCTCCGCTCGGATTCTCCAGCGACGCCAACGGCTGGAGGCTCGGATTCCCGGAAGCGTGCGCCTCGCCGACAAGACATGGTGCGCCTGGGCTTTCGCATCCTGTGGGAACTTCGCGAATCTGACCGAGCCCGACATTGGGTCGGGGTTCAAGCCCCGTCACCGCCGGAGGAAGATCAGCTTCTGATGGAACTGCTGATGGAAACGGGAGACGCGGCTTGTTGGGTCCGTGCTTACGCAACGCTGCTCCGAAGAGAGCCGAACGCGGCCGCCAAGTCTTGGCTGAGGGTCTGTGCAAAAGTAACTTCCGACTTTGCTGGAGGCGATGTTGGCTTCTGGCGAGGCGTGACGAGGGATCCCGCGGCCGCGCATGCGCGGTCGCGGGATCCCTTCCTTGCGCCGAGTCGCCGGCGCGGTGGCGCTCCCGCCAAAATCGGAAGCTTCTTTCGCACAGACCCTTCGCCCGCGCTTGCCGGCCATCTCCGCAAACGGTCCGGCCCAAACCTGGGGAGGAGGTCCCAGCGCCGATGGAACGGGGTGAGGGTCGCGGCGGCGAAATGTCGCCGCAGTGCACTGACTCACGCGGTCGACCTCGAGTGTGCCCGATTCGATCAACGTTGGGCGGAACAGGGCGTCAGCGGCGGATTGCCTCTGGGTTGGCACGCCGCACATATGCAAGGGAGTTGCATAAACATGCAATGGGCTTTCATGGCCTCGGGTTACCCAGCCATATACACCACCGCCCGCTGCTCCGTCGCATCCGCCCGCAGCCAAACCGGCTGACCGCCCCCGCCGCAGTCGATCACCCGCACCACGTCCGCCAACGCCCCCGCCCCAGGATCCAACTCCACCAACCGATTCGGCGCCCGCCGAAACCACCCGTCGTCAATGCTGTTCCCCGCCTTCCTCGGGAAATACGCCACATACAACATGTCGTGCTCCACCAGATCGTTGAAAAAATGCGTCCCCAACGACACGTCCGGCACCAGACTCTCGTGCATCGCCACCACCTCGCACACCACCGACGCCCGGCTGATCTCCGTGAACGAAACCGGAATCCCCAGCGACGGGCTGTGCGTCCCCCACCGCCCCGGCCCAATCAACATCAACCCCCGATCGTCCGGATCCTGCTGCCGATTCAACCGCCCAATCAGCCGCGCCACCGCGTAGCGATCCCGCTCCGCCAACGCCGCGTAACGCTCCGTCACGATATACACAATGCGCGTCAACGCCTGCTCCCGACTCACCCCAATCACCGCCCCGTGCGCCGCCAACAACGTCGCCTGCAGCGTCGGCGCCGCCGTCGTCACCCCCCCGATCTCCCGCCGAATCTGAAACGTCCGACACTGCAACAGGTGAATCCGATAGGTCCCATCCGCCAAAAAATTCACCGTGAACTCGATGTCCACCGGATGCTCATACGCCGCCTCCAAGATCTCCAGGATCCGACGCAAATCCCGCGCCACCGGCGTCTCGCTCAACAGCCGGTCAAACGTCACCATCCGAAACCCCTCCGGCGTCGTGCTCAAAAACAAGTCCAACGGAAACTCCGCCCCCTGCCCAATCACCTCCTCGAAGGGCAACGACACAAACCGCCCCTCCTGCAAATCCAGACAATCCATCCGCCGCTGCGAATGCTCGCACACCTCGTCCACGTCCGCCTCCGGCCGACGCCCCGGCGCATTCAACGCCACCAGCCGCGTGTAATCGTCGTCCGACCGATCCACCGCCCGCGTCCCCAACCCAAACACCAACCGCACAATCCCCGCCTCCGGATCAATGTCCCGATGCCACACAAACGGATTGAACGACAGCCCCACCCCCGCCGCCTGCGGATAGTAATGCCGCCCATACGGCGCCCCCGACACCCGCATGATCAATAACGCCATCCGCTCCTCGCTGTCCAATAACCCCCGCCGCCGCCGATACAGCAGCGCCTCCTCGTCCATCACACTCGCGTAAACCCGCCGCACCGCATCCAACAGCGCCTGCTTCCGCTTCTCCCGCGAACCCCGATTGGCCACAAACACACTCTCATACTTCCCCGAAAACGCGTTGCCCCGCGCGTCCTCCAAAATCGAACTGGACCGCACGATATAGGGCGACTCCCCAAAGTAATCGATCATCCCCTGAAATTGCTCCAGGATCTCCTCCGGAAACCGACCCTCCAGGATCCGCTGCCGCCCCTCCTCCAACCCCTGCAAAAACGTCTCCGGACGCCGCGCCCGCTCGCGCAACCACCACACCTCGTTCTGCACCAAAAACGTGATGAACACCTCCGCCCCCACAAAAAATGAATCGTGCACCTCCAACCGCCCCGCCAACTCCGGATCTCGCTCCCGCAGAATCGCCCTCGCCACCAGCATCCCTAACGTCTTCCCCCCCACCGACCCAATCCCAATCATCCGATCCCGAATGGCCAGGAAGTCCTCCAACGTCAAATACCGCTCCACCAGCGGCGCAATCCCCGACCGATGCACCCGCAGCGCCCACCGCACCCTCCTTAGCATCCCCTCATACCGCTCCCCCACCCCGCCCCCCGCCGTCCGCTCCGCCGCCACCGTCTGCGCCTCCTGAAACAACCGACGCCAATACCCCACCCGCCGATCACTCTGCAGCCGGGGCCAGCGCGTCCGCGACAGAATCGGCGCCAACACCGCACTCTCCTTCACCGGCACCAACCCTTCGTCGCTCCACCGGTGGATCGTGTTCATCACCCCCCGCGACCGATGCTGCACCTTCACCGGCCGCACATACAACCGCCCATCCAACCGAAACACATCCAACATGAACTGCGTCGTCGCCCGAATCACCTCCTGCCCATACGACGAATGCCGATCCCGGTAGAGACCGAAATACGTCACCGTCTCCAACTCCCATAACCGGGGACACGTCAACATGAAGAAATTCCCCAAGCTCTGATCCGAACACCACACCGACGCCAAATGCGACAGACAGTCAAACACGTAAATCGCCCCCCGCCCCGCCCCCTCGATCACCCCATGCACCCGCCGCACAAACGGCTCAAACCCCAAACTCGGATCCAAATCGTGCTGCGCCGCCCCAAACCCCGGCGGCAACAACGGCGTGTGATCCGCAAAGCGAAAGTAAATCAACGGCCGCTGCGCCGCCATCGCCGCCGCCGCATACGGCAACACCAACTCCGTATAGTCCGGCACCGCCTCCACCTCCCACACAATGTTGTCCCCAGGCGCAATCCCATGCAGCACCTCGTCCAACCCAGGCACCCCCGTCGTCAAACCCGCCGGACGCCGCCCACTCATGCCGCCCTAAACCAAACCCTGTTCCAACATCGCCTCCGCGACCTTCACGAACCCCGCAATGTTCGCCCCCATCACGTAATTCCCCGGCTGCCCATACTCCGCCGCCGTCGCCCGGCAATTCTCGTGGATGTCCACCATGATCCGATGCAACCGGTCGTCCACCTCCTCCCGATGCCACCGCATCCGCATCGAGTTCTGCGTCATCTCCAGCCCCGACGTCGCCACCCCGCCCGCGTTCGCCGCCTTCCCCGGACCGTACAAAATCCCCGCCTGCAAAAACGCATCCACCGCCTCCGGCGTCGAGGGCATGTTCGCCCCCTCCGATACCACCGTGCACCCCTGCCTCAACAGCGTCGCCGCATCCTCGCCCGTCACCTCGTTCTGCGTCGCGCTCGGAAACGCACACGCGCAGGGCACCGACCACGGACGCTCCCCCTCCACATACCGCCCCCCAAACTTCGCCACATACTCCCGCATCCGCCCCCGCCGCACGTTCTTCAAATCCATCACCCACGCCAACTTCTCCTCCGTAATCCCCGCCGCATCGTGAATCGTCCCGTCCGAATCCGACAAGGTCACCGGCTTCGCCCCCAACTGCAGCAACTTCTCCACCGTATACTGCGCCACATTCCCCGAACCCGAGACGGTACATACCTTCCCCTCCAGCGACTCCCCACGCGTCTTCAACATCTCCTCCGCAAAATACACCGCCCCATACCCCGTCGCCTCCGGCCGAATCAACGACCCCCCCCACGTCAACCCCTTCCCCGTCAATACCCCCGTAAACTCCGACCGCAACCGCTTCCTGGCCGGCGCAAAGGTGAACCAGGCCGGGAACAGCCCCAGCCGCAAACAGGCGGCGGACCTGCTCCTCGAAGCTGCGGATCACCATCATGGATCGCAGCAAGGCCAACAGGTCCTTGGACCC
>CAZVRY010000294.1:7530-8278 GCA_964629545.1 uncultured Verrucomicrobiota bacterium | reverse complement strand
CCCCGGCCAAACGGCCGGGGCGCGGATTGAAACGAGGTCGAGGCCAAGACCCGCGCCGAGGCTGACGCGTCGCCCCGGCCAAACGGCCGGGGCGCGGATTGAAACCCCCTCACCTAAGAGGGGGAATGCAACCCAACGCCCGTCGCCCCGGCCAAACGGCCGGGGCGCGGATTGAAACATGGTCTGGTCGAGGGGGTGAGTGCGGGCGCGGGTCGCCCCGGCCAAACGGCCGGGGCGCGGATTGAAACATAGCCTGCTCACTGGTCAGCCAGGCGTTGCGCAGGTCGCCCCGGCCAAACGGCCGGGGCGCGGATTGAAACCCGCCGTAGGTATTCGCGGCGGCCCGGTTGTCCTGTGCCGCCCCGGCAAACCGGCCGGGGGGCGTATTGAAACACCTACAGCTTGGGCACCAGCGCTACGCTGCGCGGGTCGCCCCGGCCAAACGGCCGGGGCGCGGATTGAAACGCCCGGGCCGACGACAATGCCGCCTCCCCCTTCCGGTCGCCCCGGCCAAACGGCCGGGGCGCGGATTGAAACCATCAGGCTTGCAGGCGAACCCGATAAGGTTCTCCGTCGCCCCGGCCAAACGGCCGGGGCGCGGATTGAAACTGAAGATAGACGGTGATGGAGTTCATGACTGGGGGTCGCCCCCGCCCAAACGCCCGGGCGCGGCTTGTAAAATAGTCGTTTTACCGGTGGCGGGGGTGTTTTCCGCGGCGCCCCCCCCCCAACGCCCGGGCCGCACCCC
>CAZVRY010000294.1:0-7520 GCA_964629545.1 uncultured Verrucomicrobiota bacterium | reverse complement strand
ACACGGCCGGGGCGCGGATTGAAACTTCGTCTTTTCCCGTGTGGCGGAGGTGTTTCCGGCGTCGCCCCGGCCAAACGGCCGGGGCCTCACGCCGAACCACACCAACGACATGCCCCGCCTCCACGCCGAAGCGTGCACCGACAAGCGCCGCCGCACCCGCATCGCCCGCAGCATGTTCAAACTCCGCTTCCCAGACGTGGACGTGACCGAGAAATCCATCAAGGAAATGCGCCGCATGGAGGGCCTGCGCGTCCGCACCCTCTACACCGAACTCGGCCTCCAACACGGCGTCACCTGGAAAGGCCGCAACTGCGACCGCCAGAACTGGGACACCGCCGATCCGCGACCTGTCTGCGAGCCCCGCACAGGCAGAAAGCTGGGGCTGGTGAACTTGCCCCAGATTGCCGGACGCGCCAACCGTTCCGGCGAGTGTCCGAACCCCGAGGTTTGGGACTTGCGGCCTGGCGAAGCCGGTTAAGAGGTTGAGCATGCGCCGCAGGACTCGTTCAACCTCGGCAAACCTGTCCTTGGGAAAGGTCCCGAGCCGCCGCTCGATGCGCGCGTTGTCCACCCCGGCGATGCCGACGACATTGACGACGCCGGGTTCTTTGAGCCAGGGCGGCTTGGGAAAACTCACTTCGCATTCGCCGCCGCGCTTCTCCGTCGTCATGGGCACAACCACCGACATGTTGCGCTGACGGTCGGGTTGGGCGACGGAGACGACCACGCACGGGCGGACCTTGGCCGCCATGCCGAGATCAACGGCGACAACATCACCTCTTTGGAAGTCTGTCATAGTCAATCTCCGGCGCGGGGCCTAGCTTTTCCCACGTGTCGGCCACGAGCGTCTCGGACTCAATCGGCGGGAGCGCGGACAGGCCGCAGGCGATCACGTCGAGGAACATGTCGGATAGGTTGGCTTTGTGGCGGCGCCTAGCTTCGGACTCGATTCGTTTAAACACGTCGTCGTCAATGCGCAGCGTATAGGAAACGCTCATGTCATCAATTTGATTACAAGTGTGCCCCGCTTCAAGCGCCAAAGCGACCGCAACTCATCCGCGGGCCAAGGTGGCGCGTAACGCCCTCGCGGACATGCTTCCCTTGCTGAAGGCTGGTCAAACCGGCTTGGACGTTTTGCGACCTCCACCGAGAGCGCAACACCACGGCTCGCCAAACCGGCTGAGCCGCTGCCGTTGAGCCTCCTCAACAACTTCCTTTACTGCCCGCGGCGGGCGGCGCTGAAAGTGGTGGAAGGATGGCGGGAGGCCAACCAGCACACCGAACGCGGGGACATCGTCCACGAACACTCCGACCTCGCGGGTTACGAAGTGGCCAAGGGCGTGCTCCTCTGGCGCGCCTTGCCGATCTGGTCCGATCGGCTTGGCCTCAATGGCAAGTGCGACGTCGTCGAGGTCCAACTCGTCCCCGGCTCGCCTGCACCAACCCGCGACTCCAACCCTCGGCTCCAGCAACCTCAGTCGCTCCTGCCCGTCGAATTCAAGCTCGGCCGGCGACGCGCCTGGGTCAACGACGACGCCCAACTCTGCGCCCAAGCGCTCTGTCTCGAGGAAATGTTCGGCATCCCGGTCCCGCACGGGGCGATCTTCCATGCCGACAGCAAACGCCGCCGGCCCGTCGAACTCACGCCCGAACTCACCCCCCGAGGAGCGCTCGCGTGAGCGCGCCACCGATTGGCGCAAGCTCTCCCTCCCCATCCACCACCTCGAATCGATCTGCGTGTTCGGCCCGTCCACCATCACCCCGCCGGCCCTCGACCTCTGCTGGGAGCACGGCGTGGCCGTCAACTTCCTCAGCCAGTTCGGACACCTGCAAGCACGCCTGACCGGCGTGGCCGACACCAGCCTCACCCCGCGCCGACCCCGCGCCACCGTGGCCGCTGGCATCGGATCGGCCGAAAGCCTTTGGCTTCGGTCTGCTCGTGCTCGCGCCACTCTCAACGGCCGATGAACCGCTCGTATTCGTCATGAGAGCCAATCCAAAACCAGATGAAAGTGTTTTCACTCTTGGCCGCAACCGCCCGGCTTTGAGTCCAACGCGCGCCGACTACGTACTTGGCCCGACTGGTTTGAAATGCAGCTCAGGGTGTTTGGGGTTTTCCCGCAGCATCCGGTAGTGTTTGCGGGCCAATTGACGGATGGACACGGGAAGCCCGCGATAAAGCTTCCAGAAACTTGAGGTGGTCGAATGTTTCACGGCAGCGGCCTGCAACGACCGGCCTTGAACTCGGCGATGGCTTCCTGGGCCAGCTTGTCCAGCGGCCCGCCGACGCGCGCGTCTTCCTCGATTTGCGCGTCCCAGTCCTCCTCACACCGGCGATCCAGATGGGCTTTCAACCGCCACATCTCGTGGCGCGGCAGCTTCTCAATTCGCTTCCTCAATTTCCCTCACCGTGCTCCTGCCCGGAAGCCATCGTTCGATCGCCCCCCTTTCAACCCTTTCACTCCTCAGCATGATCACGTCCTCGGAGTCCTGCCCACCGAACCGGGCGCGGATCTCATCGAGGACACCCCGGTCGGTTCCGGCCAGCCTCTCCCCAACCCTTTCCTGCGAAGCTTTTCAGAGGGGTTGGGGAGAGGGAGACAGGGGGCATGTGGGCTGTGCAACAATCGGGTTAGGGCAGTTCCTTGACTTTGAGATTGCGGAACTCGATGCGGTAGCCTTCGCCTTCGAGACCGAGGAAGCCGCGCGGGTGGCCGCACTGTGCGTATCGACTGGTGACGGCACCGTTGACCCAGAGGGTGAGCTCCTGGCCGCGCGCGGTGATTTCGAGCGTGTTCCACTGGCCGGCGGGTTTGACGCGGACGTCCGTCAGATCCCTCTTGGTGCTGAAGAACCGCTTCTTGGCGTCGGCCCCCGGGGTTTCGCCGAAGAGGAATCCGTCGGCGCCGTCTCCGAACTGGGCCTGATGCCAGAGCGCTCCGTCCTTCGAGTTGCGCACGTAGGCGCCGCTGTTGTAGCCGGACTTGCCTTCGACCTTGGTGTAGCGGAATTCGAGGTGGAAGATGGCGTCGCCGAACTCGCGGTCGCAGAGGAGCATATCGTGCCCGCCGTCGCCGTCGCAGACCAGGATTTGGCCCGAATCGTCCAGGTGCCATTGCGCGCGGCCGAGGGGGGCGCCCGGGGGAACGGGGATGCGGGACCAGCCTTTGAGGTCACGAGGGGGTAGGACATCGATCCAGCCCGCGGGGTCAGCCTCGAGGGCGCTTGGAGTGGGGTCGGCCCCGCGGAGGCCACCGGGGATGGCCAGGGCGATGAAACCGACGAGAAGGTTGCGGAGCGTGAGTCGGGAAGCCAGCAATGGGCAGGTGTTGAACATGGGGAGGAAGCTAGGTCGGATGACTTCGCGGGGTCAAGAGGGCGGTGCGCGCCTGGATCCGCGGCGAGCGGACCTCCAGCAACCGCGGACGGCCGGATAAGGTCCTCCGCAGTGCCACTCCGGAAGCACGGTCCGAAGCCGCACCCCTGGACGAAGCAAGAGTTGAGCCGCCTGGGGCAGGTTCCGGGTTCCGTCCTGGCGAGGCAACTTCACCGCACCATCGGCGATGTGGTCGCCATGCGCACGACCCGAAGGATCGGGCTCCGAACGCTCCCGCGCTCCCCGCTCACCGCTCGCCGCCCCCCACGCCCTCCCGCTGGGCGATCACCGGCAGATACACCGTGAACGTCGTCCCTTGCCCCACCTCCGTCTCGACGCGAATCGCCCCGTTCAGGCGCGCAACGAACCGGCGCACAATGCTCAGCCCCAAGCCCGTGCCTTCCTCGGTTGACTTGGTCGAAAAATAGGTCTCGAAGACTCGCGCCAGGATGTCGGGCGCGATCCCGGGGCCGTTATCCTGCACCGTCAGCGACAGCAGAGGCGGCTGGTTGGCCAAATGCTCGCGGTTCACCCACAGGGCGCCCCGTCCGTCCTCCAGGACCGCCGCTGGCAACGGTCCCTCCAGCCACCCCACCTCCAGGACCACCCGATGCGGCTCTTTCGTGGCCTGAAACGCATTGTTCACCAGGTTCAACAGCATCTGGATCAGATCCGTGCCGTGGATCGGCACCAGCACATCCTCCGCCAAGGGAATCGCCTCGAATGTGTGTCCCCGGGCCTGGGGGCTGATGCTGACCAGGTCCTGCACGTCCCGCACCACCTGGTTCACTTGCACGGCTGCGGCCTGCCCCGCCTGAGCCCGCGAAAGGCGCAGATAGCGCCGCGAGATCTCGATGCACCGGGCCGCCTGCTTGTTGGCGTGCGCCAACCGCTCCATCATGGCCGTCGGCACCCCTCCGGCCGTTCGCTCCAACTCCCCCTTGATCAAGTCGATCATGAACGAAATCGACGTCAGCGGCGCGCAAATGTCGTGGATCACGGAGGCGTAAAGCTGCGCCTGCGTGCGCTGCTGGTGACGCAACTCCTCCATCGCCTCCTGCACCTGCCGCGTGCTCGCCGCCAGCGCCTCGCTCACCGCCCGCCGCTCCATCGCCTGCCGAACCGCCGCCCGAATCACCGGCAACTCGAACGGCTTGGTCAAGTAATCGCAGGCCCCGCGCCGCAACGCCTCCTTGGCCGTCTCCACCGTCTCATACGCCGTCAACATCAATACCTCGATGCTCCGATCGTAGGCCTTCAGGCTGCTCAGCAGGTCCGTGCCCGACATGCCCGCCATCCGAATGTCCAACACGGCCGCGTCCACCGGGTGCCGCTGCGCCAACTCCAGCGCCTGGGCGCCCGACTCCGCCAGCAATACCTCGTAGGTGTCCTGGAACACCACCCGCAGCGATTGCCGCGGCCCCTCCTCGTCGTCGACAATCAACAGCGTGCGACGCCCCCCCCCGCCGGGGGGCTTAGAATCGGATTCCAAGGGAAGCGGTGAGAGCATGGCTGAGCGAGGTGTAACGCCCGTTCGCGGACAGCGCCGGGGCCGGCGCCACCACCAACGGAAAGGCGAGTGTGTTTCCCTCCACCGTGCGGTCCGGCCCCCAGGCCACCTGATAGGCCACATCCCAACGCCAGCGCACCCCGTCCCGCCCCAGACCGACACTGAAAATGTGCCGGTCGGAATCGGGAATCGCCGGCGTGAAGGTCGCGTCCGGCACCGAGTTCTCGCTGTAGATGTAACCTCCGCTCACCCGCCAATGCTCCCCCAACCGGCGCGTGACCCCAAATTCGTAGAACCAACTCGACTCCCACTCGAACGGCATCGGAATCCCTGCCCCCGGCGTCACCACCGTCACCGTGTTCAGCCGATCCCACTCCGTCCAATCCGCGTTCACCTCGAAATTCCATTTCGCCGTCGGCCGAAACGAATAGCCCACCACCACATGACGCGGAAACGGAAACCGCGCCGACGCCGACACCGTCCCGTCCAACCCCGGCAGCGAACCGCGGGTGGTGGACGTTCCCTCGAAGTCCACGGTGGTCGGGCTCCGATAGCTCACCCCAAACGCATGCTTCACGTGCGGACGCCACAGCAGCCCCGCGTTGAACCCCACGTCCGTCCCGTCCCCCTCGAGACTGTTCTGGCTCCCGGGAAACGCCGTGAACGCCGGTTGCACCAACTCCATCTCCGCCATGTTCGCCGTCAACCCCATCCCCACCGAGAAGGCCGGATGCGGCCGCCAGGCCACCACCGGGTTCACCGTCAGATAGGTCATCGACCCCTCCACCGGCCCCCCAAACGCGGCGCTCGCGGGCCATTCCATCGCCAACCCATAAGGCGCATACAGCCCCACCCCCACCGCCAATCGCGCCTTCTCCCATGCCCACGAACCGTAAACCTGCGGCACCAACGACACCCGCGACTCCGTCTCCACCCGCTCCCCCGTCGGTGAGGTGAACTCCGTCGACGGCGCCACCGCATACAAACCCACCTGCGCCTGCATCCCCCCCAAGAACGCCAAACCAGCCGGATTGTAATAAATCGCCGAAGGCTGGTCGGCCGTCGCCACATAGGCGTTCCCCCGCGCCGTGGCCAGCGGATCCTGGTCCGCAATCCGCAACCCCAACGCCAACGCCGCCTCCGTCATCGACGCCAACGCGCCCGCCATCCAAAAAAGGGTCGGAGTTCTGGGTGGACCGGTCCGGACTGCCATGCTGAAGGCCGTGTAACCCAAAAGCTATTCCCTAAACAAGCCTTTTCATCGACTCCCCCAAATCGTCACCCGCCGCCGATTCCCCCCCCTCCGCCAACGGCAACACCACCCGCACCGTCGTGCCTCCCCCCTCCGCCGGCGCCAGTATCTCCAAACTCCCACGATGCAATTCCACGATCCGCTGACTCACCGTCAGCCCCACCCCCACCCCCGTCGTGCGCGTCGAGTAAAACGGCTCCGTCGCCCGGCGCGCGCTCTCCGCCGTGAACCCAGACCCCCGATCCGTCACCTCCACCCGCACCCACCTCGTCCCGTCTGACCGCCCCTCCACGGTCGCCGCCACCGCGATGGCCTCCCCAGCGGGCGTCGCCTGCAAGGCGTTGAGCAGGATCTCCGCAAACGCCTGCCGCAAACCCGCCCGCTCGCCCGCCACCACCCACCCCCCCCCCCCGTACGCAAAACCCAGCCGCGCCCGAGCCGCCGGGAGCAACGCCCAGGCCGCCCCCAACGCGTCCTCCACCAACGGCCCCAACGGCACCCGCTCCAACCGCCGCAGCCCTTCCTGCGCCAACAACTGCATCTGGCTGGCCAACCGCGCAATCCGCCGCACGCTCTCCGCCGTCGCCTGCGCCAACTCTCCCCCCGACTCCCCCGCGCCACTCCCCGCCGCCTGCAACTGCACCTGCGTCGAAAGCGGCACCACGGCGTTCCCGATCTCGTGCGCCAAATGTTCCGCCATGCTCCGCACCAGCCGCAACTTGGCCGCCTCCACCTCCATCCGATGCGCCCGCTCCGCCTGCGTCACGTCCTCAACCAACACCAACACCGCGTCCGGCCGCGCCCCCGCCCCCTGCTGGAACGGCCGCATCACCACCCGAAACACCGCCCCCGGCCGATCCGGCACCAGCCACGAAAACGGCTCCGGCGCCACCCCTTCCTCCAACACCGCGTAGACCCGACTCCCTAACGCCTGCGGCAAATCCGCAAACCGCAGCGGAGCCCCCGTCTCCACCCCAAACAAGGCCCGCGCCCGCACGTTGGCCAGAAGAATCGACGTGTCCGCTCCCACCACCAGACACCCGCTCCCAATCTGATCGAACGTGGTCGTCATCATCGCATGCTGGGCCACCCGCACCCGATGCTCCGCCGCCCGCCGCCAAGCCACCCCCACTTCCTCCAACCAGTGAAACGCCGCCGTCAACTCGTCCGCCCCCAGTGGCTCCCCCGTCACCCGCACATCCAATAACGCCAGCCCCACCACCACCTCCCGGTCCGTGACCGGCACCGCCACCTGCACCCCTAACCGATCGAAATCCCGCTGCACCTCCGGATCCGCCGCGGCCTCCCCGCCCCCAATCCGCACCAACCCCCCCCCCCCCCCCCCCCCCCCCCCCCCCCCCCCCCCCCCCCCCCAACCCCCC
>CAZVRY010000293.1:0-8391 GCA_964629545.1 uncultured Verrucomicrobiota bacterium | reverse complement strand
GGACCACAACCGGTCCCCAGTCGCGGCGGCCGGGCCCGCCGGCTGGGGCCAGGGTCGGGTTCGCGCAGAGGGCGCGGAGGCCGCGGAGAGAAAAGGGGAATCTGGGTGGCTCAGGCGTGATTGACGTTGGCACTCAAACCGAGCTCGCCGGCGATCCGAATCAAGCGGAGCAGATGACCGCACTCGGACTGACGTGTCCTCCGGCGAATCAAGATGATCAATCCGGCGTGCGGTCCACTGGCCGCCAAAGGCAGGAAGTCCTTTCGGTTGCAGGTGACTGTAATCCAACCGTTGGACTTGGCGTAGTCGAAGACTTTCGAATCAGAAGTCGTGATCGGCAACTGGTCCACCAAACGGTGAACTTCGTGTCCCTCGCGGCAAAGAACCTGAGCCACCTCCACTGGAACATCGTGGTCGAGCAAGAAGATCAGGCGGGCGCTTCGGCCATTTGCCCGGCGATTAACCAGTCGATCTCATCGCGATGATCCTCGTAATAGGCAAGACACTCGTAAACCTGTGCCCGGGTGAGGTCAGGGAAGCTGCGAACCACGTCGTCGATGGCTGCCCCGTTGACCACGAGCCCCACGACATCGTGCACCCCGATCCTCGTGCCCGCGATGATCATGTTTCCCGACCGCACACCCGGCACCCGAACCAAATAACGGTAGGTCGCGTCTGTCGTCATGAGGACTCCTATACACATCGGGCCGGGACAATGCAATCCGAGGGCAGACCAGACCGCTGGCCGTGGTCCTCGGACAAAGTGACAGGTTCGTGATTGAGCGAGGGCGGTTGACCGTGAACCTGTCACTCTGCCTGAACGCTCCAACACTAGGGTTGGCGCCTAGAACCCCTGATCCGCGAAGGTCTGTTACAAAGTCTCCTGCAAGCAGGGAGCTGGGAGCGCGGAAATCGAAGATCGGTGATGGGCTGCCCGGATCTCTGCTGGCTCTGCCGCCCCCTGTTGAACCAACCCCGCCTAAGCCCGGAACAGGAGCAAGCAGAGATAGCAGAGCCACCAAGCCCCCAGCCCACCCCAACCCTCGTGTCTTCCCGGATCTTCGTTTCCTCCGCGGCCTTCTGTGCAAGCCCGACCCGAACCAAGACTCCGACAGAAGCCAACAGAGGGAACGAAGCCGGCAGCACCCGCGGCTGGATCGGAATCAACCACGGAGATGCGGAGGACACGGAGTTCCAGCTTTCCGGCTCTGTGCTCTCGGTGTCTCCGTGGTTCACCTCCGGATTAGGGGCACGGGGGTGGTCGAACTCGCACTTTCCCCGGATGTGCGACGCGGGTCACCTTCAGACCACAACTGAGGACCGGTCGCGGTGGCCGGGCCCGCCGGCTGGGGCCAGGGCTAACCCCACGCCTGTCCCCGCGGCCCACGCGCTGCGCGCGGGGACGTCGCGCGGTCCCGGAGTTTGACAGCGAACCTGTCACCCTAACTTTGCCTGGCCGGCCCCGGTGGCCTGGAAGCTGCCGGATTCGGCGAAGTTGGGTTCTGGAGGATCCCTCGCGCGTTGACGCTCTGCCTTCTCCCGTCTATCGTGCACTCGTAATGCACGATCGCCGAACGCTGGCCTATTGCCCTCGAACCCTCGAATCGGCTTGCCTCCAGGCCGCCGAACAATTCCCCGTCATCCTCCTCACCGGCCCTCGCCAGGTGGGAAAAACCAGCCTGCTCGAGCACCTCCGCGACCCCTCTCGAGCCTATGTGACGCTGGACGACATGAACCTGCGGTCCCTGGCGAAAAGCGATCCGCCCCTCTTCCTGCAACGCTTCCCACCCCCGGTGCTCATCGATGAAGTCCAATATGCCCCGGAACTCTTCCCTGCGATCAAGCTGATGGCGGACCGCAACCCGAGCCCGGGCGGGTTCTGGCTCACCGGTTCCCAATCGTTTCCTCTCATGAAAGGGGTATCGGAGTCGCTGTCCGGGCGGGTCGCCATTCTGAACTTGCTCGGGTTCTCGGCGCGCGAGGCCGACCGGCGGCCTCTCGACGTGCCTCCGTTTCTTCCGGGGGGCGAGGGAGTGGCCAAACGCGGCTCATCGGCGGCCCCGACGACCCTGGTCTCTATCTATGAACGAATCTGGCGCGGCGGTTTCCCGGCCTTGGTCACGGGCCAAATCCACGACCGTGACTTGTTCTATCGATCCTACGTGCAGACGTATCTGCAGCGCGACGTGCGCGATCTGCTCAACGTGGGCGATCTCGACACCTTCATGCGATTCCTGAAAGCCGTGGCCGCGCGCACCGGGCAACTGCTCAACTTCACCGACCTGGCCCGTGACTGCGCCGTGAGCGTCAACACGGCCCGCAACTGGATGACCGTCCTGCAAGCGAGCCATCAGGTTCACCTGCTGCCGGCCTGGCACACCAATCTCTCCAAGCGGCTGTATACCACTCCCAAGCTGCACTTCCTCGACACGGGGCTCTGCGCTTACCTGACCGAATGGTCCTCAGCGGCCACGCTCGCGGCGGGTGCCATGGCGGGAGCCATCCTGGAATCCTATGCGGTCGGCGAGGTGCTGAAATCGTGGTGGCACGTAGGCAAGGATCCCGCTCTCTACCACTATCGGGACAAAGACGGACGCGAAATCGACCTCGTGATTGCTTGTGATGGAAAACTGCACCCGGTGGAGGTCAAGAAGGCGGTGTCGGTGCGGTCGGACGACACCCGCGCCTTCGCCCTCCTGCCCCGCCGAGGCGCCACGATGGGCCACGGCGCAGTCCTCAGCCTCAGCTCGGAGCATCTCCCGCTGGATCGAACAACGGAGAACTTGCCTCTCGGATGGCTGTGATAGGCAGTCCGAAGCCAGCCCAGGGCAACGCCCTGGGTACCGAGCCAAAACGCATCCAGCTCTGAAAGGGCGATCGAACCCACAACCCATCGCCCGCCGTTTCAGGGCTCGGAGGTGAGGGGCGGTGGGTCGGAGGCCACCGCCCCTTGGTGATTCAGGCGCTTACGGCGCCACGGCGCGATAGTAGCGCTGGGCGTGAGTTCCTGCCTTGGGATCCGTGTAATCCACGCTCCCCGTCACGTTGGTGCGCACGGCCAGCTTGGTCCATTGCACCAGGTTCGTGGACCCCTCGAACACGTAGAGCAGGTTCGGCGGGCCGGTGACCGTCAATTGCACGACACCCGGTGACGGCCAGGCGGCCGTGAGTGTGGGTGGGGTGATGGTGCCCGCTTGATGTTCCGTGATGGTGAGCATCTGCTTGGCGGCCACGTTGGCGAGTTCCTGAACGATGCCCGAGGGCCACTCGATCCGCAACCGCTCGGCTACGGTGGCATCGCCCAGTCCGAAGTGGGCAATCGTCCCCTGTCCTCCCGACGGCCCCGCGTTGCCTGTGATCTCGCGCACCTGCCAGAAGGACTTGCCGCCGATCGTTGCCTGCACCCATAGCTTGGTCCCGAGGCCCGACCGGTTCGAGGCGCGGCCGCTCAGTTTGACCTTGAGCCAGCCGTTGCCATTGCCGTTGTTCTGGTAGAGCAGATTGCGCTGGGATCGCCATGGACTCCCACAGGCCACAAACAGGTCCAGACTCCCGTCATTGTTGAAGTCTCCCCAGAGGGGCGCCAGACGTCCAACGCCGTCCGTTACGGGGCTGCCCACATCCACAGACGCGAAGGTCCCATCGCCCAAGTTCCGAAGGAGGGTGCTTCTTACCCCATTAAAACTGGCGAGGAACAGGTCCAGGTAGCCGTCATTATCGTAATCCCCGAAAGCGCCACCAAGGGGGTTGGGGATCTGGGCCACCCCGGTGGCGGCGGCAACATTGGTAAGGTCGCTGCCGCCCAAGTTGCGGTGGAGCCAGGTGCCCTGCCAGGAGCTGGCCCTGAACAAGTCGAGCCAGCCGTCATTATCGTAGTCGCCCCAAGTTCCGCTCTCCCACTCCACGCCGCTCGCGCCCAGGTCACCCACGGTGACGGGGTTGAACAGGCCGTGGCCGTCGTTGCGATAGAGGAGGTTGGGCGCCCCCGTCTTCACAACCCACACATCCGGATCCCCGTCATTGTCGTAATCCGCCCAGCTACAGCGGCGCCCCCCGCTCGTGTCGGCGACGAGACTACCCACCTGCGCGCTGGTCATCTTGATGAAAGGCCCCTCGCCCGGGTTGCGGTAGAGATTATCAGCCAGGCTTTCGTTGATCACGAACAGGTCCAGAAACCCGTCCAGATCGTAGTCAACCCAGGTCGAGCAGGCGGAGACAGCCGAGGTAAGGACCGGCGCGCCGAACTCGACGCTGGAGAGTCGGCGCACCTGACCTGCTCCTTCATTGAGGAACATCACGTCCACGCCGGCCCGGTTCGCGGTAAACAGGTCCTCCCGCCCGTCGTTGTTGAAGTCGCCGACCGTTCCGGCCATGAACTGACCCGTTACGTTCGAGATCGCATCCAAGGTTGCGCGGCTGAAGGTGCCATCCCCCTTGTTGTGATAGAGCGAGTTGGGGGCATTGCCGGTTTCCCACCGGGCCACGAAGAGGTCCTGGAAACCGTCGTTGTCGTAATCCCACCAGGTCGCGCTCTCGGAGCCTTCCTGGTCGCTCACCACCGGGCCGGTGGTGATCTTGGTGAAGGTGGGATCGACGCGCAGGGAGACCTCCGTGCTGGTCACAGTGGCTGCGGTGCCCTGGACCACCGCGCGGTAGACACCCCCGTCGCCGGCTGCCACCGGGTCCAGGACGAGGGTCGCGTTGGTGGCGGTCGCATTCTGGGCCGATGCTATGTCCTGCCCGTCCCGTTGCCACTGGCAGGCATACGTTTCGGTCCCTGATATGGCGAGGACGATCTCCACCCGCTCGCCGACGCTGACGGTGGTTGGAGGCGAGACCCTCGGTTCGGTCAGGACGGGTACTCCAGTCATCTGCAACCGGATCGGTGCGGAGCGGACGGTCGTCGTCCCAAGGGTCGGATGGGCCACTCCGGTGATCACCAGGCTGTATGGACCGATGTGCCCGGCCTGGAAGGAAGCAATGTCGAGTGTGGCGCTCTGCGCCCCGGTGAGGTCCTGGCCCTGAAACTGCCATTGATAGGATGACCCCGGGCACGCCGTCGGCGCCTGCAAGGCGACGGCCACTCCCGCCGCAGCCTCGTAGGACTTTCGTCCCACCTGGGTCGCATTGACGGTGACCATCGCGGCGGGCTCCTCGACGGTGAGGAACTGGTCGGCCGCGAGGTTTGCCACTTCCTGCACGATGCCGGACGGCCATTCGATGCGGAGGGAGTCGACCTGCGGGGCGTTGCCCAAGCCGAAGTGGGCCAGCAGTTCGTTCGCACTGGCAAACGCCGCGTGCGAGGCGATCTGCCGCAGTTGTGTGACTTCCCGCCCTCCCAGGGTTGCCTTCACCCGAATCTTGGCCCCAATCCCGTCCCGGTTCGAGGCGCGTCCGCTCAACTTGACCCTGAGCCAGTGGTTGGCGTTGCCCCCCGCCCGGAGCATGTTGCGGTAGAGCAGGTTCTTGACGGGATCGGGCGAGCCGCAGGCGATGAACAGATCGAGGAAACCGTCATTGTCGTAGTCCACCCATCGCGGGCAACCCTGGTTGGCGTTGCGGTCGTGGGTAGGGCTGCCGGCATCGATCAGGGTGAAAGTGCCGTCGCCGTTGTTCGAGTAGAGGTGGTTGAGATGCGAGCCCCCGTAGCGCGCCGCGAACAAGTCGAGATCGCCGTCGTTGTCGAAGTCCCCCCAGGCGGGGCCCCAGACATCTCCCGCGGGGAAGGCGATCCCGGCGCTGACCGCAACCTCCACGAAGTTGGTGCCGCCTTCGTTCCGGTGCAGTGCCCCCGGCTTTAGCGAATCCGTCAGGAGCAGGTCGAAGTCGCCGTCGTTGTCGTAATCCGCCCAACCGCCGGACACGGAATCGATCCCCGCCGGCAGGCTCCCGAGTTGCACACTCTCGAAGAAGCCGCGCCCGTCGTTCCGATGCAATCGGTCTCCCCCACCGACATAATAATGAATCACAAAGACGTCGGTGTCGCCATCGTTGTCGTAGTCGGCAAAATGAGGTGAGCTGTGGCCTCCCGGCCCGTCGTCGTGCAGGGACCCGGTGTCCTTGGCTTCCAAAGGGACAAAGATGTCGTTACCTTGGTTTCGAAACACCGCCGTCTGAACCCGTCGAGGATGGTCCCAAAAGCCGGCGAAAAGGTCTAGCCAACCGTCTCCATCCCAGTCGTGCCACGCGACTTCGAAGGTGTACCTGTACCAGTCATTGGTCCCGGATCCGTTGACCCACGGCGTGTTCAGGAGGGTGAACACGCCCTCGCCCTCGTTGCGATAGAGGTTGTCCCACGGCCCCCCCGGGAGGTTAATATCGTAGATAATATGACTGACGTAGAGGTCGGGTCGGCCATCGTTGTTGTAGTCGGCCCAATTACCCCCGGAGCTGCTGGCCGCCAGGGTGGTTAGCGCGTTACTAACGTGAGTGAAGAACCCGTTCCCTTCATTGTGATAGACCGTGTTCCTGGGCGCGGAGTTGTAGGACCCGTTGCTGACGAACAAGTCCATGAATCCGTCGCCGTCATAGTCGGCCCAGTTCCCTGCCTGGGAGGGTTCGGCATCCTCCACGATGGGCTGGCCGGTGATCTTAACAAACATGGTATTGGTTAAGATCAGCGTGGCCACGCGCGAGGTCACCCAGATTTCGGAGTCATCAGTCACCGCCGCGTAGTAGGTGCCAGCGTGGCTATGCTGCAGGTTGGTCAGGGCGAGAATCGAGCTGGTTGCCCCGTTGATCTCGGTTTCGTTGTGAAACCACTTGTAATGGGGCGTCCCAGTCCATCCTGTGAGCAACACTTGGAAGGTCACCCGGAATGTCCCCACAGCGTTGGTCAGGTCCTTGGGGTAGTTGGGGTTCAGTGTCACCGCCCCCCAGGCCGTGCCTGCGCTCAGCAGCAAGCCGAGCGCAAGTGAGATCAGGGTTGTCTTCCGCGGCGGTTCAAGCGCCTGCGGACCAAGGCCCTGCGTGACTTTGAGTCTAGTCTTTGGATTCATACGTTTTGTGGTTTTGATTCTGTTCACGGGCCAAGCCATAGCTCGCCCGTACTTATGTGCTACGGAGACTGCGGGCGGTTGTTACGAGAAATCATCGGAGATCGGAGTTCGGAGATCGGAGTTCGGAGATAGCCAATAGCCGATAGCCGATAGCAGACACAAAAGTGACAGGTTCGAAGCAGGGCGGGCTTGGCTGACCATGAACCTGTCACTTTGCCCTAATCCTAATCCTAATCTTAATCGCAAAGCCTTGAACCACCGAGGTCGGCCATCGACTTTGACCAGGGAAGCGAGGGCAAACCAGAGGGAGATTAAGATCAAGATTAGGATTAGGATTACGAGGAGCAGACGATCTGGAAAAACCTGAGATGCGCACGAACAGCACCGGACCCGATTTTCCCTCTGGCCAACCACGCGGCGAACTGGTTTAATTCACCTTACAAGCCCGAGATCGATCCTGCCGTCGCCGGGTGGTGGGGACTTCGGGTGCCATCGCATGGAACCGCTCGCGACGAAAGGGCAACCATGAACCTACCAGGGGGCCGGGGATCCAACCGACAAAATCCAGCGACGACAGCCTCCTCGGCGACTCTCTTCGGAACCACGCACTGGAGTGTAGTCCTGGCGGCGGACACCAGCGGCAACTCGGACGCCGCCGCCGCCCTGGAACGGCTCTGCTCCACTTACTGGCCGCCCCTCTAGGCCTACCTCCGCCGAGCGGGTCGTTCCCCCATCGAGGCCGAAGATCTCACCCAGGGCTTCTTCGTTCACTTCCTCGAAAAGGACATTCCCGCCCGGGCCAACCCCCAGCGCGGGCGGTTTCGTAACTTTCTCCTGACTTGTCTCCAGCACTACTGCGCCGACGACCAAGCCCGCCAGAATGCCCAAAAGCGCGGCGGGCGCGTCCTGATACTCTCTCTAAACCGCGAGGAGGTCGAACGAAGGTACCTGGCGGAAGCCGTCGATCATCTGACCCCGGAACGTACCTTCGAAAAACGCTGGGCCACGACGCTCCTGGAATTGGTCCTGAATCGGCTCGGCGACGAATTCGCCCGCTCCGGCCAGCGGGAGTTTTTCGAACAGCTCAAAGGCTACGTCTGGGGGAACGAAGGCACCACGCCCGTCCGGGAGATCGCGACCCTGTTCGGCATCACCGAAAGCGCCGTCAGGGTCACCCTTCATCGTTTGCGTCACCGGTTTCGTGAAATCCTGCGGACCGAAATCGCCCACACGGTGGCCGAGTTCGAAGATATCGACGAGGAGATCAGCCACCTCGCGGAAGTCCTCCGCCAGCCGTAACGGACTTCCAGCCGTGAACTCGTCTCGGCTCTGCATTAAGTGTGGCGTCCCGCTCGGTACGGACACCCTGGCCGGGCTCTGCCCCCAATGCATG
>CAZVRY010000292.1:0-8393 GCA_964629545.1 uncultured Verrucomicrobiota bacterium | reverse complement strand
CCCGACGCTCTCCCCGGGTTGATGCGGCTCCAGGCTGGGGTTTCATCCTGGCCTGGAGCCAAGTTTCATAGACAGGGGTGACAGGTTCGGTGTCCTAGCGAACCCGCGGGGGTCGAGGAACGGGAGCGTCCGAACCGCTGCGGGTGGTCGGCGACGTGGGGCCGGTCACAGAAGGTGGCGGCACTAGCCCAAGGGATCGCCAAAGCAATGGCCAATCCCAGCAACCCGGCGCCTTCGGCCATGGACAATCCCCGATGCACGTGCATCGGGGATTGTCCACGGACTACGGGCTGAGTCTGGAACGAGACTTTGAACCTGTCACCTTTCCAGTCGGTCGAGTATCGCTGGGGACACTCGCTCCTTTGCGCCTCGCCCCACGCCCATTCTGGCGCAACGAAGGTATAGCTATTTCGGAGACACCACACTAGGCTGCGGGCATGCGAAGGGTGCGTTGGTTGTTGGCGTTGGGGGTGGTGGGTTTATTGGCTATGGGCACAAGCAGGGTTGCCGGGGCGAGCGGTGAGTTCGCGGAGGGTTCACCGGCGTTGCAGGCGGTGGTGGATGGGGCGGTGCAATCGGCATTGGCCCGGTTCGAGGGGGCGAAGTTGCGGGCGGACGAGTTGGCGGTGACGGTGGTGGATCTGGCGGATCCGGAGCGGCCGCGGCGGGGGGGGTATCGGGGCGACCAGATGATTTATCCGGCGAGCGTGATCAAGGTGTTTTACCTGGCGGCGGCGCATCGGTGGATGGAGGACGGGCGGATTGAGGACACGCCTGAGTTGCGGCGGGCGATGCGGGACATGATCGTGGAGTCGTATAATGAGGCGACGCATTACGTGATCGATTTGCTGACGGGGACGACGAGCGGGCCGGAGTTGCCGGAGGGGGATTTGGCGGTTTGGGTGGAGAAGCGGAACGCGGTGACGCGGTACTTCGAGGGGATGGGGTATACGGGGGTGGTGGCGAACAAGAAACCCTGGTGCGAGGGGCCGTATGGGCGGGAGACGCAGGCGATTCGGGCGTATCGGCCGAATCGGAACATGTTGACGACGGACGCGACGGCGCGGTTGATGGTGGAGATTGCGACGGGGCGGGCGGTTTCCGCGGCGCGGAGCGCGCAGATGCTGGAGTTGATGAAGCGGGATTCGTTTGGGGGGGAGAAGGATCCGGATGGGCAGGCGAAGTTCAGCGGTCCGGCCCTGCCGGCGGGGGCCAAGTTATGGTCGAAGGCGGGGTGGACGAGCGAGACGCGGCATGACGCGGCGTTGATCGAGTTGCCGGGGGGGCGGCGTTTGGTGGTGGTGGTGTTCACGGTGAACCACGCGAACGAGCGGGAGATCATCCATCAGGTGGTGCGATTCGTGGTGGAGGGCGTGGTTTCTTCTTGAGCGAGCGGGGAGGCGTGCTTAAGTTTCACGAAGATCTGAAATCAAGATTCCGGATTGAGCGAGGCCCGTCGTGGCGGCGGGGCCGAGCGGATCGACAACACAACCTCGAACGACAAGACTACGAGCATGAACCTGTTGAAACGATGGCAGCGCGGCAAGCGGATTCGAGCCTGGCTGGTAGCGGCGGCCCTGGCGGTGGCGGCGACGGGGGCCCAAGCGGTTCCCTACGCGTCCGGGATCAAGTTTGAGGGTGGCGTTCTCACGTTCATCCTGAACGAGGATGCGGATAACGTGAAGGTGATCGCGGGGGCGACGGTGCATGATTTGGGGGCGTTGACGAAGGGGACGGTCAGCCGGACTTTGGCTTTGAGCGGCGCGTTTCGGATTGAGGTGCGGCGTTCGGCGCCTGGGGGTTGGGCGCAGACGAGCAGCGATGCGAACACGCTAGTGAGGTTCAATTCGCCGCGCGGGGTGGCGGTGAATAACCATCCTGCCAGCCCTTATTTTGGGCGGGTCTACATCGCGAACAGCGCGGCGGGGACGGCGGGGGGGCGGTCGGTGGGAGATGGCATTTATGTGCTGAACGCGGATCAGTCGGACGCCTTGGGGCAGGGGGACACGGCGCTGACTGGCGGGGCAGACTTTGCCTTGGGGGGGGCGGCGGCGCCGTATCGGGTGACCGTGGGGGAGGATGGGAATCTTTACATCTGTGACTGGTCGGATGCCGCGGGGAACCTGATTGTGACGGATCCGAGCGTGACGGCTGGGAGTGCACAATTCGTGTTGAAGCCATTGGCGTCCACGACGGCGCCGGGGAATGCGACGACGCCGGTGGGCTTGGATAACACGCATGGGAGCATTGCGGCGGCGGTGGTGAAGGGGTCGCTGGCGCAGGGGAACCTGACGTTGTTCGTGATCGACGAGGATTTGCAGACGGACAAGGAGTCGACGGGTTTGACGGAGTTGAACGGGCTTTGGCGTTTCGACATTGGGGCGGGGCCGCTGCCATCGACGGTGGACTCGTCGGGGTTGATTTCGCTGCCTTCGATCACGTTTGTGAGCCAGACCATGGATCTGGCGATGGGGCCGAACGGTTATTGTTACGTGACGGATCGTCGCAGCGCGGGGGCGCAGAATGGCTTGCAGGTGGTGGACCCGTCGGATCCGGATCCGTTTACGAGGGTGAAGTTCAATTCGTTAGATGAGAGCATGAATTTGGGCAATGCGACGGATTTTCTCTTCGAGGCGGGGTCGGTGGATGTCTCGGTGGATGGCAAGTGGCTGGCGGTGTATCGGTATGGGAACAACGAGGTCGTGGTGATGCCGCTGACCGACGGCATACCGGATTTGGCGAAGCGCGTGGTGTTCCCGGCCTTTGGCACGACGGCGGCGGGGCGGGACATTGCCTTCGATGCGGCGGGCAACTTGCACATTGTGAGTTCCGGATTTGGGTTGTACAGGGTGTTTTCGCCGGGAGGCACGACGATAGCGACGACGACCTCGGAAGGGCAGTTCACGGTGAGCAGTCCGTCGGCGACGGTGAGTGTCACGGCGTCGGTGCCGGAGACGGCGGAGGGCAGTGGGGCGCCGGGCGAGTTTACGGTGACGCGGGAGGGGTCGACGGTGGGGGCGTTGGCGGTGACGGTGATTTTGAGTGGGGAGGGGGAGAACGGGACGGACTACACGACGCTGAGCACGACGGTGACGATCCCGGATGGGCAGACGTCGGTGACGGTGCCGGTGGCGGCGATTGACGATGCGGTGCCGGAGATTGCGGAGCGGGTGATCCTGACGATTCAGGGGAGTGATCTTTACACGGCGGGGAGTCCTGGGACGGCGACGGTGACGATTGCGGACAACGAGACGCCGCAGATTTCGATGTCGACGGTGTATGCGAGCGCGTACGAGCGGGTCACGGACGACTACATTTTGTTCCGGGCCAATCGTTTGGGCGATTTGGGGCCCGAGGTGACGGTGAATGTGGCGTACAGCGGGGCGGGGGCAGCGGGGGCGAGCGGGCCGGCGGCGGTGACGGTGGCGGCGGGGGCGGCGGGAGCGGACTTCCAGGTGCATCCGGCGGACAACACGAATCTGGATGGGGATCGCGAGGTGGTGGCGACGGTGACGGCCGGGGCGGGTTACACGATTGGCACGGCGGCGGCGACCGGGACTATTATCGACGACGAATTGCCGTCGGAGGCGGGCAAGGTGTTGTTTGCGGACAACTTCGACACGGACACGTCGGGTGCGTGGACGTTGCGGAAGGGGATGGGGAACGGGGTGGATGATTACACGGTGGCGTTTGCCTACGACTATGTGAATGCGGACGGGATTCCGCCGGCGCCGAACGGTTCGGGGTTGGGGTTGAAGATGACGGTGAACAAGTTCGACGCGACGGCGTTGGGGGCGGCAGGGGTGAATGTGTACCCGAATGGTCAGACGTTCAGCGGCGACTTTGCGGTGCGGTTTCACATGTATTTGCTGATGAACGGCGGAGCTGGCACCACGGAGCATGCGTTGGTTGGCATCAACCATTCGGGCAGCAAGGCCAACTGGGTGCGTCAGAGTGCGGGTGTGATCGTCAATCCCCCGGTGGACAACGACGGCGTGTATGCGGCGATCGTGGCGGACGGCAGCCTGGTGAACGGGTTGGGCCACGTGATCTACCGCGGGGACGGGGCGCTCAACCCGGCTCTGCAGGTGGCGAATGTTGATCCGCTGGATCTGACCGCATTTTTCAAATCGCCGCCGTATTTAGGGACGACGGGTTTGAGCGGGGCGCCGGCGAACACGGCGGCGTCGGAGACGAAGAACTGGGTGGACGTCGAGTTGAGGCAGGTGGGGACGGCGGTGACGCTGCTGGTGAACAAGACGCCGATCGTGACCTACAACAACACCAGCGCCTTTACCGCGGGCAACATCATGTTGGGTTACAACGATCAGTTCGATTCGATCGGGGACGTAGGTTCGGTCTATGTGGACAACCTGCGGGTGGTTCGGTTGGACACGCCGGTTCCGACGACGCCGAACATCACTTCGATTGCGGTGTCGGGCGGGGTGGTGACGATCGTGTTTACGGGCGGCACGTCGGATGGTCCCGGGGCGTTTCAGGTGGCCGGCAAGGCCGCGGTGGAGGGGACGTTTGCGGTGGAAGCGGGGGCCCAGATCACGCAACTGAATCCGGGGCAGTTCCGCGCCACGGTGGCGGCGAGTGGCGACGTCCGGTTCTATCAGATTCGGCGTTAGCTGGCGGCTGCGGGCGGAGCGTCGGTGGGGTGCTCTGCCCGGCAGTTGAGTGAGTGCGAGTGGGCGCCTCCCGCGGGGGGCGCCCATTTCTCTTGGATTGGGGATTGGGAGTCGGTTTCACCCCATCCCTCCATGAACTGTCCCCTCACCCCGCCCTCTCCCCAACCCTTGAAAGCGAAGCGATGGAGGGGGTTGGAGGGAGGGAGAATGGGAGAGGGGAAAGGAGGGCGAGCAAGAGCATGAGCAAGAGCAAGAGAAGAGGGAGGATAGGATCAGGAGTAGGGATGGGGGGGCGGGTCGCCGGGGTTATCCGGAGGCGGGGACGGGGAGGCGGAGGACTTCTTCCCAGAAGAAGCGGAAGGCGGGGATGCGGCGGCGGAGGGCGCTGGCCTGGGTGGGGTCCAGAGCGAGGTAGGGCATTTCCGCGTCGTGGAGGAGGGAGGTGCGGTCGTTGGAGTAGACGGGGAGCGAGTTGGGTTGGATCGCGGCGGGGGAGCCGTCATGGTCGACGTTGAGGGTGGCGCCGAGGGGGAAGATGACGCCGCCGGCGGGGCAGAGGCGGGTGATGGGGAGGCGGCCGGCGAGGGCGGGGAGGTGTTCGAGGGTGACGGCCTCGCTGAGGACGCGGATGACGGGTTGTTGCAGGGGGCGGAGGCAGGCGATGCCTTGGAGGAGTTCGCGGTTTTGCCACATGCGGCGGAGGCGGTGTTCGAGATCTTGATGGAGGATAAAACCTTGGAAGGCGCTTTCGGCGATGGCGGTGACGGTGACGGGGCTGAGGGCGACGATGGAGGCGTTGCGGAGGCCGCGTCCGGTGATGATGGACATCTCGCCCATCAGTTCGCCGGCCTCCATTTGGGCGACGATGTGTCGGCGTTGGCCGTCGTGTTGGACCACCTGGACGTAGCCGGTGAGGATCATGTAGACATTGCCTTCGGAGCGGCTGTCCTGGCGGAGGATGATGTCGCCGGCGTTGAAGCTGAGGACCTCTTGGTTGGCGAGGAGGTTGGAGATCCAACTGGGCGGCATGCCGGGGAAGTATTCGAGGAGGAATTCGATGGTGCGGGTGAGGTTGTAGTCGGTGGCGCCGCGGACGATGGTGTAGCGTTTGCCGGAGGTGGCGACGGAGAACTGGGCGTTGAAGCGGTCGGAGAGTTGGTCGAGGTGGAGGAAGACGATACGTTCGGCGGGGGAGTGGAGGGCATCGGCGGGGTCGCCGTGGATGGCGCCTTCGCCGCCGTCGGCGATCAGGAGTTGGGTGCGGCGGGTATAGAGTTCGGCGATGCCATGGTAGCGGTCGAGGGAGATGACGCCGGAGCGTTGCATGCGTTTGATATCGGCGAGGGCCTGGGTGTCGCCGGTATAGATGAAGCCGTAGGAGGCGCCGGCGTGGTGGGTCTCGAAGGTGGCGCCGATGGTGGGGATGGAATGGCTGGCCCAGAAGGGGGTGATGCGGAGGCCGAAGAAGTCGAGGGTTTGGCCGATGGCGAGGGGGACGAAGTCGAAGTAGGCTTCCAGGCTGGCCTCGGGGCGGTCGAGGGTGAGGGCGAGCTTGCGGAGGGCCATGCGATAGACCAGGGGGTGGGTGAGGAGTTGGATGCGCCGGTTGTATTGGAGGAGGGAGACGAGATTGCAGTGGTCGTCGTGGATATGGGTGAGGAAGAGTCCCTGCACTTGGTTGCGGGCGATGCCGCGGGCGCGCAAGTGGTGGTTGAGGTAGGGGATGGAGTCGACCAGGAAGTAGTTGCCGTTGTAGCAGAGGGCGGCGCCGGAGGAAGGGCTGAGGGAGCTGAAACCGGTGGCGCCCCCGAGCACCTCGACCCCGAGTTTGACCAGGGAGCTGACCGTGAGGTCGGGGCGAACGGGATAGGGTGGGGCTTGGTCTTCGGTCAGGTTGAGGTCGAGGTCCTGGGTCCAGGGGGGGGCGGTCAGGCGGAAGACATTGGGGCGGATGCGTTGGATTCGGATCCAGCCGAGGTCGACCTCGAGGTCGGCGACGATGCGGTCTTGGACGAGGTCATGGATGGAGAGAGGGCGGCCGTCCGGGGCTTTGGGTTGGAACCAGCGGGCTTCGCGGGCGAGGGCTTCGGCTTCGGCGGCGGGGACGCCCCAGGCGATCATGGTGGCCTCCTCGGGGCCGAACAGGGTGAGTTCGAGGAGTTCCCGGGCGGCGGCGACGCGTCGTTCGGATCCCAGCAATTGAAGTTGGGGAGGGGATTTGGTTTCGGGGCGGTTGAAGAGGTGGTAGTAGAGGGGGAATTCGACGGCGACCTGGCTTTCGCCGTGGGCCACGGGCACGTCGGGGAGGAGGATGGCGTGGGCGGGTGGAAGTTGCTGTTGGCGCTGGACCTTAACGATCTCGGGAGGGCATCCGGCGAGGAGGGCGTGGCGGCCGTCGGTGACGTAGTAGCAGCCGGGGAAAATCTGGGAGGCTTCCATGCGGTTATGGGACTCCAGGAGGCGGGCGAGTGGCAAGCATAATGGGGGGCGCAGACGGGGTTAAGGGTCCTGGCTGGATTGCAGGGTGGCAGGTTCAAAGTCGAGGCTGGCTGACTGGGTGACAGGTTTGTGGTGAGATCCCGCCTGGATGCTTCGAGTGAACGTAATTTGGGGATCAGCGGGTGGGGGAGGAAGCCGCCGACGGGGTGAGCGCGCCCAGGTGGCGACGCAGACCGGCAAGGAATTACTGCGAGCCTGTCACTTTGCCTTGGCGGCGCAGCACGGCCACGTCAGAAGTCGCAGTTCACGAGACACGCCCGGTCGCGCGCTTCCGCTGCGGTCGGACCGCATGGGAAGCTGCGGGACGTTCCCACGACGCCCACCGCCGTGTCAGAGGACCTCACCGTGAACGCGCCAGTGCGTGCTTTTCTGGCAGCCTGCCAGACGGGAAGTCCAGTGCTGGCCAGACGCCCGCGCCTTGTATAAGCTCAACTCAGAGTTTCTATGACTTCGACACGAACAACGCAAACGTGCCGCCAGCATCCCGTTCTGCGAGACCGCGCTGGTGCGGTCCAGCCCCCGCGATCAGCGCCGCGCCGCGGTCCGGCTCCCGCATGCAAATGAACGAATCCGAGAGGCCCTTTTCGTCGCCGCCAGAACGTGAGGCCGCCTTGGTCGCGCTGGCTCTCGAGCAGCCCGCTGCCGCACGGGCGGCTTTTCTGCAGGCGGTTTGCGGCGGGGACCAAGCCCTGCGCGCGCGTCTCGAAGTGTTGCTCGCGGCGCAGGAGCAACCGGTCACGGTCTTCGCCACGCAGGCCGAAACCCTTCCACCCGGTCCTGGGATCCAGTTCGCCGACGCACCCGACGGGCTCGGAGCGGGCCGCTACAAGCTGCTGGAGAAAGTGGGGGAAGGCGGCTGCGGGGTGGTGTATGTGGCAGAGCAGACCCAACCCGTACGACGGCGCGTGGCGCTTAAAGTCATCAAACTAGGCATGGACACCAAGCAGGTCGTCGCCCGCTTCGAGGCCGAACGGCAGGCGCTGGCCATGATGGATCATCCCAACATCGCCAAGGTGCTCGACGCGGGCACGACGGAGCAGGGGCGCCCCTACTTCGTCATGGAACTGGTGCGGGGGATCCGGATCACCGACTACTGTGACCAGGAGAAGATCTCCACCAAGGAACGTCTCGATCTGTTCATCAAGGTGTGCCAGGCCATTCAACATGCCCACCAAAAGGGGATCATCCACCGGGACATCAAGCCGTCGAACATTCTCGTCACACTGCACGACGGTCTGCCGGTGCCCAAGGTGATCGACT
>CAZVRY010000291.1:0-8406 GCA_964629545.1 uncultured Verrucomicrobiota bacterium | reverse complement strand
CACCCTCCCACCCAACCCTCAACCCGTTCCCCCATGACCGCCAAAAAAACACCCCGGACGGCCCAGCACCCCCAACGCCCAACCCCTCGGCCCACCCCCAAACGCCCCACCCCAAAAGCCGTCCCCCCCACCGCCACCTCACCCTCCCCCGTCCCCCCAATCCCTCCGCCCACGGCAACGCCCCCCGACGAAACCCCGCTCGTGCCCAGGGATGCCTCCGCCCAGGAACCCCCGCGTGAACGATCCTCCTACGACGGCGATTCCGCCATCAAACTCTACCTGCGCGAAATCGGGCAGGTCAAACTCCTCACCCCCGAGGAGGAAATCGAACTGGCCGCCCGTATCAAGAAAGGGGACAAACGCGCCCGCGAACACATGATCAAGGCCAACCTCCGCCTCGTCGTCAAAATCGCCCACGACTACGAAGGCCTCGGCCTCCCCCTGCTCGACCTCATCAACGAAGGCAATATCGGCCTCATGAAAGCCGTCGAACGTTTCGACCCCTCCAAAGGCGGCAAACTCTCCACCTACGGCGCCTGGTGGATCAAGCAATCCATCAAACGCGCGCTCGCCAACCAATCCAAAACCATCCGCCTCCCCGTCCACCTCGTCGATAAAATCTCCAAAATGCGCCGCACGAGCATGAAACTCCAGGAGATCCTCGGACGCGAACCCACCGACGAAGAACTGGCCGAGGAACTCGACATGACGGCCTCCCGGGTCGCCCAACTCCGCACCGCCGCCATCCGCCCCGCCTCCCTCGATGCCCCCATCGGCGACGACGACACCAACACCTTCGGCGAGATCGTCCAGGACGAAAACGCCCAAACCCCGTACGAACAACTCGAAGACCGAACGGTCACCTCCATGCTCGGCGACCTCATCCATCGCCTCGACGAACGGGAAGCCACGATCCTCCGCTACCGCTTCGGCCTCGACGGCGGCAGCGAAAAAACCCTCGAAGAGGTCGGCCAGAAATTCGGCGTCACCCGCGAACGCGTCCGCCAAATCCAAAACATCGCCCTCGCCAAACTCCGCAAAATGATCGAGAAAATCGAGGCCGTCCAAAAATAACTCGCGCCCATGAACCCTACCCCTGCTCAACCCGCCGACATCGCCGCCGCCATCCGCAACGTCCCAGACTTCCCTCAGCCAGGCATCCAGTTCAAGGACATCACCCCCGTCCTCGCCAACCCCCACCTCTTCGCCGGAGCCATCGACCTCCTCACCGCCGGATTCCAGCCCGGCGACGTCGACGCCGTCGTCGGCATCGACGCCCGCGGGTTCATCTTTGCCGCCGCCGCCGCGCTCAAACTCCAGGCCGGGTTCGTCCCCGTCCGGAAAAAAGGCAAACTCCCCTATCAAACCCACGAGGAAAGCTACACCCTCGAATACGGCACCAACACCATCGCCATCCACACCGATGCCGTCCAACCCGGCCGCCGCGTTCTCCTCATCGATGACCTCCTCGCCACCGGCGGCACCGCCGCCGCCGCCGCCGCCCTCCTCCAACGCGTCGGCGCCCGCATCCTCGCCGCCCATTTCCTCATCGAACTCTCCTTCCTCCACGGCCGCCAAAAGCTCGCCCCCCACCCCACCCGCGCCATCGTCACCTACTAACGCGCGCCTCCGACCGGCATCGCGCGGATCGCCGCGCAACCAAGAAGGAGCCTCGGAGGACGACGCGCTCCCCGACCGGCCACAACCGGGCGCACCTCGCGTGGACGTCCAACTCGCCGTCCACTTGCCACTTCGCCCGGTTGGACTAAAGTAGGCGCCGCTAGGGGCTGGCGGCCAGGATCCGAGCCACCTCGAACGCCGTCGCCCAGCCCCTCGCCCGTTGCCGTCATGAACCCAGATGCCGCCCTGCCAACCATCGCGAACCTCGATTACATCGAGAGGCTCTACGCCGACTTCTCCCGCGACCCCGCCTCCGTGCCGGCGGAGTGGCAGGCCTACTTCCAGTCCCTGCCCCAACCGCCCCCCAGCCCCACCCCGCCCACGCTCGGCCCCACCCTCCCCCCCCCCTCCATCTTCCGCCCACCCAGCGCCGCCAATAACGAGGACGTCGAGGAAATGGTCCGCCTCCAGCACCGCGTCGACCGCCTCATCCGCGGCTACCGGGTCCGCGGCCATAACCGCTCCCGCCTCAACCCCCTCGGCCAGGAAACCCGCTACGTCCCCGAACTCGACCCCCACTACTACGGCCTCGCCGAAACCGACCTCGACCGCCTCTTCGTCTGCGACACCATGCGCCGCGACGGCCGCCTCCCCCTCCGCGAAATCATCCGCCGCCTCGAACAAACCTACTGCGGGTCCATCGGGTTCCAGTACATGCACATCGACGACATGAAGATGCGCCACTGGGTCCAGGAACGCATCGAGGGCCAGCATTACTGGCAACCCCTCCCCCGCCCCCAACAACTCCGCATCCTCGCCCGCCTCTCCGATGCCCTCGTCTTCGAACAGTTCGTCCGCCGCAAATTCGTCGGCGCCAAAAGCTTCTCCCTCGAAGGCGCCGAAAGCCTCATCCCCCTCCTCGACCAAGCCATCGAACGCGCCGCCGACCTCGGCGTCCGCGATGTCGTCGTCGGCATGGCCCACCGCGGCCGCCTCAATGTCCTCGCCAATATCATCGGCAAGAGCCCCCGCGAAATCTTCCGCGAGTTCGAAGATAAAGACCCCGACCTCTACCTCGGCGGCGGCGACGTCAAATACCACATGGGCTACAGCAGCGACTACCGCACCGGCTCCGGCCGCATGGTCCACCTCTCCCTCTGCTTCAACCCCAGCCACCTCGAATTCGTCAACCCCGTCGCCCTCGGCCGCGTCCGCTGCAAACAAGACCGCGCCCGCGACCGCCAACGCCGCCAAGTCATGACCCTCCTGGTCCACGGCGACGCCGCTTTCATCGGCGAGGGCATCGTCCAGGAGACCCTTAACCTCAGCCGCCTCCCGGGCTACCACGTCGGCGGCACCGTCCACGTCATCGTCAATAACCAGATCGGCTTCACCACCACCCCCGCCGAGGGCCGCTCCACGATGTACGCCACGAGCGTGGCCAAAATGCTCCCCGCCCCCATCCTCCACGTCAACGGCGAAGACCCCGAGGCCGTCGCCCATTGCATCCAGCTCGCCCTCGACTTCCGCCACCAGTTCCAACACGACGTCGTCATCGACATGTACTGCTACCGCCGCCTCGGCCATAACGAAGGCGACGAACCCTCCTTCACCCAACCCCTCCTCTACCACCTCATCGATCAACGCCCCTCCGTCCGCGACGGCTACCTCCAACGCCTCCTCCAACTCGGCGGCATCACCCCAGCCGAAGCCGAAGAGATCGCCCTCCGCCAACAAGAACTCCTCGAACAACACCTCGGCGAAGCCCGCCGCGCCTCCAACCGCATGCCCCCTTCCTCCCTCAGCGGCGCGTGGCACGGCTACCGCGGCGACCTCGAACCCGGCGACGACGACCCCACCACGGGCCTCGAACGGCCTCTGCTCGAATCCCTCCTCGCTCAACTCGCCACCGTCCCCGCCGACTTCCACCTCCACCCCAAACTCAAACGCTTCCTGGAGCAACGCCGCCAGATGGCCCAAGGCGAACTCCCCCTCGACTGGGCCGCCGCCGAAGCCCTCGCCTTCGCCTCCCTCGCCACCCAAGGCCACCGCATCCGCCTCTCCGGCCAAGACTGCGGCCGCGGCACCTTCAGCCAACGCCACGCCATCCTCCACGATGTCCAATCCGGCGCCACCTACCTCCCCCTCCAACACCTCCACGAAAACCAAGCCCCCGTCGAAATCATCAATAGCCCCCTCTCAGAAATGGGCGTCCTCGGCTTCGAATACGGCTACAGCCTCGATTGCCCGGAAGGCCTCGTCCTCTGGGAAGCCCAGTTCGGCGACTTCGTCAACGCCGCCCAAGTCATCATCGACCAGTTCATCGTCAGCGGCGAAGACAAATGGCGCCGCCTCAGCGGCGTCGTCCTCCTCCTCCCCCACGGCTTCGAAGGCGCCGGCCCCGAACACTCCAGCGGCCGCATGGAGCGCTTCCTCGCCCTCGGCGCCGAGGACAATATCCAAGTGGTCGTCCCCAGCACCGCCGCCCAATACTTCCATGTCCTCCGCCGCCAAATCCTCCGCCGGTGGCGCAAACCCCTCATCGTCTTCACCCCCAAAAGCATGCTCCGCCTCCCCGCCGCCGCCTCCCCCCTCCCCGATTGCGCCCAGGGCCGCTTCCAACGCGTCCTTCCAGATGCCTCCCACCCCTCCCTCCAAACCGCCGAACGCGTCCTCCTCTGCTCCGGCAAGTTCTACCACGAACTCGCCGCCCGCCGCGCCCAACTCAACCGCCCCGAAATCGCCATCGTCCGCCTCGAACAACTCTACCCCTTCCCCCGCCAAGACCTGAATACCCTCCTCGCCGCCTGCACGCCAGGCACCAACATCATCTGGGTCCAGGAAGAACCCGAAAACATGGGCGCCTGGCGCTTCCTCCGCGTCACCGTCGGCATGGAGTTCCCCGGCCACCTCCCCTTCTCCGGCATCTGCCGACCCGCCTCCGCCAGCCCCGCCACCGGCTCCCACGCCGCCCACCTCCTCGAACAAGCACAGATCCTCGAACGCGCCTTCGCCCCCACCCAAACCGCCCCCAGACCCCGCACCGAAACCATCGTCGGCGTCAAACAACTCTCCCCTACCCCATGAACCCCTCCCACCTCGAACTCAAAGTGCCATCCGTCGGCGAATCCGTCTCCACCGTCGAAATCGGCGAATGGCTCAAACAACCCGGCGACCCCGTCGCCAAAGACGAAACCGTCGCCATCCTCGAAACCGATAAGGCCACCATGGAACTGCCCGCCCCAGCCCACGGACGCCTCGCCCAAACCCTCCAACCCCGCGGCGCCCGCGTCAACGTCGGCGACGTCATCGCTATCCTCGAAACCGCCGACGCCCCCACCCCCGCCTCCGCGCCCCCCAAGCCCACCCCAACTTCCCCCACCACCGAACCCCCTTCACCCCCGCCCACCCCTGCCCCCACCCCTGCCACGCCCGCCCCCCACATCATGCCGGCCGCCGCCCGCCTCCTCGCCCAATCCGGCCTCTCCCCAGACCAAGTCACCCCCACCGGCCCCGGTAGCCGCCTCCTCAAGGAAGACGTCCAACGCACCCAAGCCGCCCTCGCCGCCGCGCCCGCCTCAACCCCGCCGCCCACCCCTCCAGCCGCCGGCACCCCATTGCCCCCGCCTGAACCGACCACCCCCAACCGCCCTCCCACCCCTCCATCCCCACCTGCACTAGCCCCCGCCGGCCGCCCGGAGGAACGCGTCCGTATGACCCTCCTCCGCCGCCGCATCGCCGAACGCCTCGTCCAATCCCAACACCAGGCCGCCCTCCTCACCACCTTCAACGAAATCGATATGACGGCCGTCCAGGCCCTCCGCAAAGAATTCCAAGACCGCTTCCAACAACGCTACCAAACCAAACTCGGCCTCAGCTCCTTCTTCGTCAAAGCCGTCATCGAAGGCCTCAAGGAGAATCCCCAGCTCAACGCCGAAATCCAAAACGAGGACATCCTCTACCGCCATTACTACGACATCGGCATCGCCATCGGCGGCGGCCGCGGCCTCGTCGTCCCCGTGCTCCGCCACGCCGAACGCCTCAGCTTCGCCGAAATCGAACGCGCCATCGCCGACTTCGCCCAGCGCGTCCAGACCCAAACCATCAAGCCCGACGAACTCCAAGGCGGCACCTTCACCATCACCAACGGCGGCGTCTACGGCTCCCTCCTCTCCACCCCCATCGTCAACCCCCCCCAAAGCGGCGTCCTCGGCCTCCACGCCATCCAAGACCGCCCCGTCGCCCTCCAGGGCCAGATCGTCATCCGCCCCATGATGTACGTCGCCCTCACTTACGACCACCGGCTCGTCGACGGTCGCGAAGCCGTCTCCTTCCTCAAACGCGTCAAAGATCTCATCGAAAACCCCGCCCGCCTGCTCCTCGAAATCTAATCCCCATGGCCCCAACCTCCCACGACCTCGTCGTCATCGGCGCCGGCCCCGGCGGCTACGTCGCCGCCCTCCGCGCCGCCCAACTCGGTCTCAACACCGCCTGCGTCGAACGAGAACCCGCCCTCGGCGGCACCTGCCTCCGCGTCGGCTGTATCCCCAGCAAAGTCCTCCTCGAATCCAGCCAACGCTACTTCGAAACCCGCCACCACCTCGCCGCCCACGGCATCCGCGTCCAGAACGTCGAACTCGACCTCCCCACCCTCCTCCAACGCAAACACTCCGTCGTCCAAACCCTCGCCAAAGGCATCGAGGGCCTCTTCAAGAAACACCGCATCACCCGCTACCTCGGCCACGCCCGCCTCGATGGCCCCAACGCCGTCGCCGTCGACTCCCCCCAAGGTCCCCAACGCCTCCACGCCCCCCACATCGTCCTCGCCACCGGCAGCCGCCCCACCCCGCTCCCCGGCGTCCAACTCGACCACGACCGCATCGGCACCAGCTCCGAGGCCCTGAATTACCCCACCGTCCCCAACCACCTCGTGGTCATCGGAGCCGGTTACATCGGCCTCGAACTCGGCCTCGTCTGGCATCGCCTCGGCGCCCGCGTCACGATCCTCGAATTCCTCGACCGCATCCTCCCAGGACTCGACCACGAAATCGCCGCCGACGCCCAACGCATCTTCACCCGCCTCGGCCTCGAATTCCGCCTCGGCTGCCGCGTCACCGCCGCCCGCCCCCACCTCGACGCATGCCTCGTCGACATCGCCGGCCACGAGCCCCTCCCCTGCGACCGCGTCCTCCTCGCCGTCGGACGCGCCCCCCACACCGCCGACCTCGGCCTCGAGTCGGTCGGGCTCGCCCCTGATGCCAAGGGCTACATCCCCGTCGGCCCAGGCTTCGCCACCTCCGTCCCAGGACTCTACGCCATCGGCGACGTCATCGGCGGCCCCTTGCTCGCCCATAAGGCCGAAGAAGAAGCCGTCGCCTGCGTCGAACAGATCGTCACCGGCCACGGCCACGTCGATTACTCCACCATCCCCGCCGTCGTCTTCACCCACCCGGAAATCGCCTCCGTCGGCCAAACCGAAGAGCAACTCGCCCACCAACAAACCCCATACCGCAAAGGCGTCTTCCCCTTCCTCGCCAGCGGCCGCGCCCGCACCCTCGGCGCCACCGACGGCAAAGTCAAAGTCCTCGCCCACGCCCACACCGACCGCATCCTCGGCGTCCACATCATCGGCCCCCACGCCGGCGAACTCATCGCCGAGGCCGCCGCCGCCATGACCTTCGGCGCCAGCAGCGAAGACCTCGCCCGCACTACCCATCCCCACCCCACTCTCTCCGAGTCCCTCAAGGAAGCCTGCCTCGCCGTCCAGCAACGCGCCCTCCACGCTTAGCCGTACCCATGAACCGTCGCCCCTCACCCCGCCTGCGCGGCCGAAGCCGCTTCGGCGCGGCGAAGGCCCCCCGCATCCCCCAGCCGCCGCGAATCCAGACCGCCTTTTGCCCCTTGCTTTTCTCCCCGCCCCTCCAACAATTTCCCTCCATGGCTCACGACCCTGTTCTCCAGCTCGAATTGCCCGCCATCCCCAAACTCAAGAGCGGCAAAGTGCGCGAAATCTTCGACCTCGGCGACTCCCTCCTCCTCGTCGCCACCGACCGCATCTCCGCCTTCGACTGTATCATGCCCAACGGCATCCCTCGCAAAGGCGACGTCCTCACCCAAATCTCCCACTTCTGGTTCGACCAAACCGCCGGCCTCATCGACAACCATCGACTCGTCCCTCCCGGTGCCCCCCTGCCCGCCGCCCTCCAACCCTATGCCAACCTCCTCGGCCAGCGCAGCATGGTCGTCCGCAAAGCGCAACCCCTCGCCATCGAATGCGTCGTCCGCGGCTACCTCGCCGGCTCCGGATGGAAAGAATATGAACAGTCCCGCACCGTCTGCGGCATCCCCCTCCCCCCCGGCCTCGCCGAATCAGCCGAACTCCCTGAACCCATCTTCACCCCAGCCACCAAAGCCGAAACCGGCCACGACGAGAACATCCCTTTCGCACGCGCCGCCGAGATCGTCGGCCCCAGCATCGCCGAACAAGCCCGCTCCATCTCCCTCCAAATCTACTCCCACGCCCGCGCCTACGCCCGCCAACGCGGCATCATCATCGCCGATACCAAATTCGAGTTCGGCCTCTGGAACGACCGCCTGATCCTCATCGACGAAGTCCTCACCCCCGATTCCTCCCGCTTCTGGCCCGCTGACCACTACCAACCCGGACGCAGCCAGCCCAGCTTCGATAAACAATTCGTCCGCGATTACCTCGAAACCCTGGACTGGAACAAGACGCCGCGCGGGGGGGGGCGGGCGCGCCGGGGGGGGGGGGGGGGGGGGGGGGGC
>CAZVRY010000290.1:0-8426 GCA_964629545.1 uncultured Verrucomicrobiota bacterium | reverse complement strand
CAGCTTGGCCTCACAGCCGTCTGGAACGGGTCGTTCCAAGTCGCGTCGGTGTCGCCCGATGGCAAGTCGTTGACCTACGTCATGGACAGCCCGCCGGCCAGCGCGAGTGCCGGAGGGGAGATCTGGCTGGGCAAGGTGCCCAACGCGTTGGTGACCCTGGCGAACATCACGAAGGAGCAGGTGGGCAACGACTGGTGGGTCACCCTGACGACTTCCTCGCCGCATTATCGATTCCTGGGCGCAGGGGAGAACGATGGGGATTACGTTCTGGTCCGAGGGATCAAGACCGTTGGGACAGGTCTCCAGAATCCGTACAACGGCTACTACCAGGTCAAGGAGGTCGCCTCCGCCAGCCTTCCCAGTCGGATGTTCAAATATAAAGTGGGGGCGCAGGACCCGGGCACTTTGGCGGGGGATGCGGGGGCGATTGCGCAAGTTGGGGTGTTCTTCCAGGGGTTGGCTGCGGGCGGCGGGCGGCGGGCGGTGGTCGAGCAGAACCGGGTTTGGCATTGCCGGGTGGGCGGTCCTTACCACGACGCGCACAACACGCGGAGCCTGATCGTCCGCAAGAACTACTACTACAACGTCTACACGGGGATCTACGAGAACCTTGGGACCACGAGCAGCGGGAAGCTTGACGGGACGATCTCGCAGAACGGGTCCACCTGCACGTTCAGCTTCTCGGGTGGCCTGGCCAATCCCTTCGCTGTGGGCGAGGTGGTGCAGATCACCAAGGCCGCGGATGGTGCGTTGTTGGGCCGGTATGAAGTGATCGGAACGGCGGCCAACGCCTTTACGTTCACGGAAGAGGACGAAGTCCCTTCGGTAACCTACAAGGCGGCGCGTGCGTATACTGTTGGCCAGCTCTGGATCGAGGACAACGTCATGGAGTTGGCGCTGTTCGCGCCCGGGACACAGAGCCACGCGGCGCCTTCGGGGGTCGCGCTGATCGCGCCGGAAGCGTTCAACGATCTGCCGATGATCCGCAACGCGTTGGTGCGCGGGAATCTGATCCGGCACGTCGGAGGGGCGGTGGATCCGTGCTATCGGGGCGACTCGCGCGGGGTGGATGTGAGTTGCTGTCGGGGCCTGATTGTGGAATCGAATTTGATCGGGGTGGAAGGCGCGAACTGGGCGGTGCGTCACTACCACTGCGGGAAGGTGAAGGCGTTCAACAACCTCACGTTCGCGGGCCAGCCGCGTTACGCGCTCAAGTGGGATGAGACTCCAAACGTGCACACCCCCGAGATCCGGACGCAGGCGGAGGATTTGTTTCTGAGGCGGTTCGGATGACGCGGAGCACCTGCAAACGATGGCACAATACTCCACAACGAGCCCTCGAATCAACTGAGCCTGGACTGGCAAAACGAGGGTAAGGCGGCCGCTTTCTGTCACACTTCCTGAGGGATGGCCGCAAACGTCCCTCGACTTTCCTGAAGCGTCGCCAGTCGAAAAGGAGGACCTCACCGCCATCCTGCCCAAGCTGGAAGACCCGGCCGTGGCGGGGCTGATCATCGGCTCGCCGTCTTACTTTCGCAGCCTGAGCGCCCTGACCAAGGCGTTCATCGAGCGCTGTGCTCCCTTGCGCGAGCCGAAGATGCTGTTGGACGGCAAACCGGTCGGCGTCATTGTCACGGGCGCATTCCGCAACGGCGGCCAGGAACTTGTGATCGAACAAATCCAAACCGCCATGCTCTGTTTTGGGATGATTCCGGTCGGCGGTCGCCCGCCTGCCTTCCAGGGCGGCACGGTGCTTTCGACGAAGGACGATATCAGCGGCGACGAACTCGGCCTTGGCACGGCCCGCAACACCGGGCTGCGCGTTGCCGACCTGGCGCTCCGATGGACGCAGTGATCGTTGTCCGGGCGGAGGCAGACGGCAATCGACCCGCGTGCGGTGGCGATCGACGAACGCTCACGCCAGCATCGTCCCGCGAGTAGAATGAGGCAAGAGACTCATGGGATTTCGGCGTGTGGCGAAGGAGCGTGAAAGTGTCACGCGCGCGCGTATGGAGATGACCCATGGCGAACCCGCCACCCTGTGCCTCCAGCGGAGGAGCCCGGGGGCGATCAGCGTCGTGCCGGCCGGATCGACAAGGACCTGGTTCACCGCTGGAGGTTCGCCGGCCAGCAACTCCGGCGCCATGTAGAGATGGGTCCCCCCTTGCGAGTCGGATGAGAGGGGAAGGGGACAGGTTCAGGGCGTCGTGCGCCTGCAGCGGCTGGGAGAACCGGCCGTCGTCCGATGGGCTGGCTTCGCGGCCACATGGAGGCCGCGGCGGGCGAACGTCGGAAGGGGCAGGGCGGCCAGGCTTACGGATTCACGCACCACAAGCGATAGAAGCGGCGCGCGGAGGGTGTCGGCACGTCCACGCGGTAGAGCAACTCGCTTCCCTGCCCCTGGAACGTGGCCTCCGTCGTCCACGGACCGGCGGGGTCGGCTGCCCCCCGGACCTCATAGCGCCGGCCCGGTGCACCGAGCCAGCGGAGTTCGAGACGATCCGGCGGTCGCTGCATGACGGCCGCGGGCCGCAGCCGTTCCTGCAAATCGGCCGGGTCGACGAATTCCTGGTCCGAGACCGCCCAGCCGCCGTGCTGCAGGAAGTGCAACTGAAGGAACGAGAGGCGGAGCGAGCCGGCCTGGCCCGGGCTGAAGAGTTCGAGGAAACCCATATTCACCGCGGTCCCGCACACGGGGCAGAGGACGACCCCGTTGGCCGAGTGCTCGACAACGTAAGGGCCCGCCCCGGGCGTTCGCGGCAGCGAGGTCACCACCCGCCACCACCCGCGCGCCAACTCAAAGCCGTCCGGCACACCGTCGCCGTTGCTATCCACCCTCGCCGGATCCATCCCCAGTGCGCGTTCGGCCTCGTCCGCCAGCCCGTCGCCGTCGGTGTCCTTTACCGCCGGCCGACGATGGGAGGGGCTGGTGGATTCGAGGGCGGCGAACAGCAACCCGACATCGACCCGATGCTCGCCGCGGAGGTTTCCGGCCAGATCGAAGCTGCCGTGCTCGAGAAAGTGTCTGGCGATGCAGGGGAGCCGGCAGTAGAGCTCCGCCCTGGGATTACAGATCGTCACGTGTCCCATGTTGACCCATGTGCCGCAGACGTCGCATCGTTCGAGCCCGCGCATGAGGAACTCGAGGCAATACACCTGGCTGGGATCGGGCTGCGTGGGCAGATGCTCGATCCGATTCGCCGCCGCCAAAGCCAGGTCCACCCCATCTGGAACCCCGTTGCCATCCTCGTCCGGCACCCTGGGCTGGCGACCGAGCTCCGTCTCCTCGGCCTGCGAAAGCAAGTCCCCGTCGGCGTCGAGCGTCACCTCACGCTGATGGCCGTCGGTCTTGCCTTTGAGCACCGCCTCGAGTTGACGGGGATCGATGCGTCCGCTGCCGCCCTCGAGCTGTCCGCCTCGCCAACTGAATCCGCCGTGCTCGAGGTAGTGCAAGGCCATCGACGGAATGCGGATGGACAGGTGGGCGGCCGGATGGATGACGTCCCAAACGTCCATGACGACGCGCTGGCCGCAAAGCGGGCAGGTCTCCACCCCGTCCATCGGGTGGTCGATGACATAGGGGCGATCCGTGGGCGGCGGATCGGGGTTGTGGGGCAGTTCCTTGAGGCGGGCGCGGAGTTCGCGGGCCAGATCCACGCCGTCGACCAGGTGATCCCCGTCCGTGTCGGGGTTTTGGGGATCGGTGCCGAGCCGGGGCTCCTCCGCATCGCGCAGCCCGTCGCCATCGGCGTCCGTCCCCGCGGGTTCAGGCAGGAGGTGGACGGGGCCGGTGGCAGTGAGGAGGGCGTGCAAGAGGGCCACGTCGACGCGCCCCGCGTGCACCGTGCCGTCGTAGGTGCACCAGCCATGCTCGAGGAAGTGTTTGGCGATGAGCGGAAGCTGGACGGACTGGTTGTCGAGGGGGCGGACGATTTCCAGGAAGCCCATGTTCACGCGGGCCCCGCAGACGAGGCAGGTTTCCTCGCCAAACGTCAGGTGGGCCAAAACGTAAGGTTCGGTTTCCGATGGCTGGGTCGGAAGCCGGTCGATGGCCGCCGAAAGCAGACGGGCCAAGTCGACGCCGTCGAGCATTTGGTTTCGGTTTTCGTCGCGGTTGGCCGGATCGGATCCGAGGAAGCTCTCCTCGTGCTGCGTGAGGCCGTCTTGATCCGCGTCGTCGACGGTCGCCAGAGGCCGTTGGTGCGGGTCGTCGGGACCGGGTTGGGCGACCAGGGAGGCGGAGAGTCCCAGCGCCGCGACCGAGGCGGCCCGGGCCAGCCCGCGGAGCAGGAGGACGTGAGGGAGCGCAGCATCCCTTGGGCGGCCCAGGTTGGGGTTCCGGCAGGCCCGAAAGATCGCGCGGTAGGCGGGCACCAATGCCGGGGTGACGGTGCAGCCGGGGCAGGCCCAGTGAAAGAGCAGGCGCTGATCGGCTCGGGGCAGCGCGTTGCGGGCGTAGCCCTGCCGGAGGAAGCTTTCGATGCAGCACTCGGGGTAGCCGAACAAGCGCCCCTCGAACCGCATGTTCTCGGGCGTGGGCGCGATGACCTGCTCGCCAAAACGGGCCGCATAGGCTTCCAGCGGGTCGCTGGACCGGCTGAAGATCCACTCGGTCACGACCGCCCCGGAGAGCAGGTGTCGCCGGATGGCGCGTGCGGGCAGCTCCAGGTCGTTTAGGCAGCGGGAGAATTCGGGCCGCAGTGCTCGCTCCCAACGGCTGAGAGGCTTTAGTCCTGCGTGCGTGAGCCGGGCCAGATACTCGAATTCGAAGGTGTCCGTTCGCCAGCGGGGAATTCGCATAAACGCAATTCCTGGAGGTTGGGTTGAGGATGCAACATACGCCCTCCTCAGCGGAATGCCATGTCTTTACGATTACATTTACGCGCAGGGGCGAGGATTCAGCCTTTAGCCTTCAGCCTTTGGCCTTTCCGGTTCTTTTCAGGATGGCAGGGCCTTTCCCGCTCGTTCATGCTTGGGGCGATGAACCGACGGGCTTTCTTCAAAACGTCCACCGTGGGGGGAAGCAGCCTGCTCCTGGCTCGCGCGGAATCGCCAGCCTCCGCAGGCTTCGAGCCGGCCCTCGCACCTCCCCCACCGCTGCGGCCCACCGGCGCCGCGCTGCCCGACCTGACCCCAGCCCGCTGGATCTGGTATCCCTCCGGCCGAACCCTCCAGAATACGTTTCTGCTCTTTCGACGCGATGTCCATGTTCCCCGTCCCTTGCGACGCGCCACTGGCTGGATCGCGGCCGATAGCCGGTACCGTCTCGACGTGAACGGCCAGCGAGTGCAGTGGGGGCCCTCCCCGAGCGACCCACGCTGGGCCGAAGCGGACCCTTTGGATCTGACTGCCGTCCTCCAGGCGGGCCCCAATACGTTCGGGGCCACCGTCCTCTTCTACGGGACGGGCGACGGGACGTGGCCGATCGGCAAGCCAGGCTTTCTCTTCTGGCTGGAATTGGAATATGCCGACGGACTTCGCGATCGAGTGGTTACCGACGCCTCGTGGCACGTCCTGCTCTGCCGAGCCTGGAGGCCTGGCCAGTTCAAGCGCTGGTATCTCCGCGCCCTTCAGGAGGAATTCGACGCCCGCCTTTACCCCGAGGGGTGGTGCCGCCCGGGCTTCTCAACGACTCCTGATTGGCTGCCGGCCATGCCCTTGCCAGGCTCGCCCAATCGCCCCGCCCTCTCCACGGGTTACTACGAGTACCAGCTCGACGTTGGCGGCGGCCCCGCCGGGACGCAACTCCGCCCCCGCTCCATCCCCCTCCTGCAGGAGTCCCTGGTCCCAGTCCGCCAACTCACCGAACGCGCCCGCCTCCGCTGGATCCGCAGCCCCCAGGAATACTTCGAAATGCGCCCCCCCTCCGCCTTTCAGGTGGTCGGCGAAACGCCCGTGACGACACCTAACGATGGAGCCTGGCAGGTCGAGTTGGACGGCCAACACGGGATCCTCCTGACCTTCGAACTAGCCGAGCAAGTCGTCGGCTGGCCCTTCTTCACCCTGGAGGCGGCGGCGGGCACCACGGTGGAATTGCTCGTGCACGAAGCGCATCGCCCCGGCGGCCCTCCGCTCCTCAACACCCACTTCGATTCCTGGACCCGGTTCATCTGCCGGGCCGGCGTCAACCGGTTCGAAACTTTCGATTTCGAGAGCCTCCGCTGGCTGCAACTCCACCTCCACGGTCCCGCCGGCCCCGTGGTGGTCAGCCAACTCGGCGTGCGGCGGCGCCAATTCCCCTGGCCTCACCCCGCGCACATCGTCACCCGAGAGCCGGGCCTGCAGCGCCTGTTCCAGGCCAGCCTCAACACCCTGCACAACTCGGCCCAGGAAACGCTCGTCGACGGCATGGCGCGCGAGCGGCAACAATACAGCGGCGACGGCGGCCACCAACTCCACGCCGTTCACCTCGCCTTCGGCGAAACCCGCCTGCCCGCCCGCTTCATCACGACCTTCAGCCAGGGCATGACGAAAGACGGGTTCTTCCTCGACTGCTGGCCCGCCTTCGACCGGTTGGCCCGCCTCATGGAACGGCAACTTGACCTCACCGGCTGGGGCCCCATCCTCGACCATGGGGTCGGCTTCAATTTCGACTGCTGGCACCATTGGCAGTACGCCGGACGCCTCGACGACCTCGCGGAGGCTTACCCCCGCCTCGTGCGCTTCGCCCGCTATCTCCAGGCCCTCGTGGGCCCCGACGGGCTCCTTCCCGTCGAGGATCTCGGCATCCCTTCCGTCTGGATTGACCACGTCGCGTACGAGCAACAACGCCACAAGCAGTGCGCCTTCAACCTTTACGCCGCCGCGATGCTCCAACACGCGCTCGCCCCCATCTGCCGCGCCTTCGGTCACGCACCAGCCGCAGCCGCCGTCACCACGCTCGGCCAGCGCCTCCAAGCCGCCACCGTGCGACGCTTCTGGAACGACGAACTCGGTCTGTTCGTCAATAACCTGCCTTGGCTGGCCGAGGACGGTCACCCACGAACCTGCGATCGGTCCCTCGCCACCGCCATCCTCTTCGACCAGTGCCCCGACGGCCGCAACACCGAGGCCGTCCGCTCCCTGGCCGATTGTCCCCCCGAAATGGGATTCTCCTACCCGTGCAACGCCGGGTGGCGACTCTGGGCCCTCGCCCAAGCCGGACGCCCCGACATCATCCTCCGCGACCTGCGCACGCGGTGGGCGACCATGACCTCCGTGATCGAGAACAACACCCTGCAGGAAGACTGGGAGGCCCGCCACGACTCCGGCCAACAGTGGAGCCATTGCGCCGTCGCCCCCCTCTACCTCGCGTTCCACGGTCTCATGGGACTAAGACCCCTCGAGCCAGGCTTCCGCCGCATGGAACTTCGCCCCCAACTGGCTGACCTCGAACACCTGGACCTCATCGCGCACACGGTGCAAGGCCCCATCCGACTCACCGCCGAAGGCCCGCTGGGCCGGCGGGTTCTGAGCATCCAAACCCCGGCCAACTGCCGTTCCGAACTCATCCTTCCGGCCGGCGAATCACCCGACCTGCCTCGCCTCACCGCGCCAACCCCCGCCCACACCAACCGATTCAGCCTGCCGGCCGACCGCACGGTCACCTTGCGGCTCACCCGAACCTAGCCTCCGCCCCCGACCGCACCCACAGAGAACCCTCTGCCCGCCGCCCTCGGCCGCGATCGGCGGGCAGGTGGGGAGGACGCGCCACCTCCGATCCTGTTGACTCTCCTGTCCTCCGGGTAATCCGCGGTTGCTCTGCATCCCTGGTCCGTGGAGCCGCCGATTCACCGCAAATTCCGCCAAATCGTCGCGCGCGCGCGTTCGTCCTGCCGGAACCGGTCACGCCCACAATCAGCGCGTGGCGGGTCAGGTTGGCTAAGCTGATCTCGAACTGGTGTGGGTAACGCCCGCCTTGCTGAGCCCCGCTCCCAGCGGCAACCGGCTCGCGGGTTTCGCAGGCGTCACGTCCAAGCCAAACTCCCGCGCCCGCGTGATCCGAAAACCGGACGCCTCCTTGCGCGGCATCTCCACCAGAAAACCCAAATCCGTACTGCAAAGCCCCGTCTGCAAGCACCCCACCCCACCCTCGCCTGCCTCGGCACCGACAACCTGACCCACCGGCCAGCGGAGCTGCCGAAAGCCCTCCGCCGCCCGCCAACTCCGAGCGGAACTTAAATAGGGCGACAGGTTCGGGGTGAGACGTGTGGGGTCAGCCGGGGGTGAGCCTCATGAATTCGGGGCGAACATGAAGGGGACGGGGCGGGCAGACTGTTCAATTCATGCTCCGCCCTGAATGCATGTCGGGTCAGTCGTGGGTGAGCCTCATGAATTCAGGGCGAACATGAATTGAGGGCGAGCATGAAGAGCAACGCCATGCCCCCCTGTTCATGACTCCCTCGCCTCCGTCGGACGGAGGAGAGGGACGGGGAGAGGAGGCCAAC
>CAZVRY010000289.1:0-8436 GCA_964629545.1 uncultured Verrucomicrobiota bacterium | reverse complement strand
AGGAATGGCTTGGGGGTGTGGGTTGGGGGAGGGGGGGCATGGGGCGTTTAGAATTGGAAGTAGATGAAGGGGGGGGCCGGGCGGTTCCAGTAGAGGAGGGTGCCGAGGGTGAAGCTGGCGAGGAGAAGGGCCCGGAGGAGAGGGGACATGGGGGGGTGAATGCAATCCGGGCCGGTGCGGGATTGCCAGACATCCATGAGGACCAAGGGGCTGGCGAAGGCCAGGAGGTTGGCGAGGAAGGCGAGGGGTTGTGGGGGGAGTTGCCAGGAGCCAAGGGCGGTCGTGAGCGTGACGATATGTTCCCAGGAGTGGGCCCGGAAGAGGAGCCATCCGTAGAGCACGAACGTCATGGTTAGGAACCACGTGGTGGTTTGGAGGAGGCGGGAGGGTGGGGGCGAGAGGGTGGGGGGAGGGGCGGTGGCGGGCCGGGTGAGGAGGAGGCCGGCGCCATGCCAGAGGCCCCAGAGGACGAAGTTCCAGGCGGCGCCGTGCCAGAGGCCTCCGAGGAGCATGGTGACGAGGAGGTTTCGGCGGGTGCGCCAGGGGCCCGAGCGGTTGCCTCCGAGGCTGATGTAGAGGTAATCGCGGAGCCAGGAGGAGAGGCTGATGTGCCACCGTTGCCAGAATTCGCGTGGGGAGGCGGCGGCGTAGGGGATGTGGAAATTCGCCATGAGATCGAAGCCCAGGAGGCGGGCGGTGCCGCGGGCGATATCGGAGTAAGCGGAGAAGTCGGCGTAGATTTGGAAGGCGAAGGCGGTGGTGCCGAGGAGGACGGCGGGGCCATGGACGGTGGGGGATTGGTAGACGAGGTCGACGAGGGGGGCGAGGTTGTTGGCGAGGGCGACTTTCTTGAAGAGGCCCCAAGCGATGAGCCAGATGCCTTCTTCGACCATGGTTTGGGTGATGCGGCGGGGGGTGGCTATCTGGGGGAGGAGGTGGCGACCTCGTTCGATGGGGCCGGCGACGAGTTGGGGGAAGAAGGAGACGTAGGCGAGGAAGGGGAGGAGGTGGCGGGTGGGGGCGAGTTGACCGCGAAAGACATCGAGGGTGTAGCTGAGGGTCTGGAAGGTATAGAAGGAGATGCCGACGGGGAGGATGATGTGAAGGGTTGGGGGATCGAGGGAGAGGCCGAGTTGGCGGGCGAGGGTGGCAAAGGACTCGACGAAGAAGCCGAAGTATTTGAAGAAACCGAGGACACCGAGGTTGCCGGCGAGGCTGAGGAGGAGCCAGGCTTGGCGTCGCCTGGGGGTGGCGGCGTGGGCGATGCCGAGGGCGGCGCGGTAGTCAAGGAGGCTGGAGACGAGGAGGAGGGAGAGGAACCGCCAGTCCCACCACGCGTAGAATACGTAACTGGCGGCCACGATGAGGAGGTTGCGTGGGCGAAGGTGGTGGCGGACCATCCAATAGAGGAGGAGGAAGGCGCTGAAGAAGATGAGGAAGGTGGTTGAATCAAAGAGCATAGGCGCGGGCGGCGGGGGCGGGGGGGAGCGGGCGGTCTTGACTCGATGAGGTTGGGGGGTAGGCTCGACTATTAAGATGGTGCGTGAACGGCCCCAGGAGCAGGTGTGGCGTGCGGACGGACCGCCAGCGCGTGCGTTCACGTTGGTGGAGCTGTTGGTCGTCGTTGCCATCGTGGGGCTTTTGGCGAGTCTGCTCCTGCCGGCCCTGGCCGGCGCGAAGGCGCGGGCGAAGGGGAGCCAGTGTGCCTCGAATCTTCATCAGTTGGGTTTGGCCACGATGATGTACGTGCAGGATCACCAAGGCAAACAGCAGTTGGACGGGTTCCTCGGGGGCGAGGAAACCTGGGGAGCGATCCTGGCGACGAATCTGAATTTGCGGGCCCGGGACATCTTCCTGTGTCCGGCCTACAAGCCATTTCGGTGGGACAATTGGCTTACGATTTATGGGATCCGGCTGGATCCGCCCGAGGAGGCGGCGAGCGGGCCGGACGGTTTGATTTTGCAGACGGCGGCGATCGCGAGGCCGGCGGAGTATTTGCATGTGGCGGACACGACGAGCCAGGCGCAGGGGGGGTATACGGCTCGGCAGTATTATTTCTTTCGGGTGGGGACTCCCCTGAAACTGGTGCATGCGCGGCATCAGCGTCGGGCCAACGGCTTGTTTTTGGATGGCCATGTCGAGAGTTGCAACCAGGTTCGGCTCGACTCCCTGGGGGTGCCGGCCGAGTATGGGCGGGACACTGCCCCGGGATATTTTTGAGGTATGAGACGTTGGGTGGCGGTGGGCGTGGCGGTGGCGGTGGGCGTCGTGGCGGGGTGGTGGGGGTGGCGGATGCACCGAGACAGCCCGGAGGGCACGAGCGTGCGGGAGCGGGAGTTGGCCACCTGGGGATTAGGGGAGTACTTGGGGCGGGAGTTCCCGGGGCGTCGCGTGCTGGTTCTGGGAAATCCGTTCACCCAACGCGAGGGGGTGGACCGCGGGGTGCTGGAGATGGAGCAAGCGGGGCTGCGGGGCTTGCGGCGAGGGTGTGGCAACCGGGTCGCGGTCGAGGCGGAGGCGTTTCCGGAATTGCGGCCGGATGCGGGGACGAATCCCCGCGCTTACTTCATCGATCCGGAGACCACGACGCCGTTGAGTTACCTGGTGGCGCCGGAGGGGTTTGAGGGGGCGGTGCGGGCGCACGGGGCGTGTGAGTTGGTAGTGAGCCTGATTGGGTTGCCGGTCGGGATCGGGGAGATGGCTTGTTGGCGAAGCGACGGGCCGCCGCGGTTCGCGTTATTGGCTCCGGACTTGCGGATGGTGGGCGGGGTGGAGGCGGTGCGGGAGGCGTTTCGGCGCGGAAAGCTGGTGGCCTGTGTCTTGGCGAGGCCCGACGCCCCAGGGGCGGGGGCGCCGCTGCGGGGCGAGGATGCGGCGGAGTTTGCCCGCCGGTTTGTGTTGTTGACGCGTGATAACTTCGGCGAGGTGGAGCGATTGTATCCGGGGTTATTCCCCCGGCGTGGGGCGCGGCGGGAATGATGGTCCTTGAAAGGTCGCAGGGGGCGGACGGTGAGGGACTCGGGCCGGAGGTGGGTCCGTGGGATGGAGGGGTTAGGATGACGAGGGTGATGCGGACTCGAAGGGGGGTGCCAGTTTGGCGGCGGCGAGGGCGGCGAGGGTCTCGAGCCAGGGGCCTGCCCGGACGCGGGCTTCGGCGGGTGAAGCGAGTTCGGGTGCGATGGCGTGGAGGGCGGTGAAGGGGGCGGGTTGGGCTGGGTTCACGGCGTCGCCGAACACCCCTGCCAATCCGAGGCAGGGCACCCGGAGTCTTTGACAGAGGGTGGCCACCCCGCCCACACCTTTGCCCATGAGGGTCGAGGGGTCGATGCAGCCTTCGCCGCTGATGACGAGGTCGGCGGTTTGGATGCGGTCGGGGAGGCGAGCGGCGGCGGCGAAGAGATCGAAGCCGGGTTGGAGGTGGGCGCGAAGGAAGGCGAGGAGGCCGAAGCCGAGTCCGCCCGCGGCGCCGGCGCCTGGGACGGAGGCCAGGTCCTGGCTGGCATGTTGCTGCCAGCAGGCGGCCAGACGTTCGAGGCACGCTTCCGCGTGGGCGAAGTCCTGTGGGCGGATCCCCTTTTGGGGGCCGTAGATGCGGGTGGCGCCCTGGGGCCCGAGCAACGGGTTGCGGACGTCCACCGCCACGGTGATGTTGGGGAGAGGGTGGGGAGAGGAGGGCGGTTCGAGGTGGTGGAGGCGATGGAGGTCGGTCCAGCGGGTTAAGGGCTGGCCCTGGTCATCGACGAAGGTCCAACCGAGGGCGAGGGCCAAGCCGAAGCCGGCATCGTTGGTGGCGCTGCCGCCGATTCCGACGAGGGCGTGGTGGCAATGGGCGGCGGGGGCGGCGCGGAAGACCTCGGCCAATCCGCGGGTATCGAGTTGGAAGGGGTGGTAGTGCCCGGGCGGGAGGAGGGCGAGGCCGACGACCTGAGCGGTTTCGATGATGGCGGTGTGCGTTGCTGGGTCGCGCCACCAGCGGGCGAGGCGGGGCTGGCCGGCGGCGTCGGTGGTCTGGCAGGTAACCTCCTGGGCGTTCAGGAGTTGACCAAGGACCTCGCCGAAGCCATCGCCACCGTCGCTCATGGGGACGCATTCGAGGACGTCGGCGGGTCGCTGGCGTCGCCACCCGGCGGCGATATGAGTCGCGGCGGCCTGGGCGGTGAGGGTGCCTTTGAACTTGTCGGGCACGATCAGGACGCGGAGGGGTTTGTCTCGTTGGAAGGAGGCTGGACGGTGGGTGTCTGGGGCCGATCTCATGGGCGGTGGGTCGTGCGTTGGCAGGGGCGAGGATGAGGGAGGGGTGGTGAACTGTCACGTGTTGAAGGTGGCCCAAACCCCATCCCGGACAATTCACCGCCCGCATGCCCCCTCTCCCTTTCGCCCTCTCCCCAACCCCTGTCCATCGCTTCGCTTTCAAGGGTTGGGGAGAGGGATGGGGTGGGGGGACGGTTCATGGAGCGTGGACACGGAACGCTGTTCCGGCGGCGCGTCGGCTGGGGTTTTACGTTGACCCGGTTTTGGGGACGAAACTAGGATTCGCTCCATGATCCAACGAATCTCGGCCGTGGTCGTTGCCATCCTGTTCGGAGGGGTAGGGGGAGGATGTTTGCATGGAGGGGTGGGGGATGCGGGAGTGAGCATTCGGGAGGTGGAAGGCAGACTGCGGGTGGAGATCGACGGCGAGCCGTTCACGGAGTTTCACTATCAGAATACGAGTCGGCCCTACTTGTTTCCGATCGTGGGGCCCGGCGGGGTCTCGATGACGCGGTCGTGGCCGATGAAGGACGACGTGCCAGGCGAGGAGAAGGATCATCCGCATCACAAGTCATTCTGGTATGCGCACGGCGATGTGAACGGGCATGATTTTTGGTCGGAGAGCGCGCGGGCGGGGCGGACGGTGCAGGAGAAGATTCTGGAGGTGCGTTCGGGGAAGGAGGAGGGGGTGATCCGGACGGCGAACCGATTGGTGGCGAAGGATGGGACCGTGGTGTGTACGGACGAGCGGACCCTGACGATCCACCGGCGGAAGGACGATCGGATGATCGACTTCGAGGTGACGATCAAGGCCAGTCATGGGGCGGTGACGCTGGGGGATACGAAGGAAGGCACGCTGGCGATTCGTTTGAATGAAGCGATGCGCTTGACCCGGAGGGACAAGACGCGAGGGAGTGGGAGGATTGTGAACAGCGAGGGGGTGCAGGATGGGGCGACGTGGGGGAAGCGGGCCAAGTGGGTGGATTATTCCGGGACAGTCGATGGGCGGGTGGTGGGGGTGGCGATCTTCGATCACCCCTCGAATCCGCAGCATCCGACCTGGTGGCACGTGCGGGATTACGGTTTATTTGCGGCCAATCCGTATGGGGTTCACGATTTCGAGAAGAAGCCGGCCGGGACAGGGGACGTGGTGATTCCGGAGGGGCAGAGCCTGACCTACCGCTATCGGTTGTATTTCCATGCGGGGGACGAGAAGGCCGGGGGTGTGGCGGAGCGCTATGCCGAGTTTGTGGGGCGCGGAGGATCCAAGTGACGCGGCGCAGAGGAATCTCGAATCAATCAACCTAAAGAACCATGCAAACCATCGATCGTCGGACATTTCTCAAGAGCACTCTAATTACCACGGCTGGCGCGGGACTTTGGCCGGGGCTGACAGGCAAGCCCTTTGCCCGGGGGGCGGTCCCGACCCCAGGGCCGAACGAGACGATCCGGGTGGCGGTGGTCGGGTTTGGGGGACGAGGGGGCGACCACATTTCGGGGATGCGCAAGTTGGCGTCGAAGGGGGTGAAGCTGGTGGCTTTGTGTGACGTAGACAGCAAGGTCCTGGCGGCGGGGGTAGACGCGGCGTCGAAGCAGAAAGAGAAAGTGGAGGGTTACACCGACGTGCGGCGGCTTTTGGAGAACAAGGAGATCGACGCGGTGACGTTCGCCACGCCGAACCACTGGCATTCGTTGCAGATCATCTGGGCGTGCCAGGCGGGGAAGGACGTGTATGTGGAGAAGCCGATTTCGCACAACGTGTGGGAAGGCCGGCAGGCGGTGTTGGCGGCCCGGAAGTATCAGCGGATCGTGCAGTCGGGGACCCAGAGTCGCTCGAGCTTTGCCATTCGCGAGGCGACCGAGTGGGTGCAGGCGGGCAACCTGGGGAAGGTGTTGGTGGCGCGGGGGCTATGTTACAAGCCGCGGAAGAGCATCGGGAAGGTGGACAAGCCGACGGCGATCCCGGCGGAGGTGGATTACGATCTGTGGTGTGGTCCGGCGCCGATGGGGCCGTTGTGGCGGAAGCGCTTGCACTACGATTGGCACTGGGTGTGGGAGACCGGCAACGGGGACCTGGGCAACCAGGGGATTCACCAGATGGACATCGCGCGCTGGTTCCTGGGCGAATCGAAGTTGTCGCCGGTCGTCTTCAGCGTGGGGGGACGGTTGGGCTATGTGGACGACGCCACGACTCCGAACACGCAGTTCGTTTACCACGGCTACGAGAAGGCGCCGCTGATTTTTGAGGTGCGGGGTTTGCCGAAGGACAAGGCGGCGCAGGACCAGGGATGGGGGATGGACAAGTACATGGGGGCGCAGATTGGGGTGATCATCCATTGCGAGGGCGGGCACGTGCTGGTGCCGAACTACAGCAGTGCGACGGCCTACGACAAGTCCGGGAAAGAGGTCAAGAAGTGGTCGGGGGCGGACGATCATTACGACAATTGGCTCAAGGCGTTGCGGAGCCGAAAGTCCTCGGACTTGAACGCGGATGTCCTTGAGGGGCATCTGTCGAGCGCTCTGTGTCACACGGGCAACGTGTCGATCTTGTGCGGGCAGAAGGCCGGTCCCGAGCAGATTCGGGAGTCGCTCAAGGGGGACGCGGAGGCCTTGGAGACGTACGGGAGGATGGCGGAGCATCTGGCCGCCAACGGGGTCGACATCGCCAGCGCCAAGCTGACGCTGGGTCAGGTGCTGAAGATGGATCCGAAGAAAGAGGTGTTCATCGGCCATCCGCTGGCCAACCAACTGTTGACGCGTCCGTATCGGGCACCCTACGTGGTGCCCGCGAAGGTGTAGGCGGCAGGGTGCTCAGGCAGGCGTAGCCCAGGTTTGGGTGCGGGCAGCGCGGTAGGCGGCTTCCATGACGCCGACCCGCGCGGCGGCTTCGCGGGGGGTGACCAGGGGGAGGCCTTGTTTGCCGCCGACGGCGTCGAGGAATTGGTGGAGGGGGGCTCGGGGCGCCTCGGGGAGTTGGGTCCAGGGCTGATTGCCGTCGGCGCCGTCCACTTTGTTGCTCTTGAAGTAGAGTCTTCCGTTGGCGATGTGGGCGTGGCCTTCGGTGCCGCTGACCAGGAGCGTGATCGGATCGGCGACGTCCACCCAACCGGCGGCGAGGGTGGCCACGACTCCGTTGCGGAACCGCAGAAGGGCTTCCCCGGATTCATCGCAATCGCCGTAGTGACCGGTGACGATACGGATGTCGGCGGTGATCCGTTCGACGTCGCCGAGGAGCCACATGAGGATGTCGAGGGAGTGGGTACCGAGGTCCCCGAAGGCGCCCACGCCGGCGATGGAGGGGTCGGCCATCCAGCGCCAGGAGTCGGCGGGATCATTGGGTTTCTCATCGAACCAGCGCCCGAGCGAGCCGCTGTGGCAGTTGGAACCGCGGGCGCGGGTGAGGGTGCCGAGGTGGCCGGCGGTGATTGCCTGTTTGAGGAAGAGATGTTGGGGGTTGGTGCGCATGAAATAGCCGGTCGTGAAGAGGAGGCCGGCGTTCTCGATGGCGGCGGCCATCGTCCAACTCTCCTTGGCCGTGATGCCGAGGGGCTTCTCGACGAACATGTGTTTGCCGGCCCGGGCGGCGTCCTGGACGAGATCGAGGTGGCGGTTGGTTTCCGAACAGATGACCACGGCCTGCACTTCCGGATCGGCCCAGATGTCCTGGGGACGGTCGGTGACCGTCGCTTTGAGCGCTTGGGCACGCTTTTCGGAACGGACGCGTTGAGGGTCCCAGACGTGTTTGACCTGGACATCGGGGCGACCGCGCAGGAGATCGACGAAGCTGGGGGTATGGATATGGGCGCAGCCGACCAGGGCCAGCGAGAGCTTACCCGGGGCGGCTTGCGCCTGGAGGAGGGTCGGTGCGGCCATGACGGAGGCGCCGGCGAGGGTCGCGCTGTGAAGGAATTGCCGGCGGCTGAGGGGGAGGGTGGGGGAAGTAGTGTGCATGATGCGAGGAAAGGTGTGCATCAGGGGCGATGGCGTCAAGCCCGGGGAGGCGTGCAGAAGCAATCCTCCTTTTGAGAATAGGAGTCGCCCTCTCTCTCCCTCCCCCCAACCTGAGTCATCACTTCGCTGGAAACGGTTGGGGAGACGGGGTGAGGGGACGGTTCATGGAGAGCTTCCAAGTCGAACGAACCGACGCGCATGGGGACCATGAACCTGAAATGCGCAAGTGCTTGG
>CAZVRY010000288.1:0-8452 GCA_964629545.1 uncultured Verrucomicrobiota bacterium | reverse complement strand
CCCGGTGGCGCTCCCGCCAAAATCGGAAGTTATTTTTGCACAGACCCTAAGTCCCGACTTCGGACCAAGGGCACGCCGATCCCCATCAACGACGTTTGGATCGCCGCGCAACTGCCTGGAGTACGGGGCCCAACTTGGTCCCAGCGACGCTCAATTCGATCACGTGGAGGGTTTGCGCCGGCATCGGGCACAACCTGGCCTCCAGAAGCCAACCGACCTCCTGGCCTAAGCGTACCCTGTCACTTTTCTGCCCGCGGTCCGTTCATGTTCGCCCTGAATTCATGAGGCTCAGGGCCCGCTTCGTGTTCGCCCTGAATTCATGAGGCTCATCCCTGCTGGGCCCACGGCGCCGAGTGGTCCCGGAAGCGGGCCACTCCGATGATCGTTCAGGGTAGCTTTCATGATGTCTGGATCGTTGCGCGGCTACCAACCGCGATCCGTCGACTCTAACCTCATGGCTCGCCTCACCGGCCCCTCCGCGTAACCCCTTCCCTCTCCAGATCGAGATACTGCCCTCCACCCGTCTGACGGGTGCGGACCGCGACAAGCCCCCAGTTGTAGCAGCCAATCTTGTTTCGCTGGAAGAACGGCAGGTGCGTTTCGAAGCGGCTCCCCATCCCGCGTGCCATCCACTCGGTGCACAGCACCGGACGGCCGTGCTCGCGGCAGATCTTCAAATTCGCCTCCAGACCGGCCATGCTGTCGTAGGCATGGAAGGAGATCACGTCGGAGCGTTCCATCATGCGGCGGGAAAACGGGCTGCTGAACTCCGTCCACGCCCCCATGGTGAGGGGAGTGGAAGTCACTTGGGCGGGGAGTGCATCTTCGTGATGGACTCCTCGACGCGGTCCAGGTCCACCCCCATGCGCTCGAACTCCGACGCCGCATTGAGAAAGTGCGCGGTGATCCAGAAGACGGTCCAACTTTCGCTGTAGCCGCCGCGCAGGTGGAAGACGTTCGACATGTCGCCGTGCTGGGCGAAGTTGGTCTGCTGAATCTGCTCCCCGCTGCTGCCGTAGGGGTCCATCATCTGACCGCAGGACCGATACATCACCGCGGCCAGGCGCTTCAGATCGTCGCGGCGCAGGTAGTCGCCCATGCGCCAGATCTCCGGCGTGTAGACCACGCCGAAGACGTCGAGGTGCTGATTCTGCGCCGACACGATCGTCCAGGCGCGCGTCTTGAGTCCGCGATCGCGCAGGCGACCGGCGGGGAGGTCAATGTCCCAGAGGACCGTGTAGGACAGCGTCACGTCCATGGCGTGCGCGGCCCAATCGAGGTAGTGCGGCTCCTGGGTCAACTCATACAGCGCCAGGAAGGCCTGGAACGCCGCCCAGGCGCCTTCCTTGTCCTCGCACTGCGCGTCGAGCGTGCCCCCCCAATACGGCTCGGCCATGTCGAGGTGCCGCTGGGCGTAATAGGCGCCGGCCTTCACCGCGGCGCGCTTCAAGTCCTCGTCGCCGAACAGCGCGAAGCCCTGGCACAGGGGCGAGACGAAGAAGGCTTCGGCCGTGTTGCGCGGCTGCCAGTCCGGCTGCAGCACCCGCTGCGCCTGCAACGCGCAGGCCTGCTTCAAGAACGCCTCCCACCGCTCCGTCTTCACGCCGGGCAGCCTGCGCCCGACGCGGATGGCCCGGGCGAACGACTCCATGGCCTGCCCCTGCGACACGGGGTCCTGGTCCTTCCACCGGCCGGTGTCGGCATCGTAGTTGAGCAGGAAGCCGCGGTCGTTGAACGGCGCGTGCGTGAGCCAGTCGAGTGAACGCTGGCCGCGATCCAGCATCCTCGGGTCGCCGAAGCGGCCCGCCAGCGCGAGCATCGCGTAGCCCGCGGCGTCGGCCTGACCGCACCAGCCCATGACGTACTGCGTGCCCTTGACGTAATCCGGGTACATCTCGAACCCCGCGTCGGGGTCGCGATCGCGCCAGCGGGACCGGGCGAACCGCTCCTTCTCGCGCAGGGTCTCCTCGTAGCCCGGCAAGCCCTCTGTGCTGCCGAGCGGATGCAGCCGCATCGCCGTGCGGAGCGGTTGCCGGAAGCCGCTGCCCGCGACCGTCCGCGGCACGACCTCGAGCCAGAAGGTCTTTTCGACCACCGCGCCGGGGCGGAGATTTAGCCACGTGTCCGGGTACTCGAGGAACTTGCCTTGCAGCGCCTTCGTCACGCTGTGGCGGCGGTTGGCCGCTGTCGGGCCGGAGAGTGACGCGATCTCCGTTGCGCCCTCGCCGGAGATCAGCCCGAGCGTCCACCACTGATCGTTCTGATTCGCGCCGAAGGCCGGCGACGGCAGCGTGTGCATCGCCACGGCGCGGCAAGCATCGCCCTCTTTCCACTCAATGCTGGTCCACGGCGCGGCGAAGCGGTGTTCCTCGAAGAACGTCGTGTCGCCCGGACGGCCGGCGTGGACCGTGACCGCGTGGTTGCCCGTCTTCTCGCCGGCGGGATTCCCGTAAATGACCACGCCCGGCATCATCGGCCTCGCGTTCACGGCGCCCGGCACGATCCAGCGCACCGACAACGTCGCGCGCGGCAACACCTCCTGGCCCTTCCAAATCCAGCGCCGCACGCCGCGCACGAGACCGTGCTCAGGCCGGTAGGCATCGCGCACCTCCATCACCCCGCTCGGCAGCGCCACCTTCCCAGAGATGATCGTCCAATCGCCCGACCGCTCGACTGTCTCCGGCTGGGCGTGAACCCAGCCGGAAGGCCAGCCGTTGGTCCAATCCGTCGCCACCGACCAAAGGCCCTCGGCCGGTGACGTGAAGAAGCGGCGCCCGGATGCGCCCACCTCGACCTGGCCCGATGGAGACTCGGGGACGCGCAGGCTCAATTCCGCGGCGGACACGGTTAAAACCGACAGGGCTGACACGCCCAGCAGCGTGAGCCGGACAGATCTGTGAAGAGCATTCATGGTCAGACACTCACCGGGTCGGCACCCTGTTCGCCTCGAACGTCAGCACCCGCGCCACCGTTACCTCCGTCGCACCCGCGGCCACCGGCACCGCCTGCTCCTGGCCCCCGGGCCACCGGAGCAAGACCCGGCGCGGCGGTTCCGGACAGCCCAACACCTGCGCTGCCGAATCCTGCGACCAGTAACCCGATCCCGCGTGACACTCCCGCATCGGGCCCAACCCCCCGGGAAACTCGAGCCGCATCTGCACCCCCACCCCCCAAGGATTCCCCGCCCCCCCACGCACCCGCACCCGCAAACCCGGACGCCCGGTCTGATTGCGGAACAACCGCGTCGCCTGTCCGTTCTGCCCCACCGCCAGATCCACCCGCCCATCCCGATCGTAGTCCGCGGCTGCACAGCCCCGCTGTTCCCCATACACCACCACCCCGCTTTCCTCACCGCTGAGCGCCCGCCACCCCCCCGATGGGTCCCCCAACAGACATAACCCCCGGCCCGCATCGTGCCGAGGCGTCTCTGGCGTCGTCGCGAAGAAATTCTGCGCCAGAAACACATCTTCCCGACCGTCCCCGTTGAAGTCCGCCACGCTGATGCCGAAGGCCGGCGCCATTTGCGCCTCCACCCCTAACGGGACCGCCTCGAATCGTTGGCCACGATTGAGAAACACCGTCGTCTCCAGCCACGCGGCCTCCAGAAACGACAGTGGCCCCAGCCTCTCCCCCAGCGCCTCCTCCACACCCTCGGCCGCAAACGCCGCCCGCGACGGATAACGTTCCTGCAAGAACGGGAACACGGGCGCTAACGAATCCAGCAAGCGCCAGGGCACATAGCGGCCCAGTCCCGCTTCAAAATGCGCCTCGATCACCGCGTCCATGGGCTCCCCTCCCTCCCCGGCATAGTAAATCCGCAACGGCCGATCCCGCCCCGCCTGATACCGGTGATTCCGCCCCCAGTTCGAAGCCACCAGGTCCATCCGCCCGTCCCCATCCAGGTCCCCCGCCGTCACCCCATTCCACCAGCCCGTCATCCCCGCCAAACCCCACGCCTCCGTCCTGTCCTCGAGCAGCCCGCGACGATTCGCCATCACCCGGACCGGGCCCCACTCGCACGCCAGCACCAACTCCGGCCAGCCATCGGCGTCCAAATCCGTCCAGACCACCCCGCTCACCATCCCCACCTGGGCCAGCCGGCTCGAGTTGGTCGTGTCGATCGTCCATTTCCCTTCCTCCTGGCGAAGCACCAGCGAACTCGCCGGCGCCGGATAACGCCCCGGCCACGAACGGCCGCCCACCACCAAATCCAAATCCCCGTCCGCGTCCATGTCCGCCAACGCCAGCGGGCCCGTGCTCGATGCCCGCCCCGGCCACAGGTCGGTCGCCGTCCGCCCGACCAAATCCAATTGCCGCACGCAGGCCCCGTCGGCCAAGCCGTCCTCGTGATTCGACGAACCCACCAGCAACAAGCGCTTCCCGCCCACCCCCGGAGCCTCCACCAGCGCGGTCTGATCCCGCTCCGCCAACGGCGCCAGCGTCGGATGCCCCACTCGCACCAGGTTCCCGGCCCCGTCGTTCATGAACAGCGCCATCGCTCCCCCCTTGCCCGAGGGCACCACCAAGTCGTCCCAGCCATCCCCATTCACATCCACCCAGCTTACCCCCGGCCCCCCTTGGCTCAGCCTCCGCGGCAGTAACGGCTGCCGCTCGAAATCGTCGAACGGCTGATCGCTATGCCGATGCCCCAACACCCCGCTCGCATCCGCAAACAAGGGGACGACCCGAGCCTCCCCTCCCGTGTTCGAGGGGGTCGTGTCCCTCTCCGGGACAGCCGGCGGCCCCTGCTCTTCCAGTTCATAAACAGCATTCGCTGCCACGCCCGGCCGGGTCGTCCGCGCCCCGTTGGGCCACACCACCTCCAACGTCAAACGGTTGGTCAACGACCCCGCCGCGAACACCCGCATGGGTTCGTCTGACGACAGATACCTTCCCCCGGCAAGGATCTCCTGCTCCTGCACGGGTACCGCCCCGCCCAGCAGGCGCACCCGTGCCCCAATCCCCCGCGTGTTCGGCGCCCGACCGCGCAGCCGCACCGCCACCCGCGGCGCCGCCGATTCATTCCGCAACAGGCTCGCACTGTCGTTCAGATTGTTGATCGCCACGTCCAAATCCCCGTCGTTGTCCAAGTCCGCCAAACACATCCCCTGGGACACTCCCGGCCGATCGAATCCCCACCTCCCGGCCACTTCCTCGAACGTCAGGTCACCCCGATTCCGAAACGCCGCGTTCGCCGTCCCCTGCCGGGGAAACAACCGGCGCGCCGCCAGCATCTCCCCCCGGCTCAGCGTCCGCGTCGCCCGCAAGGTCGCCAACTGATCCACCACGTCCATGTTCCGCGCGTCCCGCTCATGCCCGTTGGCAATCAACAGGTCCTCCCACCCATCCAAATCCGCGTCCAGAAAGATCGCATTCCACGACCACTCCGACGCCTGCACCCCCGCCAACTGCGCGATCTCCGCGTAGGTGCCATCCCCCCGATTCAAGGACAGCGTGTTGCGCGAATACTGCGGACGATTCTCCACTTCCCCCACCCGCGACACCGGCAGCTTCCGGTCCGGCAGGAAGTTCATCCGCCGCGCATGCTCCCGACTCAACATGTCGATCACGAAAATATCCAGCCGGCCGTCCCGGTTGACATCGGCGCAGTCCACCCCCATCGCGTAGAGGCTGGTCTGCCGCAACGCCAGCCGGGGCAGCAGCCGGAAGCGGCCCTTGCCCAGGTTCAACCACTGCCGGTCCGGCGAGTCGAAGTCGTTGCACACATAAATGTCCGGCCGCCCGTCCCCGTTCAAATCGCGGATCATCACCGACAACCCCCACTCCCGCAGCGGTTCCGTCAGCGGCCGCCCGTCCTCGTCCAAAAACGAGCCGTCGGTGAACGAGCGCCGCACCAGGTTCGTGCCCCCCTGATTCTCATACCAGTCGTCCTCCTCCCCCAACTCATCCAACCCGCCCTGCGCATTCAGGCGAAACCGATTCGCCAGGTCGGGCTCCGTGATCGGCCGGCCGTCCACCCGGTCGATCACCCGCTGGCCCCCCACCGTCTTCAGCGAAAAATGCGCCCCCGGCATGTCGGACAACGCGTGAAAACGGTAGTTCGCCACATACAAATCAAGATCCCCATCCCCATCCAAATCGCCCAGGGCCAGCGACGTGTTTCCTTTCCGCCCGTGCCGCATCGCCCACCCCTCCGCCTCCCGAAACCGCCCCCGCCCATCGTTCCAAAACCCGTGCGTCCCGTGATGCAGCGTCGTCACCACCAGGTCCAAATCACCGTCCCCGTCCAGATCCACCAACGCCGCCCCCGCCCCGTTCATCCCCGCACACGCCACCCCCGCGACCCCCGTCACATCCTCGAACCGCCAGCCCCCCAGGTTCCGGTAGAGGGCATGGTCGTTGTCCAAACCGCAAAAGAACAAGTCACACCACCCGTCGCCATCCACATCCCCCGCGGCCACCCCGCCGCCATTGAGCAGCATCTGGTTCGTCAGATACCGCGACTCGGCCAGCACATTCGTGAACCCCACCCCGGTCACCTCCGGCCCCAGCAGCGTAAAGCCCCCCGCCGCCTTGCCCCGAACCTCCACCGGCGTCATCCGGCCGACGTTCGCCCCCCCCCCTGCCTCGGTCCCCTCGGCCGCCCCCGCCCCCGCCAGGCCTGCCCCGCCGCCCATCATCCCCGCCACCCAGATCGCCCCACTCAACAGGACCGTGGACAGGGACGAGGCCATCCGCAAGGCGGGGATTCCGCAGTCCTCCCCGCCCTGGCTACACCAACCCCATCGCCTCGTCCATGGCCCCATACAGCGTTGCCATCGTCGCCTCGGTTTCGTCCCCCATGTTGGACACGCGGAAGGTCGTGCCCTTGATCTTTCCGTAACCTCCGTCGATCAGGAAGCCTCTGTCCTTCACCAGCTTCTGGAACTTCGGCACGTCGATCGCCCGCCCCCCCGGCCGCGCTCCGTTGTTCACGCAGGTGAGCGTCACCGACTCGAATCCGGCCTCCGGGAACAACGTGAACCCGTGCTTTGCCGCCCACGCCCGCGTCTGCCCTGCCAACCGCACGTGGCGGGCGTAACGATTCTCCAACCCCTCGGCAAAGATATCCTCCAGCTTCGACTCCAGCGCATGCACATGCCCGATGCTCGGCGTGCTGGGCGTCATGTTCTGCTCCGCATTCTTCTGGAACTCGACCAGGTCAAAGTAGTAACCCCGGTCCCTCATCGTCGCCGCCTTCGCCAGCGCGCGCGCCGAACAGGCGAACACCGCCAAGCCGGGCGGCAACGCGAGCGCCTTCTGCGTCCCCGCCAGCAGCACATCGATCCCCAACGCGTCGAACCCGATCGGCACCGCCGAGAACGAACTCACCGAATCCACGATGAAGATCACGTCCGGATACTTCGCCTTCAGGGCCGCCACCTCCGCCAGCGGACTCATCACCCCGGTCGAGGTCTCGTTGTGAATCAGCGTCAACGCGTCGAATTGCCCTGTCGCCAGCCTGGCGTCCACCTCGGCCGCCCGGATCGGCGATCCCCACGGCACCTGCAACGCCTCCGCCTCCTTCCCGCACTTCTTGGACACCTCGAACCACTTGTCCGAAAACGCCCCGCACATGCAGTTGAGCACCTTCTTGCTCACCAGGTTCCGGATCGCCCCCTCCATCACCCCCCAGGCCGACGACGTCGACAAATACACCAACTGCTTCGTCCCAAACAGCGTCTGCAACTGGGGCTGCATCGCCCCATACAGATCCTTGAACCCTTGGCCCCGATGCCCAATCATCGGCCGGCAAAAGGCTCGAAATGTCTTCTCACTCACCTCCACCGGCCCCGGAATATGCAGTTTGACGTGTGACATGCGCTTTAATCCCCTGACTCTGTTCCGCCCCGCCGCCCCCTGGCAAGCCAGGAGTGAACCCGCACCCAGGCCCGCCGCCTCCCGCCCCCGCCCCCGCCCCCTGCCCCCCACCCCGCGGACGCACTGACTCACCCAACCACTGACCCACAACCCCCCCGTCCCCTCCCCGTGCCCCCCCCCTCCTCCACCGACCTTCCCGTCATCGACGTCCGCGGCGTCACCAAACGGTTCGATGGGCGCACCGTCGTCAACCAGATCGAGATGCAGGTCGCCCCCGGCGAAATCTACGGCTTCCTCGGCCCCAACGGCAGCGGCAAAACCACCTTCCTCCGCATGCTCTGCGGCCTGCTCCGACCCGACGCCGGCAGCGGGACCTGCCTCGGTTTCGACTTCCGCACTGAAGCCCCCGCCATCAAACGCTCCATCGGCTACATGACCCAGCGCTTCAGTTTCTACGAAGACCTTACCCTCGAGGAGAACCTCGACTTCGTCGCCCGCCTCTACGCCATCCCTCACCGCCGCGCCGCCGTCCAACAAAGCCTCGAATCCCTCGGGCTCGCCAACCGGCGACGCCAACTCGCCGGCACCCTCTCGGGCGGCTGGAAACAGCGCCTCGCCCTCGCCGCCTGCC
>CAZVRY010000287.1:0-8469 GCA_964629545.1 uncultured Verrucomicrobiota bacterium | reverse complement strand
CATGGTCCCCATGCGCGTCGGTTCGTTCGACTTGGAAGCTCCCCATGAACCATCATCCCAGGTCCCTCCCCCCAACCGTTTCCAGCGAAGCGATGACTCAGGTTGGGGGGGGAGGGCTGGGGGACGGTTCATGGAGAGAACTTCCCGATCAGAATCGCGCATTGAACCCATGAAATGGAGAGGGATGGGATTAGGATTAGGATTAGGATTAGGACTAGCGAGGCGTGACCTCAGACCCGCTCCGGCCCCCATTTTCGTGCAACGCGCCTTCGCCGTCTGGACCCCAATTTCCACGCCTCGCTCTGTAGAATCCTTGCCGGCAGGAGGGACGGGACGAGAACTTGACTCGATCTGATCAAGTTCTGGGCGGCAAGGATTCTAGGCACCTCCGAAGATTCCGTGACCGGCCCACGCATATTCGGTGTAGATCACGCAGGCTCCGAGGCGCCGCAAGTCCTGAGTCAGCGCGCGGGAACCCTTGGCAGTGAGACCAACGCCTGCGCCATCAATGTCAATACCCTCCCAGACGCCAGCTGTGGTGCAGACAGGGTCGAGCGCCCCATAACAACTACCTGAACAGCTCAGCAAAGAACTGCTTCATCGCCTCCCAAAAGCGCTTATCGGCCCTCTCGTTGTAGGCTGCGCCCTTGGAGATGTCACCGCCCGCGTCCCAGTGGGTGAAGGAGTGAACCGCGCCGCCGTAGGCGATCAACTGCCAGTCCACCCCACCTGGGCGCATTTCGTCCTCGAACTTGCCTGCCTCGGCCGCGGCGTCCCTGGGGTTGTCCGGGCGTATGCCCTGGCCGTAGATGTCCACGGCGAGCACGTTGTAGCCAAGCCTGGCCAGCATCTCGGCCCGCTTCTTCTCGTAAGCCCCGAGCCTCTGCCATGGGTGAGACACCACACCAGGTTGGCGGTAGTCCCTCGGGCCGCGGAGGAGCGACACCGCGGGGTGGTCGGCCACGCCCGGGAGCGCAGGCATTGCTCGCTCGGCGGTCTGGCGTTGGCCCCCAGGCCGGGTTACTTTCTGACCATGCAGATCCTGCGCGCGAGGCCTCGGGATTTCGAAGGGCGAAGGTTCTGGGGCGACATTGGCCGGCGCCTCCTGGTCAGCGTGCTCTTGTTTGCCACCGCCGTCTCGTGCGCGCCTCCGAGGCGTCCGCTGACCGAGAGACTTCAGGAAGCTCTGGACGCTCGTGTTCGCCGCAGCGAGGTGGAGGGAGCCGCGGTCGCTGTCATGCTCCCGGGCGGCGCGATCTGGCTGGGCACCAGCGGCATCTCTCACCCCGGGGCACCGATGCAGCCCGACATGACGTTCGCGATCGGGAGCATTACGAAGAACATGGTGGCGGCGCTGGCGCTCCAACTGGCGGAGGAAGGCAAGCTCTCCCTGGATGATCCCATTGGTCGATGGTTGCCAGCCTATCGCCACGTGAATCCCGCCATCACGATGCGCCAGATGCTCAACCACACCAGCGGCCTCTACATGTTCTGGGAGAATCAACAGATTTGGGATGATTTGATCCGGTTCCGGACCAGGCACTTCACACCCGAGGAGGTGTTGGGCTATTTGAACGCGCCGTATTACCCTCCCGGCGGGGGTTATCACTATTCCAATACCGGCTATCTGCTGGCGGCGATGATCATCGCGCGTGCGACCGGGTCCACGCTTGCCACCGAGATGCGTCGTCGCTTCTGGGAACCCCTGGGTCTGCGCAGCGCGTGCCTGCCCTTGGAGGAGCCCTATCCCCAGAACCGGGCCCACGTCTGGGGAGACAACTTTGAAAAGGACGGATCTTGCCGGGACATCACCTTCCTGCCTCGGATCTCCCACGACAGCATCACCTACGGGTCGGCTGGGGTGTTCATGACCGCGGAGGATCTGGCCCGCTGGACGCACGCGCTGTTTCACGGGAAGGTGATCGGCCAGAGTTCCCTGGACCAGATGCGGTCTTTCGGGCCGGGTTCCTATGGACTTGGTTTGGGCCGCCTCGGGTTCAGGGTGGCTGGTGGGTTCGCCGCCGTTGGCCACGGGGGCGGCAACATCGGGACGTGTGCCTACATGATCCACCTGCCTGACTACGACGTCAGCATCGCCGTGATGGTCAATCGGTTTGGCAGCGGCTGCGAATCCAGGATTGCCAGTGACCTTTCGCGAATCACGGCCTTCTCCCTCATGCCCCGGGCCTACCTCGACTTCCTCAAAAGCCCTCCCGGGATCGCCGCCACGCTGTGGATCCTGGCCGGTCTGGCGGTGGCCGTCCACGCGGTTCGGAAAGGCAATCCCCTCCCGGCGGGCATATTTGGCGGCTTGGCGCTCGTGCTCGGTTGGATCTCCATCGACCAATGGCGTCCCCTCGATGCGGTGCTGCTCCCGCTCGGCGGGGCGGTCTGGATCGCAGGTCTGATCTCGCTCGTCCATCGCTGGGTTCGCGGGCGAAGGGTGCCGAAGTGACCCCCGGCTCAATCCCGGTTCTCGCCACGGAGCCCAATTCGAACCTCGTCATCCTCGGGGATCCCAACGTGGTGGCGGGCCGTTTGCTGTTCATGCTGGCGGCCAAGCGCGGTTGGGTTATGGTGGAGCGCATGCGCCCACCGCGAGCATGGGAAGACGCGCCACGTGTGCCCGCCTCCTCCTGGCCTCCCCGCTCCTCCCCGGTCCTGCCTCTGGCTGGCCACGACCATCGACCAGGTCCGCGGCTGCTGTCCGTCGTGGCCGTGATCATCGTCCCGGTCGCCTCGCTCGCCGCTCCGCCGGCGCCGTTGCCGTGGGTTGACGCGAAGATCGGCACAGCCCATTCACGGTGGTTTTTCCATACGCCGGCCGCTGCCCCCTTCGGCCTGGCCAAGCCGGCCGCCGCGACGGACGCGCACCTTGGCAACAAGTCCGGCTGGGAGGCTGTCGGCTACGACGGACGACACTCCTCCATCGAGGGCTTCGCCCATTTCCACGAATTCCAGATTGGGGGCATCGTGCTGATGGCCACGACCGGCGCGCTCCAAACCGTCCCGGGTCCCCTGGACAACCCCGAGGCCGGTTATCGGTCCCGTTTCGATCGCACCACCGAGATCGCCGAACCAGGCTATTACCGGGTCGACCTGCAGGACTACGGGGTTCGCGCCGAACTGACCGCAACCCCGCGCGTCGCCTTTCATCGCTACACTTACCCGCGCTCGCCCCAGGCGCACTTGCTCCTGGACGTTGGCCATCGTCAGGGCGAGAGCGGCGCCGTGCTGGATGCCTACGTGAAGCACGTGAGCCCGCGGGAGGTGGAGGGTTTTGTGATTACCCACCCGGAATACGTGAAGCGCTATCAACCGGGGGCGGTGATAAAAATGTACTTTGTCGGGCGCCTCAGCCGCCCGGCCCGGGAGATGGGCGCGTTCCGCGATCATGAAGTCCATCCCGGCGCCGTGGCGTGGCAGGGACCCGGCGTCGGCCTTTACCTCGATTTCGACACCACGACCGACCCCGTCGTCGAGGTCAAGGTGGGGCTTTCTTACACCGGCATCGCCAACGCCCGGCTCAATCTCGAAGCGGAAGCCGCCGAGCTCTCCTTCGACGAGGCCCGGCAACGGGCCCAGCACCGTTGGGCGGAGTGGCTTGGCCGCATCCAGGTCGAGGGCGGCCGCGAGCGCGACCGGGTCAAATTCTACACTGGCCTCTACCACGCCTTGCTCGGCCGCGGGTTGGCGAGCGACGTCAATGGAGCCTATCCGAAGAACGACGGCGGCGTCGGGCAGATTCCCCTCAACGCCGACGGCGCTCCGCTTTACCATCATTACAACACCGACGCCGTTTGGGGCGCTTTCTGGAATCTCACTCAGCTCTGGGCTCTGGCTTACCCCGACTACTTCAGTGAATTCGTCCGGTGCCAACTGGACATGTATCGGGACTGCGGCTGGCTGCCGGACGGGGTCGCCGCCGGCAAGTTCGTGTCCGGCGTGGGCACCGACTTCATGGGCCTTGTGGTGGCGAGTGCTTACGCCCGGGGGATTCGGGACTATGATACCGCCCAGGCTTTCGCCGCCGTGGTCAAGAACGAGACCGGGTGGCAGAACCGACCCGAAGGCGTGGGCAAAGCTGACACGCGCGCCTTCCTCGAGCACGGCTATGTGCCGCAGATCAGCAGCAGCGAAGGGTACTCGGGCAGCACCGCGGAAGGCTCCCAGTTCTCGGCGTCGCACACGCTCGAATACAGCTTCTCCGCCTTTGCCGCGGGGCAGTTCGCCGAGGCCATGGGCCGAACCTCCGAGCGGGACCGCTTTCGTCCACTGGCCGGAGGTTGGGAGCGGCTTTACGATGCCGAAACCGGCTTCATCCGCCCCAAGGATGCGGCCGGCCGCTTCGTGGCCGATTTCAATCCGCGCCGGGCCTGGCAGGGTTTCCAGGAGGGCAACGCCTACCAATACACCTTTTACGTGCCGCACGATCCGGCGGGACTGATCGCCAAACTGGGCGTTGACACCTTCAACGCCCGCCTCGAGGACATCTTCCAGAAAGCCGAGAAGGCCAAGTTTGGCGGCGGCGAGACGGTCGACGCCTTTGCCGGCGTGGAGAGTGTTTACAATCACGGCAACCAACCCGGTCTGCACATGGCCTGGCTGTTCAACTACAGCGGCCGGCCCTGGCTCACGCAGCACTGGGTTCGACAGATCTGCGACATCTTCTACGGCACGGACCCGGTTCATGGATACGGTTATGGCCAGGACGAGGACCAAGGGCAGCTTGGCGCCTGGTTCGTGCTGGCCGGGTTGGGCTTGTTCGATGTCCAGGGCGGCACCGCCCTGCAGCCCACGCTCCAGCTCGCCACGCCCCTTTTCGACCGGATCCGCATCCGGCTCGATCCAAGGTATTACGCCGGCGGCAGCCTGGACATCCGCGTGCAGGGCAACCCCTCCACCCATCGCTTCATCCAGAGCGCGACCTGGAACGGCAGCCCCCTCGAGCAGTGCTGGATCCCGTGGAACCAGGTTGTCCGGGGAGGAAGCCTCGAGTTGGTCGTTGGCCAGCAACCCGCCACCAACTGGGGCGTGGCCGCGCCCCCGCCCTCGGCCTCCACCCCGCAACCCTGAACCGACCCCAGCCGTGCTGCCTGTGACGTTCCCATCGGGGCCGCCCCTCGTTGCCGATCGCACCCTCCCTTGATCACTATGAAACTCCGCGCTCACGCCCTTGTCCTCGCCCTTGGCCTGCCGGCCGTTGGCGCCAGCGGCGCCGAGGCCGCGTCTCCGCCGCCCTCCGCCCAGCCTGCGCCGGTGCGCTCGAGCGCCGCCCCCTCGCTCCAGGAAATCGTCATCGTCTACAAGACGCATTTCGACATCGGCTATACCGCGTTGGCCCGCGACGTGTGCCACCAATACCGCACCGAGATGGCCGACAAAGTCCTGGCCGCCATCGAGCGCAACGCAAGTCAGCCGAAGGAGAAGCAGTTCGTCTGGACGCTCTCCGGGTATCCGATGAGCCAGATGCTCGGCCCGGAACAAGCCCCGGCCCGGCGCGAGCGAATCTCCCGCGCCCTTCGCACCGGCAACCTCGCCGTCCACGCGCTGGCCTTCTCGATGCACGACGAGACGTTTGAACTGGAGGACTTCGTTCGGGCGTTCGGTTATTCCTCCGACCTCGCGCGGGAGCACGGCTTGCCCCTTCCGCGCGACGCCAAGACCACCGACGTGCCTGGTCATTCCTGGCTCCTGCCCACCGCGCTCACGCACGCCGGGGTGAAGTTCTTCCAGATGGGGGGCCCGGTTGTGAACAGGGCTTTCGACCTGCCGCGCCTGTTTTGGTGGGAAGGTCCCGACGGCTCGCGTCTGCTCACGCTTTACCGCAACGACTACGGCACCGAGCGGTTGCCGCCCGCACACTGGCCCAGCTCCGCGTGGCTCTTCCTCCACATGACCTCCGACAACGAAGGTCCGCCGCCCCCCGGCGTCGTCGAGGCCGATCTGGACTACTACCGTCAACACGCGCCCGGCGTGCAGGTTCGGGTCGGCCGGATGGAGGACTTCGCCGATCTGGTGCTGGCCGAGGAACCCGACCTGCCGGTGGTGCGTAGCGACCTTCCTGACCCGTGGATTCATGGCATGCTCAGCCATCCGGACGTGACGCGGCTGGCGCACAACCTGCGGCCCTCGTTCCCCACCCTCGACGCGTTCACCACGCTCGCCCGCTGCTGGGGCATGCATCGCCCCAGCGCCCGCGCCGCGCTCGCGGAGGCTTACCGCAACAGCGCGCTCTACAGCGAACACACCTGGGGCCTCGCCACCCAACATTACATCCGCCAACTCCACGGCCGCCCCTGGGAGGAAATGCTCGTCCGCGGCTGGAGCCCGGTCTATGAGACGCTGGAAGAAGCCAACCGCGAACACGACGACTACATGTTGCGCGCCCGCCTCGCCGTCGAAAACCCCCTGGCCAACGCGCTCTCCTCGATCGCCGATCACGTCCAGGTCGCCGGCCCGCGCGTCGTGGTTTTCAACCCGCTCCCGTGGGCGCGCGACGGCCTGGTCCAGGTGAATGCGCACACGTTCCCGCCGGCCAATGGCGTGCGCTGTGCCGACACGGGGCAGCGCGCTCGGGTGGCCCGCTCGGACGGCCCCGCGCTGGAAGGCCCTCCCAAGATCGCCACCTTTGTCGCGCGGAACATCCCGCCGCTCGGCTATCGGACCTATGTGTTCGAGGACATCCCGGCGGCCGCGCCCGCGCCGCCTCTGGCCCTATCGGAAACCAACCACACGATCGAAAGCCCTTTCTTCAGAGCCGTCCTCGATCCGCGGCACGGACGCATTGCCAGCCTGGTGGACCGGCGGGTGAACCGCGAGCTTGTGGACCCCGCCGCGCCGCAGGGCTTGGGCCAGTACTTCTACGAACGATTCGGGCGCCAGGAAGTGGTCAACTACCTCAACGCCGCCCTCTACCCCCAATACACCGCGCACCGCAACATCATGGCCAAAGGCGACCTGCCGGAAAGCGCCTATGCCTCGGCTCTGCCGCAAGACCTCCAGATCCGCTTCGAGCAATCCCCCGTCGCCGTCAGCGCCGTCATGTTCGGCACCCTGCCCGGCCCCGGCCCGGCGCAAACGGTCGCCCTGCGCCTCACGCTCTACGCGGACTTGCCCGTGGCTGACCTCGAAGTTCGCTGCCAGAAACCGCTCGACGCCTGGCCGGAAGCCGGGTGGCTGTGCCTGCCCTTCAACCTCGCTCAGCCTTCGTTCCGCCTCGGCAAGCTCGGAGGCGACCTCGACTTCGCCCGCGACATCGCCGTGGACTGGTGCAATCGCCGCCAGTTGTGGCTCAACACGGGCGCGGCGGTCTCCGAGCCGTCCGGTTACGGCGTCGGCGTCTGCCCACTCGACTCGCCGCTCGTCAGTCTCGGCGAACCGGGCCTCTACCAAACCGGGGCGACCTACCAGCCCAAACACGCCCGGCTCTACTTCAACCTCTACAACAACCAATGGCAGACGAACTTCCGTAACTGGACGGGCGGCGACCTGGTCTCCCGCGTGCGCCTCTGGACGTTCGATCGCTTCACCTCCGAAGCCGCGCTCTACTCCCCCGCGATGGAGGCGCGCGTCCCGCTCCGCGTCGCCCGCAGTCGCCAACCCGGCGGACATCTCCCCCCCAGCCAACCCGGCCTCACGCTCTCCCGGAAGGGCGTGATGGTGACGGCGTTTGGCGAAGACCCTGACCTGAATCCTGGCACCCTCCTGCGCCTCTGGGAACAGGGCGGGCTGAGCGGCCCGCTCACCGTGACGCTGCCCGGAGGCTTGCCCGCGGCTCACGCCGTGCCCGTCAACCTGCGCGGCGAAAAAACCGGGCAGCCCATCGCCATCGCCGACGGCATCCTCCAGGTGACGCTGCCTGCCTACACCCCGGCCAGCTTCCTCCTCCAGTGAGCACCGGGGGGCTGCCAGGGGATGAATGACCTGGAATTCCTTTCGCCAACCGCCACGCCCTCTGACGACCGCCGTCCCGCTGGCTCCCTGCTGCTGAACGCGCCGGGCGGACCCATGCCACGCGCGTGAGCCTCATGAAATCGGGGCGAACATGAAGGGGGACCGGCACCTCCCGGGCAGGCAATTCATGCTCCGCCCTGAATTCATGTGGGGGAAGCCAGGGGGGAGCCTCATGAATTCAGGACGAACATGAAGGGGAACGGGCACCTCCCGGACCGGAAATTCATGCTCCGCCCAGAATGCATGTGGGGTGAGCCGGGGGTGAGCCTCATGAATTCTGGACGAACATGAAGGGAGACCGGCGCCTCCCGGACAGGCAATTCATGTTCCGCCCTGAATGCATGTGGCGTCAGCCGGCGTGAGCCTCATGAATTCAGGACGAACATGAAGGGGGACCGGCACCTCCCGGACAGGCAATTCATGCTCCGCCCTGAATTCATGTGGGGGAAGCCAGGGGGGAGCCTCATGAATTCAGGACGAACATGAAGGGGGACCGGCACCTCCCGGACAGGC
>CAZVRY010000286.1:0-8616 GCA_964629545.1 uncultured Verrucomicrobiota bacterium | reverse complement strand
CCGGCCCGGTGGCGCTCCCGCCAAAATCGGAAGTTATTTTTGCACAGACCCTAAGAATAGGAATTCCAGGAGGGGCCGCGGGGGCCGCCGTAGAGGCGCTGGATGTCGCGGAGGCTGCGGGTGCTCTTGTCGAGGGCCTGGCGGTCGGCCTCGGCGGTGCGGCGTTGGGAGGCGAGGCGTTCGCTGTTGCGAGATTCGAGGCAGATGAGTTGTTCGACGAGTTGCCGGAAGTGGGGTTCTTCGGCGGCGCGCCGGTCGGGGGATTCGGCCCACTCGGCCTGGAGGCGGTCGGACGCGGCGATGATGCGGGCCTGAAGTTCGAATTTGGCGGTTTGGCAGCGGTCGACGAGGTCCCAGGCGCCCTGACTGATGGCCTGGCCTTCGTCTTCGCTCAGCCGGCGCCAGTCTTCGTAGAGGGCGGCCAAGAGATCGCGGGCGCGCATGGCGAGGCCGAGGGGTGAGGCTAGCGCGAGGCGAGGGCGGGTTCGAGCTGCGGGGTCTGGGGCTGGGCGGGGTGGGCGGCGGGACCTTGGAGCATTTGGGCCCAGGCATCCCGGAGGGTGGTGAGGCGTTGGACGGCTTCGTCCACGCCCTGCCGTTCTTTGCGGTAGTTGCTTTCGTCGAGGCGGCGGTCGAGGTACTGGTAGAGACGGCGGAGGGAGTGGGAGAGTTCGCCGCCCTGGTTCATGTCGAGGGAGACGTTGAGTTCGTTGATGATGGCCTGGGCGCGGGTGATGTTGTTGTGGATGGTGAGGTTGAACTGGAGGGGATCCTCCTCGTTGAACCCGTCCAGGGCCTGACGGAGGAACCGCAGGGCACCGTCGTAGAGCATCAGCACGAGCTGGCCCGGGCTGGCGGTGGTGAGGGCGACGTGGCGGTAGGATTGCCAGGGATTGGCGCGCGGCATCATAGGGGGCAGGCGAGTGAGTCGCTGGGCTACTCGTTGGCTGGGGCGGGATCCGCGGCCTCGGCTTCGAGGTGCATCGCGAGCAGGTCAGAGATCCGCTGGATGGTTTCGCGGGGGGGATAATTGACGTCGCTGACGAGGTTGCGGGCTCGTTCGACCGCTTCGACGCGGGCGGAGGGGAGGCTCTTCAGGGCGTCGAGGAGGGCGGAGGACTGGGCGAAGACGGCGTCGTCGGTGATGACCTTGGCCGCCGGGACGGGCGGTCGGGAGGGGGCGATCCTGCCAGCGGCGCCCGCGTTGAGGTTAGTATTGATTTCCATAGTCCACGAGGGGGTTTAGGCAGGCTTTGGCTATCGGTTACGGTGATAAACGCACGAGAGTGATATCGGCAGAACGGGTGGATTCTTGAGGGGCAGAGGGGGGGGTTAGCGCCCGGGGATGGTGGCGAGGAGGGCCTGGGCGGAGTAATGGCCGAAAAACCGTGGGGACTCGAGGATCATCCGCGAGTCGGCGGCGGGGGAGCGGGGGCGGATTTCGGAGTGGTAATAGCGGCGGGCGGCGGCGGCCACGGCAGGCACGCCACTGTCGAACGAGTCGTCGGCAGCCCAGAGGATCTGGGCGTCGGCGCAGGCGACGAGGCGGAAGCGCCAGCCGAGGGCGACGGGCTTGAAGGGGTGGTAACGGGTGAGGCGGGAGAAGAGAACGGCGTCGCAGCCGAGTTTGTCCTGGATATTCTCGAGGAAGGCGGGAGGCAATTCGTCCTCCGCACCCCAGCGGCTGCGTCCGGAAAGGCGTCGGAGGCTGGCGGGTTCGAGGAACACCCATTCGGCGGTGTTGGATTTGGACACCTCGGCGCGCAGGACGGGTTCGAGCGAAGCGAGGGCGGCGTCGGGGGTGTCGGGTTCGACGGCAAGGGGGAGGACGGCGACGCGGCGGATAGCTGGGGGGAGGGTATTGGTGGCGGCGAAGACGTTGCTGGGGGCGTAGCTGGAGCCGTAGACCTGGTCGTGCAGGGCGGACGCGCACCCGGTGAAGGCGAGGGCGACGAATCCGGCGAGGAGGAGGATGGACAGGAGGTCAACCAGGCGTCGGACGCCGCGGGGGGTGGGCTGGGGGGTGGGCGGGTGCATCCGGGGGGGCAGTCCGGCGCGGGGTCAGTTGCTCTTTTCGGCGTCGAGGTGATCGAGGTAATCGGCCAGGCGTTGGAGCCAGGGGCCGAGTTTCCGTTCGAGCAGGTCGGAGAGGATCGTGAGACTTTCCTGCCGTTGGAGGACCATCTCGATTTCGGCGTGGATGGAGCCGATGAGGTCCCAATGTTGGACCAGGGTGCGGTGATGCAGCTTGAGCTCGCTCAGGCGGGATCCCCAGAGCTCCTGGAGGAAGCTCAGTTCGATCATGGGAGTCTTGAAGTCGGGGACGAGTTCCCACCAGAGCCACTGGGCGACGTCCCAGTTATTGATGAGGACAAGGAACTGCATGCCTTTGACCCGTTCCTGGAGTTCGCGGACGCGGGTGCGGACGGCGCGGACCATTTGTTTGCCGAGTTCATCGAAGGTGACGCTGTCGGCTTTGAGGGAATGGAAGCCGCCGGGGGCAAGACGGGCTTCGTTGGGGCGCATGCGGACGCCGTCGACCAGGACCGAAGAGAGGACCCGGTCGTGGCGGAGGGCGAGGCTTTCGAGGTATTGGAACACTTCACGCAGGGACGTTCGGGGGTCGTTGAGCGCCACCGGGTTGCCGTCCAACATGATCTCCGGGCTTTCCCGGCGGGCATGGGGGTCGTGCGTCATGATGAAGTATCGGAACGAAGTGCCAAAACTTGACCCGAACCTGTGCCCGGACACGGTCGGTGGGGCGAGGCTCCCGATCAGTTGGAGGAGCCGAAGCGGGACATGAGGAACTGGAGTTGCTGGTTGGACTTCTGTTGGGCCTGTTCCATGGCCAGGAAACTGTTCATCAACTGGCTGCGGACGGTTTGGACGTAGCGTTCGTGATCGGCCACTTGGGTATCGATTTTGGCGATCTGGCTGGTGAGCGATTCCTGGTGGTTGAGGAGGGAGCCTTCGTCGCCGATGGTTTGTTCGAGGAAGGCATCGAGGCGGGTGGCGAGGCCGGAGGTGCTATCGGTGAAGAGGGTGCGGACCGCGGCGAGGTTGGTGGCGAGGGCTTGGTCGAGGGCTTCGGCGTTGGAGAGGGAGAGGGAATTATCGTTGCCGTTGGCGGTGATGCCGATGGATTCGAGCCGTTGGAGCGAGGGGAGAGCGGTGCCGACCTGGCTGCTGACGATGGCGCGGAGTTGGCGGGCGATGAGGTCGGCGTCGTTTTCGTTGGCGAGGGTTCCCGCGGTGACCTTGCCTTTGGAATCGGTCGAGCTGGCGGTTTGGGTATCGATGAGGGACTGGAGGCGGTTGTATTCGGCGATGAAGTCGGTGATGGCGGTGCGGACGGCGGCGGTATCGGCGGCGACGGTGATGGTGGTGGAACCGGTTTGGAGGGCGGTGACGGCGAGGCCGGCGAGGCCGGAGGACTCGGAGGTGATGGTATTGGATTGGCTGACGAGGGGGTCGCTGCCGTTGATGGTGTAAGTGAGGTTCTTGCCGCGTTCGAGCGTGCCGCTCAGCAAGCCAGTGGCGGCGAGGAAGTTGCCGTTGACGTCGGCCAGGCTCACGCCGAGGTCGCCGGTGTTCTTGTTCGTGAGAACCACGCGGTCGTTGGTGACGTCGAAGGTGGCGATGACGCCGGCCTCCGATTCGTTGATGCGGTCGAGAACGTTCTGGAGGCTATCGGCGGCGGGGTCGAACTCGATGGCGACACCGTTGACGGTGAATTCGCCGGGGCCGGAGCCGCCGTTGGTGACGGCGGTGTTGAGGTTGGCTTGGGCGAGGGTGGCCGAGGCTTGGACGGTGCCGAGCGCGGTGGTGGAGGTCACGGAGCCGGAGCCGTTGTTATAGAGGCGGGCGACTTGGAGGAAATTGCTCGAGTCCGCGGCGCTGCCGAGGACGATGCTGGTGGCAGAGGACAGGGTGATGCGGTCCGTATCGGGGTCGTAGGAGGCGGTGACGGCGCCGGAGGTGGCCGCGTTGATTTGGTCGAAGACGCTTTGGAGGGTATCGGAGGTCGCGATGGTGATGCGGCTCCCGTTAACGGTGAAGGTACCGGCGGTGATGGGGGAACTGAAGGGGGCGGTGGCGAGGGAGAGGGAGGAGACGTCGCTGCTGGTGCTGAGGGGGGCGCCGGCGTTGGTGGCGCCGCGGAGGTTGGAGGCGGAGGCGAGTTGAGTGATGTTGAACGTATAGGAGCCGAGGGGGGCGGCGGTTTGTGCGGTGGCGGAGGCGACGGCCGAGTCGCCCACGGTCGCCGAGCGCGTGTCGAAGGCGGCCGGGTCTTTCAGTTTGGCGAGGCGGCTTTGGAGGACGGCGAGTTGGGTCTTGATGCTGCCGTAAGCGTTGAAGACCTGCTGGAGTTTATTCTGCTCGGTGCGCATCCGCGTTTGCGGCGAGCGTTCGAGGTCGGTGAGTTGGTCCACGAGGGACCGCCAGTCCATGCCGGAGGCGAGGCCTGAGAGACCGAGATCCATAGATGTTGACAGGTTGATTGGCAGCTTGGGCCCGCGGGCCGGTTGGGGCCCGCGGGCCGCTAGGGTCATATCGGACCTCGGGCCCGGAGGGGTTCGCCGAGGGCGCGGGGGGCCGCGCGCCTGCGGGCGTCCTATCCGAGGAGGCGCAGTGCGGATTGCGGCAGCGTATTGGCCTGGGCGAGCATGGCGGTGCCGGCTTGGACCAGGATGTTGTAGCGGGCGAAGCGCGTGCTTTCCTCGGCCACGTCCACGTCTTTGATCCGGCTGTTGGCGGCGGTGAGGTTATCCCGCTGGATGCTGAGTTGATCGCCGGTGTTGTTGAGCCGGGTGATGCTGGCACCGACGGTGGCGCGGTCGGCCGACAGTTGGGTGATGGCGGTCTTGACGTCGGTCAGGGCGGAGGTGGCTCCGGAGGTCGTGGAGATGTCCCCGCCGGTGGCGTCGGTGTAATCGGCGGCGGTGAGATCGATGCCGGTCATGGTGAACTTGTTGGCATCGCTGTCGATGGTGACGTCGACGTCGTTGCCTCCGAAGAGGCTGACGCCGTTGAAGTCTTTGGTGGCGACGTCATCGATGTAGGCGCCGAGCGTTTCGTATTCCTGCTGATAGAGACCGCGGTCGGTGTCGGTTTTGGTGACGTCCTGAGCCAGCACGGCGAGTTCGCTCATGCGGTCGAGGGCTTTGGCGACCTTGGAGAGGAAGCCGTCTTGGGTTTGGGCGAGGGAGATGGCATTTCCCACGTTGCTCTTGGCCGCGGTGATGCGGCTGATTTGGGCGTCGAAACGCAGCGAGGCCGCCAAGCCGGCTACGTCGTCTTCCGGCGAGACGATCTTGGAGCCGGAGGACAAGCGCGCGAGCGACTTGGACAGCATGGTGCTGGAATCCGCCAGGAGGCGGGCACTGCTTTGGGCCGATGTATTGGTATTAATGATCATTGCGACTCCTTCCATGAGTCACCCCGGGTGGGGATTTTGGTTGGAGCGGCGTCCATGCCGCTGGCGGACCAACTGGTTGGGGCGTCTGCCATTGTTCCCCGCCGACGGTTCCGGCTGAGGTCGGCGTTCAGCGTCTTGCGACCCCAGGGTTATCGGAAGGAAGTCGGATTACTTGAGCACGACAGGCGGGGATGGGGCCGTGTGGGTGCAGTCGGACCGGTCGCAACTGCCTGGGCGCTCCCCTGGACGCCCGGCAACAGGGCGAGGAGGAGGCCGGACGACGGCGCCAGGTCGTCCGGCCCCGGGGGAAGGGGCGCTAACCGAGGAGTCGGAGCGCTGACTGGGGCAGGGTATTGGCTTGGGCGAGCATGGCGGTGCCGGCCTGGACCAGGATGGAGTAGCGGGCGAACTGGGCGCTCTCGTCGGCGACATCGACGTCGCGGATGCGGCTGCTGGCGGCGCTGAGGTTATCGCGGAGGAGGCCGAGTTGGTCGGAGGTGGTGTTGAGCCGGGCGACGTTGGAACCGACGGTGGCGCGGTCGGTGGACAACTGGGTGAGGGCGCCTTTCACCTGGGTGAGAGCGGTGGCGGCACCGCTGGTGGTGGAGATGTCGGCTCCGGTGGCGTCGGTATACTCGGTCGCGGTGAGGTCCACGCCGGTCATGGTGAACTTATTGGCATCGCTGTCGATGGTGACGTCGAGATCGATGCCGCCGAAGAGGCTGACGCCGTTGAAATCCTTGGTGGACACCTCGGTGATGTAGCTGCCGAGGGTGTTGTATTCCTGTTGGTAGAGGCCGCGGTCGGTGTCGGTCTTGGTGATGTCCTGGGCGAGCACGGCGAGTTCGCTCATGCGGTCGAGGGCCTTGGCGACCTTGGAGAGGAAGCCGTCCTGGGTTTGGGCGAGGGAGACCGCGTTGCCTACGTTGCTTTTGGCGGCGCTGAGGCGGTTGATTTGGGCGTCGAAACGCAGGGCGGTGGCCAAGCCGGCCACGTCGTCTTCTGGGGAGACGATTCTCGAGCCGGAGGACAAGCGCGCGAGCGATTTGGACAGCAGGGCACTGGAATCGGAGAGCAACCGAGCGGTGCTCCGAGCCGACATGTTCGTATTGATTACCATACAGACTCCTTCCATGAGTCACCCCTGACGGGGATTTTGGGTTTAAGCGGCGTCCGTGCCGCTGGCAGACTGGGTAGTGAGGGGGTCTGCCTGGGTTCCCCGCCGGCTGTTGGTTCGCTGGCGCCGGCGGCCAGGGTCTTGCGACACCCTCTTATCGGCGGGGCGGGGGAGGACTTAATGGGGGATTGCGGACGGCGCCGAGGTGTGACATCCACGCATCGCAATCAGTATGCGGTGATGGATGAGAACCACCGTGACCCTCGACCAAGACGTGGACGTCCAAATCGAACGGATTCAACGGGAACGCCAAACCAGCTTCAAAGCAGTGGTCAACGCGGCGATTCGCCGCGGGTTGGACCAGATGACGCACAATCACGGCGATAATGCCGTCGTGCGTTCGAATCGCGGGATCGGCAGAACGAAATCGCGCCCGGCCGCCACGCGGCCCACTTTCCGCCCATCGAAATCCAGCAGGTAGATCGCGCGGTCGTCGTCGAACAGCGCCTCGCGCTTCTCCGGCAACAAACAGACGTTCCAGAATCGGCGGCGGCCCAGGTGAAGGAGGCCGGGATTGTCGGCCACCGTGACGCTGCTCCCCCCTGCAGACATTCTCACCCGCGAGCCCAAGCCCCAAAACGCGCGGATGAACCATGGTTCGACTCGATGCCATTCGTAGGTGACGCGGGGTTCGCGGCCGCGCGTGTCCCTTTGGAGGCTCGCTCCACCGACATAGACCCCAAACCGGCCATAGACCCGCGCGGGCCGAACCGCCCCGGCGGGCACGACCTCTCGGATACCCCCGTCGTCGCCCAGACGAACCAAGGAGCGCTCCTTGGGGAAGCAAAGCAGAAACTCGTCCTCGCGATCGGTCCAGGCCACGGCCTGCGGATCCTGGGGAAACGCCACCCCGGACGGTCCTTCGGGGCCGACCCCTGCCCGCCGCACCCACAACTCGCGCGTTTCGGTGGTCAGCCACGCCACGTGCCGGCCGAGCGGGCTGCACGCCACTTCGTCCATGGAATACGCATCCCCCGTCGCCCAGCACAGAATGTTGGTCGCCCGCTCCGGGTCGAAGAGATAAAGCCCGTTATCCCCTCCGCGGTAGAGCACCCGACCCGATGCGGCGTGCCACTGGAAATCGCGCACGTCACGAGGAATCACAAGAGTGCGCTGCCCACCTCGAGTGTCCGTCCGACAAAGGAAGCCTGTCCCCTCCTCGCAATACCAGACCTCGTCGGGCGGCGCCTTGGCCCCCGCCGCCCCCGCGGTGAAGGTTTGGATGTCGTGGGAAGGCCGTGTAGCAAGGTAGTACATGGGCGCCAACACAACGTAGGTCACCACATTGGCCAACGTGACCACAGCCCACGTCCGACTCCTGGTCACCGGCCATGACTCCATCCGCACCCACCGCCAGATGACCCAAGCCTCCGTCAGGACCGTCGCCGCAAAGAAGAGCGCGATCCCCAAGGCAGCCGCAGCCGGCCAAGCGGCCAACTCTTCCTCCAGATCGACCGCCGGGCGCAGGTCGTCGATCCAGGCGCCGAGGAATTTGATCGGAATCCCGGCCGCCAGCGAAGTGAGATTGGCGCGCAACAGGATGCGCCACGTCTCGCGTTGTGCCAGCCGCAGACCAGGTCCCAGGACGGCTCCCTCGGCGAACACGTTGAAGGCGATCAGCGGCACCAGCACGGCCGCTGAGTAACTCGCCAGCATTCCCAGATCGATCCCGTTTGCCCACACCTGTCCCGGCCAGAGCGCCCCGACGATCACGCCGATCACGGCAAGGCGCCACGACCCATCCGAACGCGCCATCGGCAATGTGCGATCCATACGATGCTCTATCATTGGATCAGCCCCGCTGGGGATCGGCCAGGGAATTACGCGAAAGCCCGCAAGTTTTCCACTGGGTTCCCTGAGGGTCGGCAAGCGGGAGGCGGATTCGAGGCTCAGCCGGAGTCGGCCGGTGCCGGCGCCTCGTTGCCGCCCATGGCCCGTTTGAGGCGAAGCTCTTGGAGTGCGCCGGTGCTCTCTGCACCTTACACGTAGATTTGTCGGGTTCATGGTTCGGTTTGTTGTC
>CAZVRY010000285.1:0-8816 GCA_964629545.1 uncultured Verrucomicrobiota bacterium | reverse complement strand
CAAAATCGCCTCCAGCAAAATCGGAAGTTATTTTTGCACAGACCCTTAGGGTCCGTCAGGGAATACCTCCCTCGTGCCTCGCCCCAGGCCAAGTTGAGCGCAACGAATGCATCGCTGATTCCTTGATGGACCCTTACCGATTCCGACGCTGGTTTCGATCCCGATTCGCGGCCGGCGCCTGCCAATGCGGGGTGCCCAGTCTGACAAGAGTCGTGGCAGTGTTGGCATTCCCTCGCCTGGCCCTCCAGCCTAGATTGGCGCCGTCCCATGAAACCAATCAGGGGGGGGTGAACAGGGTGCCAGGTTCACCCTGCTCGCGCTGTCCGGCTCCGGGAGCCTCCTCTCCCCGGCCTCCTCCGTCCGACGGAGGAGAGGGAGTCAAGCCGACGGTGGTTTGCTCCGCTTACCCCTTGCTGATCTCCCTCCCTGCCCGCAGCGGGCGGGGAGGTTCGGGGAGCGGTGGGCAGGCGGGCCGTGAACTACCCGGCCCCGCGCGCCCAAAGTAACTGTTACCCGAGGGAGGACCACGGCATCGAAACGTGACCTGTCCACAACGAGTGATTGAAACCGCGGATGCCCGGAAATCTCATGCTGGGATCGGTGTGCGCATGTTCGGGCTTTGGCAAAACTGCGCTCTCGTTGGATGGGACGAAAGAAATCACTTGAGGAGGCGAACCGCCATTCCGTGCTTGAGCACCGCCTCGAACACCCCCGCCAGTTCCCGCGCGTCCTCCCCCGCGTGGTGCGTATGTTCCAGGCCTTCGATGCCCAACTGGGACTTGATCGCGCCCTTGCGGCTCGCCGCCCACTCGCAGCCGGTCAGCCCCATCCAATAGCTGCGCACGTCGATCCCGGACCCGGTTTGCCCGAAAGGGCTCTTCCCGGTGAACCGCACGAAATACCAGTGAACGAACATGCCGTCCCAGACGGCCGGGGCCGCCAGGAACACCGGCCTGCCGATCTTGCGCACATCGTTCACCCACTTGGCGGCCGCCGTCATCGCGAGCTCGGCACTGGGCGCCTCGCGCATCAGTCGATCCCGGTCCAAGCCGCTCACCGCCAGCGCGGCGGGCACGACCTGGTCCGAGATCGGCTTCAGTTCCGTGTAGAAGCTCAGCTCAGGCCTGCCCACCACCGACATCCCCAAGGAAAGCATGCTGTAGGGTCCGGGGATCGGGCCGTCGGCCTCGACGTCGCAGGCGATGTAGAGTTCGGGGAGGTTCATGGGGTCGTCAAGGTCAAGAGTTCAGCCGGCCGGGCCAAAGACCTCTGCCGCCAGTTCCGGGCCGAGGTGGAGGTCCGCGAATTGCCGTCGCACCTCCGCTGCGCTGGCGTGGGGGTGGCGTGACCTTATGCCCGCCAGACAGAGATCGCGCACGGTCGCGCTCATGCGGTCGGCAAGTTGCAGCCGCCTCCACGCTGGCGTCCGCCGCAGCCATTCAATCAAGACCCGCTCTGCTTCGGGACTCGTATCGGGCGACTGCGTTTTCATCACCAGGTCATCGTGATGCAGCGCCAGCCCTCTGTCGAGCCACGCACCATGGGCGCTTTCCGCGCCACGAGTCCTGGTGGCGACGCGCCCGAGGCGTTCCCCGCTGCAGGATCTGCCCCGGGCGGGGTCTGGGTTGGCCCCGGGCAGCCAAGCCTGGCCATTGCTGGAGACGCATGCCGGACCGAGGTTCGCCTCGAGGGTCACCGAACCGTAGCTGGCCCGGATGGTGCCCCCGCTTCTCGCGGTCGACGCCCCGTCGTGGTCGTGCACGAAGGCCCGGACGGGTTCGCCGACAGAGCGAGCGACCACCGATTTCTGGAGCCGGTCGAGCCAGCGCAGCCATTCGCGCGCGGCCGGCAACGCGAGCGCGGACGCGTCCGCCCGCGCGCTCAGCCTGCAACCCAGCCCCAGGGTCCAGGGCGCCCGGCAGCACAACCTGAAGGTTCACGACCTTTCGGTCCCCAAACACCGCCTCGTCGTCCTCACCGGCGTCAGCGGTTCCGGAGGATCCTCGCTTTCCCTCTCCCCACCTCCTCAGCGACAACCGATTGAACCCGGCATGACCGCGGCCCTCGCGGGCGTCCCCGGCTTTTCGCTTGTTTGGGGGGGATGGCTTGGCTATACGTACGAGCATGGGCGAAGACCCGATTCCGGAGCTGCCCGCCACTGCGGTAAGGGAGTTCAGCACCACCCATTGGAGCGAGGTGGTCGCCGCGGGGGATGCGGGGACACCGCAGTCGGCGGAAGCCTTGGAATCCCTGTGCCGTGCCTACTGGTTCCCTCTCTATGCCTATGTCCGCCGCCAAGGGTCGTCCCCCGAGGAAGCCGAGGACCTGACGCAGGCCTTCTTCGCGGGGCTCTTCCAGAAGTGCGTCCAGCACGCTCATCCCGAGTCCGGGCGATTCCGCACCTTCCTGCTGACCTCCTTCAAGCGCTTCGTCATCAGCGAGTGGCGCAGGACGACGCGACGCAAGCGTGGCGGTGCGGAGGCGTTTGTGTCTTGGGACGCGGCCGCCGCCGAGCAGTCTTATGCCGCGGAGCCGCCCAGCACGCTCACCTCGGACGAGGTCTACGAGAGGCATTGGGGGATCACGGTGATGGGGCGGGCGGTGGAGGCGTTGCGGGCGGAGTATCGCGCGACCGGACGCGACCGGCTGTTTGACGCGTTGCAGCGGTGTGTCTGGGGCAATGAACCGTCCAGGCCGTACGCGGAGTTGGCCGCGGAACTCGGGAGCAGCGAAGGCGCGGTGAAGACTGCCATCCATCGCCTGCGTCAGCGGTGCCGCGATATTGTGCGTGCGGAGGTGGCTCGAACCGTGGCTCGCCCGGGGGACGTGGACGAGGAGCTGCGCCACCTGATCGAGGTGTTGAGCCGGTCGCCGCCCCTTCCGGATGCGGACGGTGGAACCTGACTTCGCCGGTAACGCGACTCGAGTTTCGGCGTAGTAATGAAGGCAAGACCGCGCCTCGATCTGCGCGGGCATGGCCAGGATCATGGAAACCTGTGGCAAGTGCGGCACGAAGCTTACGAGCATTGGCTCGGCGGGCCTTTGCCCCAGGTGCTTCCTCCAGGAAGGGTTGACCCTGGGGGATGATCCCGCCGGGGAGGAGTCGCCCTTTCCTCCCGGCCCGCCGAGATCTCGGGCCGAGGCTCCGGCGCCAGCCGCCGACAGCCGCTGGTTGGGCGACTTCGAACTGTTGGAGGAACTGGCGCGCGGGGGCATGGGCGTCGTCTACAAGGCCCGGCAGGTCAGCCTGAATCGCATCGTGGCGCTGAAGATGATCCTGCCCGGGCACTTGGCCAGTAGCGAAGCCGTGAGGCGCCTCCACGTGGAGGCCGAAGCCGCCGCTCGTTTGGATCACCCGAACATCGTGTCCATCTACGGGATCGGGCAACACCAGGGCCAACATTACTTCGCCATGCGGTTCGTCGCTGGGCACAACCTGTCGCAGCACCTGGCCCTTCGCTCTGGCGGGATGACCCCGCAGGAGGCGGCGCGGTTGCTGGTCACCGTGGCTCGGGCGGTCCATCATGCCCATCAGCGGGGCATCCTGCACCGGGACCTCAAGCCGGCGAACATCCTGGTCGATGCCCAGGGGGCGCCTCACGTGGCCGATTTCGGGCTGGCGCGGCAGATCGAGGGCAGCGGCGACCTGACCTTGGGCGGGGTCGTGTTGGGAACGCCCAACTACATGTCGCCGGAGCAAACCGCCGGCGCGACGCACCACCTCACCACCGGAACGGACATCTACAGTCTGGGGGCGGTGCTTTACTTCCTGCTGACCGGGCGTCCGCCGTTCGAGGGAACGACTCCCCTGGAGGTGATGCGGCAGGTGGTCGAAACGGAACCGGTTCCGCCTAGCCGGATCCTCTGCAAACGCCGGCAGGGCCCCGTCGCCCCCGCCGCCTCCGCCGCGCGGGCGACGCCGTGTCCGCTGGACCGGGATTTGGAAACCATCTGCCTGAAGTGTCTGGAGAAGGACCCGAACCGTCGTTACACCTCGGCGGACGCCCTGGCGGACGATTTGGAGCACTGGCTGCGCAACGAGCCGATTCGGGCACGGCCCCTCCGCTGGCGCGAGCACGTGGCCAAGTGGGTAAAGCGCAATCCCGCCCCGGCCGCATGGGCCTTGGCCGCGGTCTTGGTCGCCGGGGTTGGTTTGGCGGGCATTGTCTGGCAGTGGCGCCGGGCGGATCGCAATGCCGCGAGCGAGTTGCACCAGCGGCTGCGCGTCGAGGCCACCGTCGTGCGGTTGGAGATGGAGCAGGTGGACTCGCTGCTGGGGCAGGATCGGGCCGGCGAGGCGGTGGCGAAGCTGGCGCGCCTGCTCCGGCGCCATCCGGACGACCGCGTGATCGCCGCGCGCCTGATCTCGGCCCTGAGTGGGTTGGATCCCGGCCAGGCGCCCTCCGCCGATTCCAGCCCCGGCGGCCCCGCGCCCGAGAGCCGCCCGGTCCGCTCCGGGCACCCGCTGGCCCTGGAATTCGGCGCGCCCGGCCCCGCCTCGCGCGGCCTCAACTGGGCGGAACTCAGCCCCGACGGTTCCCGGGTTCTTACCGCCGGGGCTGACTTCGCGGTCAGGGTCTGGGATGCCCGCACCGGACAGGCTATTTGCAGGCCGATGCTGCACCCGGGCCCAGTCAGGCTGGCTCATTTCAATCGCGACGGGCGCCTGCTGGCGAGCAGCACCGCCTACGCCGAGGCCCGCATCTGGGATGCCACCACGGGCGAGCCCCTGGCCCCGCCCCTGCAACACGGCGACCGCGTCCTGGAGGTGCAGTTCAGCCCGGACGGGCGCTGGCTCGCGACGGCCTCCGCGGACGGCACCGCCCGCCTCTGGGAGGCACGCACCGGGCAGCCGGCGGGACGCCCGTTGCCCCATCGGCGAGACCCCGCGGCCCGACTGGAAAGCGACGAGTATGCGGCCGAGTTCGGGGCGAGCACCGAATCCGAACCGAGCGATGTGCTCCTGGCTCGATTCAGCCCGGACGGACGGCGTCTGGCCACCGCTTGTCAGGAGGGGACGGTGTGGATTTGGGATCCGGCCACCAGTGGGCTGGTCGCCGGTCCGCTGGCGCATGGCCGGGCGGTGACCCGCCTCCGCTTCGACCCGAATGGAACCCGTCTGGTGACGCTCTGCTCGGATGGCATCGCCCGCACCTGGGATGCCCGCACCGGGCGGGCGCTGACCGGACCGAGCCCCCAGGTCGCGAGGTGGGTGACCGACGCCTCCAGCCTCAGCCCGGACGGAACCCGGGTCATCATCCTCTCGCGCAACACCGCCCAGGTGTGCGCCCTCGACACCGGCAATCCCATCGGCAACCTCATGGCTCACGCCGCCCGGCTCGTGACCGTGCAGTTCAGCCCGGACGGAACGCGGGTCGCCCTGGGCTCGGAGGCGGGCATCGCGCGCATCTGGGATGTGGACACGGCCCTGCCGGTCTCGGAACCAATGCCGCATGGCGGCGCCGTGCTGCAAGCGCAGTTCAGCCCCGACGGCCAGTGGCTCCTGACGGTATCGTCCGACGGCAAGGTCCGGCTTTGGGATGTGGCCAGCACGCCGGCCGCCGTCCCCTGCTGGTTGCCGGAACTTGCGGAGGCGGTGATTGGGTGGCGTCTGGACGAGAACGACATGCGGCAGCCGGGGCCGACCAACCAACTCGCACGGGTCCCGCCGCCGTCGAGGCCCGGGGTCGATGGCGACTACTACTCGAGCTGGCTCCGCTGGTTTCTTGCCACTGGCACCGCCCGCGGCATTTCCCCCCGGTCGCCGGTCACCTTAGGGGAGCACGTGCAACGGCGGATCGCAGAAGACACCCTGGCAAGTCTGCGTGAGGCGGCCCGCCTGGCCCCGACCAACCAGGTGGCGTTGACCCGCCTGGACCTGGCCGACCGGCGCGCCCGGATCCAATCGCTGCAGGGGAACGGCAGGGATGACGAAGCCCTGGCGCTGGCGGAGGAGAGTCTGGCCAGGCACCCGGACAGTGTGTGGCTATGGCACACCAAGGGGTGGCTCCAGGGTGAGATGGGCCGCAAGGAGGAGGCGGTGGCGGCCTACGCCCGAGCCATGGACCTGGCGGGCACCAACACGGACTTGCTGGCCATCTGCCGGAACGTGCTCGCCGCGCAGGTAGGCACCCTCTGGGGCAACCGCGGAGTCGCCACGGCGCGTGCCACCTTCTCCAGGTGGCTGGAGGTCACGTGCTCCACCGGCCGGCAATGCCGGGAGGCCGGCCAACAAGGCGTCTACCTCCCTTTGCTGGCGGGGCACCTGAGCACTGGGCTGGAAAACATGTGGGATTTGGACCACCTGCACCTGATCGCAGAGCACGCCACCCGCCTGGATCCCTCCGACTGGCGGAACTTCCAGTTCCTCGGCATCGTCCTCTATCGGAACGAAGATCACCGCGCCGCCGCCGAGGCCTTTCAGGCTGAAAGCCGACTGCGCCACGGCCGCCTCTCCGGTCGCAGCCTCCTCTTCCTGGCCATGGCCTGTCAGAAGCTCGGGGATCCGGACCAGGCGGTGGATCATTTCACGCAGGCCGATCAGTGGTGGCAGCGGAACGCCGACCTGTGGACCGCCTCCCAAAAGGCCGAGCTCAAAGCCCTGAGGCTCGAGGCGCAACACGTGCTCTGCGCCGGCGTGGCCGGAAGCGAAACCAACCTGATGACCGCCGCCGCAGTGCGCGAGGCCGTCGACGCGGCCGAGGATACCTGCATCCGAAGGCTAACCCTGCAAGGAAAGGCGTTGATGGCGGCGGACCGCCTCGACGAAGCCATCTCCGCGTTCGACCACGCCCTCCAACAGGCCAGCGCGGACAGGAACGCCCGGATGGCCTTGTGGGAAGAGGCTCGCCTGGGTCGCGCGGCCGTCCTGCAACGGCTGGGACGGATGGACGAAGCCGCGATCGACAATTGCCTGGGGCGGGGCATTCCCCCGCGCGACGCGCCTGCCCCGCCCAACCTGATTGACTTGAGTCTCCACTACAATGGCTCCCTCACCCGTGACATGCAGGACATCCCCTTGCGCCCGAACGTGCGCAACGACTTGTCCGCCATGCCCCGCGGTGTGCAGCGGCTGGGTCCGCTGGAGTTCGATGTCCGTGGGGTGCTCAACCTCCGAGGCACCTTCCTCTCGCGCAGCCGCATGGACCGCTTCCCCGTCGCCGTCACCGGCATCCCCCTCCATCGGAAGTTGACCCGGCTCCATGTCCTGCACGGCACCATCTGGCGCGTCCCCATGGACACCGTGGTGGGCCGCTACGTGATCCACTTCGCCGACGGCGAGGAGCGGCTGTTCCCCATCGTCTATGGCGTGGACGTGCATGATTGGCACCGCTTCGTGACCTCGCCGGCCGACCGGGTGACGGTCGCTTGGGAAGGAACGACAGGCGCCAACCAGCTGAACCCGGGAAGTAGCGTGCAGGTTTCCCGAACCACCATCGAGAATCCGCGCCCGCACGTGGAAGTGACCAGCCTCGACTTCGTCTCCACCATGACCGATTCCGCCCCCTTCCTGATCGCCCTAACCGTGGAGTAGGGCGCGGTGGAAGAAGCACCTCCTGAGGAAGCGGTCGAAGGCACGGTAACACCGCAGGTAGCGGCGTTCGGACCATGCGGTGTTGTCTCAGGGCCCGGGCGAGCATGTGGTCATTCTCGGTCCACGCGACCGGGCGACGTTCCAGAAGGCTCGTCACCATACGGACGTGAACGAGGATCGGGGGCGGCTCCGCTGGTAACGGGTCGGGCGCCGGAGAGGGCGCAGGAACTTCAGCCTCACGGCGGGACCGCCGATTAGCGTTGAGGGTCCTTTTGTTGTCCCTCCCCGCCTCCTCCCGGTAGTAGGCGATGCCGCGTTGGGTGGATTGCCAAAACCCCTAGCTCCGGCTATGGACTCCGATCTTGTTTAAGCGCCCCTTGCGTTACCGAACCGGCCCCAGGCTGTCGAGGTAGGGCAGGGGGTTTTCTTTTTGAGATGCTCGACAGCGTAGCCCTATCGGCGCAGGACCTGGTCCTCCAACGCCCGCGGCCCGGGATTCCGACGACGGCGATCCCAATCGTAGAACCCGCTCGGGGAGACCTGGATGGCCTCGCAGAGCATAAGGATGGAATGTTCGTGTCTCATCGCGTGCACCCGCTCGTAGCGCTCGGGGATGGTTCGGAGAGAATACCGAGAGTTTTTTTTAGAATATCTCGCTGCTCTCGCAGATGGCGGTTCTCCCTCAAGGCAACATCAAGCTGGACCTGGATCTCCGAGCTCGAGCTCCTCCTGCCCCCCGCCCCCGCTCCCCCCCAGCGGGGGCGGGGGGCAGGAGTTTCCGCCACGCATACAGGCGCTTGGAACTCAGTCTGGTTTGGTTTCAAGGATTTCATGCTACTTCAGTTACCCCAACTTCTCTCCGTCTTTTCGACGCAACCTCACACCTCCGGATTAGGGGCACGGGGGTGGTCGAACTCACGGTTTCCCCGAATGGACGACGCGGGCCACTCCCGGACGGCAACCAGTTCCCGGTCGCGGCGGCCGGAATAGCCGGCTGGGGCCAAGGGTAACCCCACGCCTGTCCCCTCGGCCCACGCGCTGCAGGCCGGAACGTCGCGCGGTCCGGGGTGGCGGCTCTTGGCCAAAGAGCCACTCACGCTCGCCATGGACGTGGTTTTCCATCTTCTGCCAGCCCGGGCTGGCCAAGGGCGACCCACTCGTGTAACAATCTGCCCTCAGTTCCCGTAGCAGAGGTTAAGCCGTGAACTCGTCTCGTCTCTGCGGTAGGTGTGGCGTCCCGCTCGGTACGGACACCCTGGCCGGGCTCTGCCCCCAATGCATG
>CAZVRY010000284.1:0-8819 GCA_964629545.1 uncultured Verrucomicrobiota bacterium | reverse complement strand
CACTGCCAGCGTGGGTATACTCCTACGGCCTCCTCGGCGAGTGCATACCCGACATCTTGGGGCACCTCGAAGAGCGCCTCTTCAGTATGCGGGAAGAGCACCGCGGGATCAAACTTGTCCTACTCGACGGCGTAGGAGACCTGGTACTGGATGCCAATGACGCCAAGGAATCGGCTCTCCTCGTCGCTCGTCTTCAACGACTTGCGGTCAGATACGATTGTGCGATCATTTGTGTCCTGCACCTGAATCCGAATTCCAAGAGAGGAAGGGAAAAGAGTCGGGGGCATCTGGGTTCAATACTTGAACGCAAAGCGGAGGTGGACATTCGCGTTGTCAAAGACTCCAACCAAATCTCCACGATCTTCACGGCCTGTTCGCGACGTGAGCCCATCCCGGAGTCGGAATGGCCGCAATTCCGGTGGTCCCATGAAAAGGGCCTGCATGTGTCCTTCGAGGGACGTGCATCGCAGGAGCAGAAGAAACTGGACGAACTAACCGCCCTCGCCGCGGAGGTCTTCGATACCTGCACCCCCAAGAGGTACACTCAGGTCCGCGATGAAATCGCACGAATCAAGAAGATCGTCCCAAAGTCAGCAGAGCGATGGGTCATGCTACTGACCAACATGCGACTCATTACTCAGACGGAAGCCGGACTGTGGGCCCTTGCACCCTCAACCCCCAATCCTACCTCAAATTACCCTCAGTAAGGGTAGGACCCTCAACCCTCAGGGCGCGTATAGGTATATACGCGCCTTGGGGGTACCCCTCAGTGAGGTGGACCCGACTGACTGCGGCCTCTGTTCGGTTCCCCCATCAAGCTGTGCTCCCTAAGAGGCGCACAATAGAGGTAGGCTCCTCTTCGCTCTTCACTGTCATTCTGTGCGTTGTTGGGTAGGGGGGGGTGTGCCAAGTTCTACTGAAGGCGCGAGGCGCCTTATTGTTGCTCAAATTTCCCCAGGGTCGGGACTCTGGCTTCCGTGCGCGGTCACCAGGACGCAAGAGGGATGCTGCGGGTGCGCATGAAAGTGTTCCGCTGTCCGCCGCCATCAGGGACGAAACGGCTGCCCCATGGAGCTGACGAAGAGGGTAAGCGGGCGGGAAAACTAAAAAAGGTATGCCCGCAACGCTACCTACCACACCGCTCCTCAACAAGCTCGTCGCCATGGCGACCAGCTGCAATTTCCCCGGACATCGTGATACCGGGGGCCGCTGGTGGCCGGATGCCCCGCGTGCAGCCCAATACTGTTCCCGTCTGCGCCCACCATCCATCCGGTGGCCCAACTCCTACCGCGACGGCCTTGCGACTTACAAAGCCAACCTCCAGCTGGGTGTGATTTCTGAAGAGGAAGCTCGAACGGCAAAGGCTGCGGTCAGACTGAGACGGCTATGGGGACGGAAAATTGAAGAACGGGCGCAATGTGCCGCCAAACTCGCAGAAATGGAAGAGGCATTGCGCCATGCCGCGGTCTCCGTCGGCCAAGAGAAGGTGCCCCCACCCGTCATCTCGGTCACCGATTCCCAACCCACAAACGGAGAACCGACCCGATGAAAAGAGCAGACCACACTTCTCGTCGGCAAGGGGAGACGCGCCTGCCCAATACGGTGCCAGATTCGGACGATACCATCACCGTCTCGGAGGCGATGCGCCGCGTCGGATACAAGGACCGCAAGAGCTTTCTCGCGACGGTGCGAGCCAAGGGGCTGCCCCTCCTTTACCTCAACCCCCGGGTCATACGTATCAGACGCTCCGACTGGTCCGAGTGGATGGACCGGCGTGCCACCTCTTTCTCGGGTTTGCGTCACTGACCGACAAGGTGCGCAGCAAGAACGCCCACTGGAAACTGGCGGACATCCGCCCCCGGCACTGGGACGCGGTCACGCGGATGGCCGGCCTGGGGGAGGCGGCCCCCCTGCTCCACGAGATTGCGGGTGCAGTGTGCAGCGCCGAAGGCGATCGGGGCGGTGGAAAGCGCCATCCCCCGGGGGTTCCCGGCCGCGGCACGCGACCGCATTTTCGAGGGACTACTCGCCGGAATTGCGGGACTGAGGGAGTAGCTGTCGAAGGAACTGCCCTCGCCGCACCTACCCCGTTCCGCTGCAATGGGAGTGAGTTCGAGCGCCAAGAGGAGATTTCAAAAACTTCATCCCACTTGGACCGCCCCGGCCAGTGTGGCGGAATACGGGTAACGGCAGACTATCGGGTGGGCCCGACGGGGTCCGACTTTTCGTAGTAACACGGCATCGAGGCAATACGACGTATCGGGTGACTGTTGATCACTGGGTCACTGGTTCGATCTCAGCCCAGGCACGCGCAACGGCAGTTTCTATGCCAGCACCCGTTTGATACACGCCAGCGTCTCTTGCTGGCTGCCGCGCGACTGCGTGGTTCCGTCATGGATCTCCGGCAGGTCCGAGTAGAATGAAGTCGCGAAGTGGCCCGAACAATCCCTGACCGTTGCGAGCCGAGCGGGCCCCGCCGGCCGATTTTGTTGGGCCGAAAGCCATTCAATCCCCAGAATCCGACCATGAAGAATCAAGACGATCTGGGTCGCTTGGTCTCGCAGATGGCCTCACGGATCAAGTTGGACCTCGACCGCGCCGAGGCCCCGGTGCGAGCCATGCTGGCGAAGGCGCAGAAGGACATGGAACCGTTTCACGCCGTCGGAAAAGAGACCGCGCGCCAAGTGAAGCAATTCCAAGCGATGCAAAGGGAACTCAGCAAGGCGACCGAGCCCTTCCGCGCGCAATTCGCACGAATCGATGCCGATATGCGCCGCCACAACGAGGCGATCCAAAAGGCGATTCGCGGCTCGGGCATCGACTTCGAGGCCATCGCCCGGGCGATGGAGGAGGACCGCGCCCGTTTCCCCGGGGAAATGAAGGTTCTCGCGCAGCACGGCTGGTATGTGCAGCCGCGCATGACACCGCGCCAGCATCGGGAGCTATGCGCGGCGCTCACGGCCGGCCGCGCGGATGAAGTCGAAAAGGCCCTGATCGAGCATTTCGACGGGGAACTCGACGCGATCGAGGCGGAGCTTTGCAAGCACTCGCCAACTAGGGAGCGCCTACTCCGCAGCGCGTTCGCGGCGCATCGACGCGGGGACTTTGCCACGTCGATCCCGCTGATGCTCGCGCAAGCCGACGGTCTTTGCCGCGACTACACCGGCGGTCATCTGTTCTCGCGCCGGGAACGCTTGGAAGCGTGGATCAAGGCGGGAAAGCCGAGCCTGCTCATGTGTTTTGCCGCGCTCGTCGAAAGGACGCCGGTGAACGCCGCGGAGAAGGACCGGGCGGGGAAGGTGGCCTTATTCAACCGCCACGCGATCATGCACGGCGAATCAGTGGACTACGACACGGCCGGCAACGGAGCCCGCGCGGTTTCGTTGCTGGTCTATGTTGATTGGGTTCTGGGCGAAATCTCCCACCTGAGGCGACGCAACGGAAGCAAGTGACTTTGCCTACGGAAGCCTCGCAGAATGACTAACTCCCGGCCTCTGGCAGGCCGGGGAATAGCTATTGAGGAAAGCCGTTATGTCCATTCTGGAAGTTAAATAACACTTGAAACAATCATTCAGATGATTTTTAACTGTTCGGATGCGGAAAATCACGCCAGACATTCTAAACCGCGCCCTCGGCCTCTTGGGAGAGCTGCTCGCGGCCCGAAATCACCCCTACCAGCACTTTGTGGTTTGCGGTGGTTCATCGCTGCTCGCGCTGGAACTGGTCAGCCGCACCACCACGCAGGACGTGGACATCCTCGCCCGGATCGACGCCGACGGCTTGGTCACGCCCCGGCCGCTGCCTGATTGGCTGCTGGGCGCGGCCGGCGAAGTGGCGAGGCAACTCGACCTGCCGGGAGACTGGCTGAACGACCGGGTGGCGGAGGAAACGCTCTTCCGCTGCGGGCTGCCGGAAGGATTGCAGCAACGCCTCACCTCGCGGCACTACGGCCCCAAGCTATCCATCAGTTATATCAGCCGGCGCGACCAGATTTTCCTCAAGCTGCACGCCGCAGTAGACCGCGACGGCGGACGGCACTTGCAGGATTTGCTCGATCTCGGACCCACCGCGGAGGAACTGCTCGATGCCGCCAAGTGGACCCGGACGCAGGACCCATCCGAAGGCTTCCTCATGCTCCTCGGCGAAATGCTAAGACACCTCGGTCATGAAAAACTCGTTGCTCAACTCTAACGACGACCTCCGCCGGTCGATCATCAACCTGTTGTGGAAGCAATGGTCCGCGCTGGGCGTGTCCGGGCACGTCGCCCCGGGCGGCAAGGCGCTGGTCGATCCCGAGGCGCTCGTCCTGTTTTCGACGGTGTTCGCGCGGCATGACGCCCGTCTCTTTGACGAGGTCGCCGACTGGCTGCAGCAGAATGGAATCTGGATCAATGTCCTTCGCCTTATCCGCATGCAGCAGGAGTTCGAGCTGGGTGACGCCACCATCCTGGGGGCCTTGGCCGAACACATGACCAAAGACTCGGCCCACACGAAGTGGAAGGTGCTGACCAAGCGTGCGGAAAAAGCCGGGACGCACGCGCCGTTGTTCCCCCACTTGATCGTGCCGAACCAGGCCGACGAGACCTTCCGGCACTGGGGCTGGCTGCGGCCCCCGATGGAGCGTCGCGGCCTCAGCCGGCCGCCCAAGCCCAACCAACCGGCCTCCTTTCTCCTGAAAATGCGTTCCCTCTTCGGACGGCAATCGAGAGCGGAAGTGTTTGCCTGGCTCTTAACCCATGACGCCGGCCATCCCGCCCAGATCGCCCGTGAAACAGGTTACTTCCGCGGTTCCGTGCAAAACGTCCTCAATGAACTCGAACTCTCCGGCCATGTCTTCGCCACCCGCGAAGGCCGGGAGAAACATTTCGTCCTCCAGCGGGAGCAATGGCGCTTCCTGCTTACGTGGGCGCCGGGCGGAGTCGCGGACTTTCCCCAATGGGTGCCGTGGGCGGTGCTCTTCACCACCATCCGCCGGTTCCATGACCTCCTCGCCTCTGCGGAATTCGATGCGCATTCCGACGATTTCCAGGCCATCGAACTAAACCGGGTCCTCAGCCCGCTCATCGCCCGGCTGACGAGCGAAGGCTACCGGACCCAGGATTTTGCCGAACCGATTGATGGCCGTTCAGCCGAACAGCTCATGCCCCGGTTCCAGCACCTCGTATCCGAACTGATGGCCTAACCCGCCGTGAAGAAAAGAGCCGCCAAGCCTGCCTCACCTGCCAGGAAAGCCGCGCCCATCAAGTCGACGGCGGGAACCGGCTTTTCCGTCGAGGACAAGGTGGCGGCGGTGGGCGCGGCGGCGGTTATGCTGGGCCGCAGCCCATTTGCGGAACTTCTAGGGAAGCTGGTGCGGATCGGCTTTCAGGTGCGGCCCGCCCACTGGCATTTCGAAGACCTCCTGTTCTCGTTCGAACACGATGCGGGGAACTACCAAGCCGGCCTTTCCGTGCGCAGCAACCGGCAGATCACCTCGGCCGCCATTTCGCGCGACGTGAAGGACGCGCTGGCCGCGCAGTTCCTGCAAGCGGCTCCGAACCCTTTTCGGCCCGGCCGTGATCGGCTGGCCCTCGTATCGGACCAACATGACGCCGAGGTGACGGCCGCCGTCCGTGGGCTTGTCCAAGCGGCGCGGGGTGATGCAGCGGCGCTGCCGGCGGCGGTCGGCCAGCCGGGCGTTTTCGGCGCCGAGACACGCGCCATCTTCAACGACCTCCAGGATCACCTGAAGACGCACTCCGTCCCGGTCGAGGTGGCGACGGCGCTGGCCAACTTTGAACTTGTCGAACTCGACATGGCGGATTTCGAGCGCACCGAACCCGTGACCGGCCGGCTGCTGTGCGCCGAACTGCTCCACGATCCGTCGGAGGCGAACGTCAGCAATCTCTGGGCCGCCTTGGTCGCGGAGTGCCAGAAGGAGAAGCAGCGGCGGGGCCACCTCGATCTGGACCGGCTGCTCGCGGCCGTCCGGCACCGCTTCCGCCTGAAGGACTACCCGCACGACCGGCCGGACTGGGCGATCATCAACGCCGAATCCAAAGGCCAGCTCGATCTCGTGGTCGAGACCACCGCCGGCCAAGCGGTTGTGCGCCAGCAACCCCGCCAGGCGGTGCGCGGGGCCCTCGGTGGCCATGCAATCATTGCGCTCGTCGGTCCTTCCGGCTGCGGCAAGACCAGCCTCGCCAAGCAGCTGTTGACGGAACAGGGCTACGCCGTGCAGGTGTGGACGCGGGCCTCGGCCTGGACGCAGCCCCAATCCGGCAACCTCGCGCAAGTGCTGGGGTTCCCCGGCCTGACCCATGATCTCCCCGGGCTTTTCCGTCGCGTCTCCGGAACCGGCATCATGGTCGTGGACGCCGTGGAACACTGCGTCGATGCCGACCGGGTCGCGCAACTCGCGCGGGTCCTCGAACTGGTGCGGCCTGGCGAGGCGGACTCCTCGTGGCGGGTGCTTCTCCTGGTCCGGGCCGAGGACTGGAATCGGATCCGCGAGCAACTGGCGGTCGCGGCCCCGGGACTGGCGGTGCATGTCGAGCCGATCGAGGATTACACGCCAGAGGAAGCCGGCGTCATCGTCCGGGCTGTGCCCGGCTTGCAGGCGCTTGTGCGCCAGCCCCGCCTGGAGTCGGTCCTGCGCAAGCCGAAGGTCGTTTCGCTGGTCGCCAACCATCTGAAGGCGGGCGGCACGATGCAGCCGGGGGATTTGGCGGGCGAGTCGCACCTCGCGCAGTGGTGGTGGAATTCCCACGTGAGGACGGGGCGCAATCCCGCGCTCCGCGCCCGCGCGATGGACGAACTGGTCGCCAAGCAAGCGGAACACCTGCAGAACGCGGTGCCGGAATCTGCGTTCGACCCGGCCTTGCTGGAAGCCTTCGGTGACCTTGTGCGCGACGGCGTGTGCGTGTCACGCAACCAGGAATTCGCGGTGCAGCACGACCTGTTCGCGGACTGGAGCCGGCTCGACCTGCTCATCCGGCAGAAGGAACACTGGCAGGCTTTTGCGGCCCAGCGGCTGACTTCCCCCCAGTGGCACCGGGCGATCCGGCTGTATGGCATCTGGCTCCTGGAGCAGGCGGAGGGGGGAGCCGCGCGGTGGGCAGAGCGCGTCACCAAGCTGAGCGCGGGCACCGATGTGGAACGCCTGATCGGCGACCTCTTTCTGGAAGCGCCGGTGCTTTCGGCGGCGCCGACGGAGAACCTGCGCATGGTCTGGCCCAACCTGGCCGCGGACAAAGGGCTCCTGCTGCGCCGGATGCTCGAGCGCATGCGCCTCACGGCGACGATGCCCAACGAAGCGGTGATCGACGCGGTCGCCAAGGAGTCGGGATTCCGCCGCGACGAACTCGCCACCCACCTGCGGATGCCATACCCGCAATACGCCCTCCCGTTGCTGATCGTCCTGCATGAGCACGCGGCGGAGGCGGCGGCGCTGGCGCCGGTCTCCGTGGCGCGTCTCGCGGTGGCGTGGCTCGAAGTGACACTCGTCGGCTGGCCCGGGCGGCTACAGGCGGCCACGCTTGCGGTCGAGGCCGCGCGGCCGTTCGTGGTGGGAGACTCACGCGATGTGTGGTTCACCGACCGCAGCGACGAGGACACCATTTACCGCGCCTTGCTGGCCGCAGCTCACGAGTTGATGGACGAGGTGGCCCGGTTGCTCCGGGTGTCGGCCGGATTGAGGCCGCCCTGGGCCGGGACCTTCGGGAAGCGCGAGGTCAGAATCAAGGAGGGATTCGGTGCCGGCGAAGGCGTGGTCTACCAGGTGCCGCCGCCGTGGCCGGGCGGGCCTTTCGTGCGGCCCAACAGCCGACTCCAGCACTTGGTGCTGCACACCAATGCCGCGAACCCGCTGATCGCGGCGGACCCGGCCCTCGCGCGCGAAATCATCCTGGCGTTGCATATCCCGGAGCGCGAGCCGGACCGCCATCAAATGCGGGACCGGCACGCCCCGGAGGGATTCGTCTTCGATGACTCGTTCCAGGCGCCTTTCTACATCCGCGGACCCTACCTGCAGCTCCTACAGGCGGACCGCCGGGAGGGCATGCGATTGGTGATCGATCTCGTCAACCACTACACCGACCGCTGGGTGGAGTGGGCCCGCGGCCAGCAGAAACTCACGGTGGGCGAAGGCCCCGAGGCCCAGGTTTGGAAGGGCGATGCCCGGCTCTACCTGGCCTATCGCGGCGTGCATCCGGTCCACGTGCTGGTGTGCTCCGCCCTGATGGCGTTGGAAAAGGTCCTCCTCGACCGGCTCGACAAGGGGGAGACGATCGATGAGGACGTCGACTACCTTCTCGCGAACTCGCGTTCGCTGGCGATCGCGGGCCTCCTCATCGCCCTTGGCAAGCGCGTGCCCGCGTTGCTTGTCACCACCTTGTGGCCCTTGGTCGCCTCGCCCGAATTGCAGGCCACCGAGCGCCGTTCGCTGCCCACGTCCGGGGAACGCGGCCCGCGCACCACCGCGCGCGAACGCCAGATGATCGACGAATGGGACGGGCTCGCCATCCACCAGGTGCCGCTCCACGAAGTATGCACCCAGCTCCTGCCTTACGAGCAGGCGCAAGCCAAGCTGGCGCCGCTGTCCGCCAAGTGGCGGAAGCTGCTCGATGAGCCGGAAAAGGTCACTGTTGAAGAACACACGCTGCGGTCGCTGGTTGAATTCTACGATGTCGCCAACTGGAAGCCCCGGAAGGAAGGAGACAAGGAGGTGTGGCAGTTCCAAGCCCCGGTGCAGCTGCTCCAGCTCGCCGCCGAACGGGAAGCGAAGAACCAGCGGCATCTCATGCCCTTGCTGTCAATCCCGGCGAACTGCCGCGGGCTGC
>CAZVRY010000283.1:0-8888 GCA_964629545.1 uncultured Verrucomicrobiota bacterium | reverse complement strand
TCCAGCCCGCCTCCACGTTGAACCTGTCACCTTTCCTTTTCCGGGGTGGGGAGATTAAGATTAGGATTAAGTTTAAGATTAAGTTCTGAAATTCCTCCTTAATCTCGAACTTATTCTCGAACTTAATCTCCCCCCCCCACCGCCAGAGGCTAAGGATTAGGATTAGGAGTAAGAGCAGCAGTGACCTCTCCCCGCGAACCTGTCACCCTGTTATCCCCCTTCCAGCCCGCCTCCACGTTGAACCTGTCACCTTTCCTTTTCCGGGGTGGGGAGATTAAGATTAGGATTAAGTTTAAGATTAAGTTCTGAAATTCCTCCTTAATCTCGAACTTATTCTCGAACTTAATCTCCCCCCCCCACCGCCAGAGGCTAAGGATTAGGATTAGGAGTAAGAGCAGGAGTGGGATAAAGGCGTGAAAGGGAGTGAACCTGCCACCCTGGGCTGGGGAGGGCCTTGGCGGGGGGCGGTCGAGGGGGGTCAGGGAAACCGGGCTTTTTCCTCGTAGGGCGGCAGGCGGGCGATGTGGCGCATGAGGTCGTCGGCGACCTCCTGATAGATCGCCTTGAGGCGCGCCTTGCTGCAGGAAGCAGCTTCGGCGCGGAGGGCTTCGAACCGCAGGGGCGCGCCGAATTTGACCACGACGGGCCCGGATCGGGGCCAGGGCCGGTGGCGACCCCAGGCCTCGTAGGTGCCGAAGACCCGAACGGGCACGACGGGGGCGGCGGACTTGATGACCGTCAGGCCGATGCCGGAGCGACCTGGTTGGAGGTGGCCGTCGGAGGTTCGGGTGCCTTCGGGGAAGAGGATGATGCCGCCGCCGGCGAGGAGGCGGTCGAGGATGATCTTGAGGCCTTTGGCGCCGCCGCCGTCGCGGTCAACGGGGACGGCGTTGAGGGAGTGGAGCCATTGGCGGATGCCGGGGTATTTGAAGAGGGACTCGCGGGCGAGGTAGTGGAGGGGGCGGTTGAGGGAGGAGCCGATGAGGGGCGGATCCATGTAGCTGGCGTGGTTGGCCGCGAGGATGACGGGGCCATCGAGGGGCACGTGGTGACGGCCGTGGACCCGTCGACGGAAGACCGTGGCGAAGATGAGGCCCGCCAGGCGCCAGGCGAGGTAGTAGCTGGGGTTCACGGGTGGGGCGTCGCGGAGGGAGGGAGGCGGCGACGAATTTCGGCGATGATACGTCCGCTGGTCTGCTCGGGGGTTTCGCCGGAGTTGTTAATGACGATGGCACCGAGGGGGACCATGAGGGGAGCGGCAGCGCGCTGGCTGTCCCGGCGGTCGCGTTCGGCCAGGTTTTCCTGGACACCGTCGGCCTGGCGTCGCCGCGTGCGTTCGTGGAGCGAGGCGTCGAGGTAGAATTTGAAGTCGGTTTCGGGGAAGACGTTGGTGCCGATGTCGCGTCCTTCCATGACGAGGCTGCCGAAGTGGAGGCATTCGCGCTGTTTGGCTTTCATCCAGTCGCGGACCTTGCGCACTGCGGCAACGTGGGGGACGGCGGCGCTGGTTTCGGCGGTGCGGATTTCCTTCTCCGGGTAGTAGCCGTCCACGAGCAGGCGGAGGGAGCGAAGGGGGCCCTCGACGCAATCGAGGCGGGTCTTCCATCGTCGGCAGGCGGTGGCGACCGTTTTTTCCTGGTGGATATCGAGGCCTTGGCGGAGGCAGTGCCAGGCGAGGGTGCGGTACATGGCGCCGGTGTCGACGTAGATGAAGCCGAGGGCTTGGGCGACGAGGCGGGCATTGGTGCTCTTGCCGCTGGCGCTGGTGCCATCGATGGCGATGACGATCGGGGGTGCGGCGGGGTGGGCGGGGGCAGGGGCGGGGGACACGGGGGAAGGGCGGTGGGGGTGCGGGATCAGAGCGCGAGGAGGTCGTCCTCGCCGAGCGGTTGGCCGGTGTGGCCATGGCGGATGGCGGCGCCGAGACCGGAGGGAGGGGGGGCGGCCAGTTTCTGAAAGAAATTGGGGAACGTCTTCTTCACGCAGGACGGATTCTTGATTTTGAGTCCAGGCACTTTCAAGCCGAGAACGGCAAAGCACATGGCGATACGGTGGTCTTGGTAGGTCTCGATGACGGCCCCGTGGAGGGGCGAGGGCTCGATGCGGAGCGTGTCGCCGTGCTCGGTCACGCGCCCTCCGCAGCGAGCGAGTTCAGTGCGCATCGCCAGCACGCGTTCACATTCCTGAACGCGAAGGCGGCCAAGGTCGGTGAACTCGACCGGGTGATCCGCGAACGGGGCGAGGATCATGGCGGTCAGGATGCTGTCCCCGAGGTCGTCACGACGGGAGACGCGGAGGGGTGGGGGCAGGAAGCGGGGAAACGCGGCATCCACTTGCCAGCCGGAGTCAGGCCAGCGGTGGATAGCCAGGCGCGAACCGGCGGGAGCGGCCGCGGCGTGGAGGGCATCGACCGCCCAGAAGTAACTGGCGCTGCTGGCGTCGGGTTCGATCGGGAAGGTGCGCCCACGCCCGGCGAAAGCCCGAATGAGGGCGGCAGTCAGGCGAACGTAAGGCGATTCCTCGGCGTTGTCGCCGGTGATCTCGATCTCCCATCCGCCGACGGTGCCGGCGAGGAGGAGGGCGGAGGCGAACTGGGAGCTTTGCTCGATGCTGACACGGGTATGGCCGGGGCGAGGGCCGCCGCCGTGGACGGTCGCGGGCAGGCGATCGGACGGGGCATCGATGGCGTAGCCGAGTTGGCGAAGGGCCTGGAAGAGGGCGGCTTGGGGGCGTTCGTGCATGCGGGGGACGCCGACCAACCGATAAGCGCCGTGACCAAGGCAGAGGAAGGCGGCGAGGAAGCGGGCGGCGGTGCCGGCGTTGCCGACGAAGAGTTCGAGGGGTTGGGAAGGCGGGCCGCCGGGAGGCAGGGAGCCGGCGCCGCCATACACGGTGATCGTGCGATTGGCGGGCTCGTGCGGGTCCGGCGTGAGGTTGACCATGAAGCCCAGTTCCTGCAGGGCCTCGACCATGACTTGCGTATCCTCGCTCCAAAGGGCGCCTTCGAGGGTCGTTTCGCCCTCGCCGAGGGCGGCGAGGATCAAGGCGCGGTTGGTTATGCTCTTGGACCCAGGGACCGTGATCCGGGCGGCGACCGGGCCGGGCAGGGGGGTCAGTTCGATGAGGTCCGGGAGCGGCATGGGGAGGATGGCCGGGCGAGGAGAGCGCGCTTATTCCGGGGAGAGGGAGGTCAGGGAGGCGTGCCAGGCGTCCCTGCGGTGTTTGGCCTCGCGGAAGAAGGACTCGAGGTCCTCGGGCGAATCCTGGGCCACCCGTTGGCGGAGCGACTGGAGGTGCGTGAGGAGATCGTCCAGGGCCTCGAGGAGGCAGGCCCGATTGGCGTGGGCGATATCGCGCCACATTTCGGGGGAACCGGAGGCGATCCGGGTCATGTCGCGGAACCCCGTCGCGCACAGGAGCGGCTGCTCGCGGGGCAGGCACGGATCCAGGACCCGATGGGCGAGTTGAGCGGCCAGGAGATAGAGGAGGTGGCTGCTGCGGGCGACCAGGGCGTCGTGAAGATCCGGGGTGAGGTGGAGGAGGCGGGCTCCGACCGATTGCCAGAGTTGGCCGATGGCGTGCGTGGCGGTGGGGGGGGTGTGGCGGGTGGGGGTGAGAACGCAGATGGCATCTTGAAAGAGATCGGCGCGGGCCGCCGTGGGACCGGTCTTTTCGGAGCCAGCCATGGGATGGCTGCCGACGAAGACGGCCTGCGCTTGGGCGAAGAGGGGCTCGAGGTCCTGAACCACAGTGCCCTTCACACTCCCGACATCCGTGGCCAGGGCGCCGGGCTTCAGCGATGGAAGGAGCCGCTCGGCCAGGGGGCGCATCTGGGCAATGGGAGTGCAGAACACGAGCAGATCGGCATCGGCCACCGCTTCCTCCAGGTCGAGGGTGGCGTGGTGGACGACACCCGCCTGGAGACACTCATCGACGCTGGCCTGTCGGCGGACGTAGCCGGTGACGCGGGTGGCCAGTTGGCGCTGGCGCAGGGCGAGTCCGAGGGACCCGCCCAGCAAACCGACCCCGACCAGCGTGACATGGGACCAATGCATGGGGGGGGAAGATAGAAGACGGGGCTTGCGGGAGGGAAGATGGAAGTTGGGAGAGGGGACGGCGGGGGGGGGGGGGGCGGGGCGAGAGCCGGGAGGGCGCATTTCTTCGTAGCCAACCGGCCGGGAAGGCTGATAGAAGAGATGATAACGCCTCCAGTTCCTTCGCCCCTCCGGGTCGCACTAGTGTCCTCGTCGATCCGGGGGGATGTGGCCGCGGGGAACTGGAGGCGCCTCGTCCAGATTCCCCGAAACCCAATCCGCATGGTGGACAGGTCGGGTTTTGATCCTCTTCTCACCCGGGTCTCATGGATGTTCAGAGCGAGCCGCGGGGGAAGGCATTGAGGAGGGCCAGGGCTGCGGCGAGGAATGGCGCTTGCGGTCGATGAATGGCCGGGCGAACGATCGGCACCTGCTTTTCACATGTTTGCGATGGCTTCGCGGGGGAACGCGGCTACACTGCGCGGCCGTTATGAAGACCATTCATGGATGTGTTGCTGGATTGGCCCTGGGGCTAGGGTTGACCCCGTGGGAGGGGCTGGCCCACCCGGACAAAGTGGAAGACCGGTTACTCCTGCACTTCGCGACGGGGAGTCATGCCCTGGCGAACGGCCAATGGGAGGACTTGACCCACCGGTGGACGGCGCGCGTGCAGGGCGAGCCGAAACTGGCGTCCCTCGGCCCGGCCCAGGGCTTGGTCTTCAACGGATTCACCGACTGGCTGCTCGTCGCCCCGGACCGTGCCAGCGCGCAGCCCGGCCTGCCGGTGCGCGAGTTCTCCGTCACCGCGTGGGTCATTGTCAACGAAACCCATCCGGACGGCGGGTTGATCGGGTTCGTGCAAGACAACGGGGATTTCGAGAAGGGGTGGTGCCTGGGGTTCGACCGGCGGGCGTTCACGCTGAGCCTGGCCGCGGCCGGGACGGATGATGGGAATGGCCAGCTCACGCGGGTGGCGGCGCAGAGCCCGATCGAGCCGGGCCGCTGGCATTACGTGGCGGCGACCTACGACGGTGCCGCCATGCGGCTTTACGTGGACGGGAAGGTCGAAGGGACCTCTTCCGCCCAGTCCGGAGACATTCTCTATCCCGAGCAGGGGCGCTACGCCGTGGGGGCATTTGTGGACGATAACGAGCTGCATCCGCTGGACGGAGCGCTCTTCGAAGTAAAGGTGTATGGCCGCGTCCTGAGCGGCGAGGAGATCGCCGAGGTGGCCGCCAAGAACGCGCCGCTCCTCGCCTGGCGATCGTCCATCAACAAGGACCTGCAATTCGTGGTCCGACCCTTCCTGCAATCGGTGACGGCGGAATCGGCCACGGTGGTGGCGGAAACGTCGCAGGCGGCGAGGCTGACGGTCGAATACGGGGAACTGCAGCCGCTCAAGTCCAGCGCGACCACCGCCACGCCCGCGCTCATCTCGGAACTCAAGCTGCCGGGTTTGCAGCCGGCCACGCGCTATTTCTACCGCGTGACCTGCGAGGACGGGGACGGGAATCTGGCCCGCAGCGAGGTGGCTTCATTTCAGACCGATCCGGGGCCGGACCGGGCCTGGGCGTTCGGGATCCTCGGGGACACTCAGCGCAATCCCACGGTAACCCGGAAGTGCGCGGAGGGGATTTTCGCCCTTCGTCCGAACTTCCTGCTGCATTTGGGCGACGTGGTGGACGACGGGTTTGCGAAGCAGCAATGGGTGTTCGACCTGTTCGAACCCTGTGCAAGACTGCTGGCCCATGTGCCGGTGTTCCCCGTCATTGGGAACCACGAGAAAAACGCGCACTGGTATTACGATTACTTCAGTCTCCCGGCGCCAGAGTATTGGTACACGTTCCGGATGGGGAACGCGGAGTTCTTCATGGTGGATTCGAACAAGGACTGCCGGCCGGGGAGCGAGCAGCATCGATGGCTCGAACAGGCGTTGGCGGCGTCGAAGGCGACCTGGAAATTCGCGGCGCATCATCACCCGTGTTTCAGCTCGGACGAGGACGACTATGGCGATCATTGGAAGGGCAAACCCGACAAGCCGTTTTCCTGGGGCGACCGCAATGCGCGTCACCTGGTGCCGCTCTACGAGAAGTATGGGCTGGACATCGCCTTTGCCGGGCACATCCACAGTTACGAGCGGACCTGGCCGATCCTGGGGATGACGATCAATCAGGCCAAAGGGGTGCGCTACATTGTGAGCGGAGGTGGGGGCGGGGGTCTGGAGCAAGCGGCCCCGCAACGAAGCTGGTTCACCGTCCACGTGCAGCGGGGGCACCACTACTGCGTGGCCGCCGTGCACGACCGCACCATCGAGTTCAAGGCGTATGACCTCGAAGGGCGGTTGTTTGACACCTTCCAATTGACCAAGCTGGCGGATCGCTAACCCGAAGGTTTCACCTTCAGCATGCCCCCTCTCCCTACCTCCCTCTCCCCAACCCCTCTCAAAAGCTCCGCGGTAAGGGGTTGGGGAGAGGGAAAGGGGTGAGGGGTACGGTCTCGTCGATCGACAGACCGGGGCGGTTTCGAAGCGCGTGTGAAATATGCAGGCTAGCATCTGGCCAAGCCGCGTGCCCGCCAAGGCCCGAAGTCATTTTTGCACAGACCCTAAGGCAACCGCGGTGCGGGTTCGGGGGTGCCGCGGGTGGCCCGGCCGTGGAGATTGCCTTGGGGATCGAACCACAGCGGGTCGAGAGCGATGAAGCGCTTCCACTCGACGCGGTCGGATTCCTTCTGGTGATAGATGTGCCACCACTGGCCGGCCGGGTCCTGGATGGCACACCCGTGCCCTGGGCCGAAGAGTCCGTCACCCCGCTGGATGATCGGATTGTGGGGGGCGCGGGTGAAGGGACCGAGCGGATGGGGGGCCGTGGCGTAGCCGACCGCGTAGTCCGGGGTGTCCGCGCCCGACCCGCTGTAGAGCAGGTAAAACCGGCCCTGGTGTTTGATCATCCAGGGCCCCTCGGTCACATGGCCGGCGCGCTTTTCCCACTCGGATTCAGGCCGCAGCAGTTCCTTGGGCTCGCCCCGCGGTTCGGTCGGGCTGGCCATGGGTTGGACCGAGATACGGAAGCCCGGCAACTGAACATAATAGAGATAGAGTTGCCCGTCGCCGTCGCGGAAGAGATGGGCGTCGATAGCGCGGTCGAAAAACTTGCGCACCATTTGGAACGGGCCGAGGGGACTGGCCGCCTCGGCCACGCCGACCGTCTGGTTGACGGTGTAATAGAGGTAGAAGCGGCCGGAAATGGGGTCGCGCCAAACATCGGGGGCCCAGACGTGCGGTGGGCCGGGACGGAAGACCACCGGGCCTTTGGTCCAATGGACCAGGTTGGTCGAGGTGTAAACGCGAGTGCCGTTGTCGCCGGCGACCTCGCCGGTGGCATAGAGGTAGTAGAGGCCGTTGTGCCGGAGCACAGCCGGGTCGGCAAGGTTGCCGGGGATGAGGGGGTTTTGGTAGGTGGCGGGAGGGGCGGGGGAGGCGCCTAGGGTGAGGGCAAAGGAGAGTCCGAAAACGGAAGCGAGGCTGGCCGTATTCATGGGGCCAGCCTCGCTGCGAAAAGGCGTTAAGGGAAGTGTAAAGGGAGCGATGAAGAGGCGCGGATCAGGCGCGGCGGCGGGCGAGGGCGAGGCTGCCGAGGGCGAGGCCAAGAAGCGCGGCGGTGGTAGCGGGTTCGGGGACGTTGCCCCACTGGCTGTATTCGATGAGGTAACCGTTGACTTGGCTGGGGTTACCGGGCCCGCCGTGGTCGTTCCAGGCGCCGGTGCTTAAGTTCCAAGCGTACTGGAGATAATCCTCGCCGCCGCAGCAGTTATTGGGTTCGCCTCCGGACCAGAAGGCGTAGGCCAGAGTGGGGCCGTTGTTCCAGAAGATTTGCCCTGCTTCAGGCCCATCCATCCACTTCCAGATCTGCTGATCGCTTTCGCTCGACGGATCCCATTCGTCAGATCCGCCGACCCAGGCGAGCGATTTGAAATTGGACCAAAGGAAGCTCTGTTCCTGGGCGCTGGTGATGGTTGCCAGGTAGCCGTTTAAGCCGAGGTAACTGCTGCCGAGGGCACCGGTGCGGGCCGTGGACCAGTTGACGGCCGTGGAAACGAATTCGTAGTAATGGCCGTTGCCGCCGGAGCCGACGGTCCATTGAATCGGGGCGGCAGAGGCACTGCCGAGGGCGACGCTAGCAAGCAGGGCAAGTTTGAGAGGAGAGACATTCATAAGACGTAGGATCATCTTGAACCCTTAAAGCAGGTGTCGAGCCATCACGATAACCCATTGATAGAGAACGATGTGCTCGCGTCAGGGTCCGCAAAGTGTAAACCCTTCTGACACCGGTTTCCGTCGGGGGGCGCAGGGCCATAACCACTAAGCCGTTGATGGTTAGCAACCTTCGTAGCCTCCCGACGAAATGAGAGATGGCTGGGGGACGTGGGATGCAGTGTAAGGAAACCCGACGTTCGCAGGGATGACCTTGGCGTTTAATCACGCAAATTACTTATTATCAATAGTATAGATGTCCAACGGACCACATCATGGACGTAAAGCTGGCCGACGGGGAGCCCGAGAGGCGGTCGCAGGCTCGTTCGGGAAGAAGATGCAGGTTATCTCCCAGCGGTTCGCATTTTGTAGGAAGGAGTTCTCCTCACCCCTCGCCTCTCCGTGAACCGTCCCCTCAGCCCATCCCTCTCCCCAACCGATGCCAGCAAAGCGTTGTCTCAGGTTGGGGAGAGGGCAGCAAGGGAAAGGGGAAACGTCAACGGTAGCTGGTCCGCACGCAGGTCAGGAATGCGGACGTCCGAGCCACCCTAGCGAGGCGTGACCTCAGACCCGCTCCGGCCCCCGTTTTCGTGCAACGCGCC
>CAZVRY010000282.1:0-8930 GCA_964629545.1 uncultured Verrucomicrobiota bacterium | reverse complement strand
CCGCCCTCAGAACCACATTCGGCCAGGCGTTCAGCGCCCATTGCCCCTCGAACGTCCACCCCGCCACCCGCGACCACGGCCACCAATAGTAGATCGGCCACGGGTCCCCGTCCGGACCGCGCCCCCCCAAAATATCCCCCAACAAATGAGTGTGAAAACTCACCAGCACCATCGCAGCCGTCAGCCACCGCCGCGTCGCCACCCCGAACCCCACCGCGGCCACCACCAAACCCGCCAGCAGATTGTGGCCCAGCACATGGTGGTACTCCGACCACCAAAGCAGCGGACGGGCACTGTCCCGCGTCCACATCTCCACCACGATCCCCAACCCGTCGAGGTCGCTCACCACCGCCGCCGCCGTCACGCAACTCCGCTCCCGCTGATTCAACGGCGCGGCGTTCGCCAGCAGCCAACCCCCCAGAAAATGGGTGATCGGACTCAGACCAGAATGTCCTGAATGGTCCGGCCCGCCACCCCCGTCAGCCGACCGTCAATCCCCTGAAACTTCACCGTCATCCGCGTGTGCTCGATCCCCAGCAGGTGCAACATCGTCGCATGCAAATCATGCACGTCCACCACGTTCTCCACCGCCTGATACCCCAACTCGTCCGTCGCCCCGTAGACCAACCCCGCCTTCACCCCGCCCCCGCACAGCCAAACGCTGAACCCAGCATTGTGATGATCCCGCCCGTCCCCACCCTGGCTCATCGGCGTCCGCCCAAACTCCCCCGCCCACACTATCAACGTGTCCTTCAACATGTCCCGCCGCTTCAAGTCCGTGATCAGTGCCATGCAAGCCCGATCAACCTCCTGCGCCTTGTAGTTGATTCCCTCCTTCACCCCGCCATGGTGATCCCAATCCTTGTGATACAACTGAATGAACCGCACCCCCCGCTCCGCCAGCCGCCGCGCCAACAAACAGTTCGAGGCGAATGACCCGTCCCCCGGTTGACACCCGTACAGCTCCAACACCGACGGCGGCTCCGCCGACATGTCCAGCAGCGACGGCACACTCGCCTGCATCTGAAACGCCATCTCATACTGCGCAATCCGCGCCGCAATCTCCGGATCGTCCACCACCGCATCCTGCCTCGCATTCAACGCCTTCACCGCCCGAATCGTGTCCGCCTGCCGATCCCGCGAGATGCCCGGCGGCGAGCTCAAATACAGCACCGGATCGCCTTTGCTCCGCAAATGCACCCCCTGAAACCGCGAAGGCAAATACCCCGAGGCCCACTGCCGCGCCGCAATCGGTTGGTTCTGCCCCCCTCGGCCCAGCGAGGTCAATACCACGAACCCCGGCAACTCCTCCGCCTCCGACCCCAACCCATACACCACCCACGCCCCCATGCTCGGTCGCCCCGCAATCTGCGACCCCGTGTTCATGAACATGTGCGCCGGATCGTGATTGATCGCCTCCGTCGTCATCGAGCGGATCAAGCACAACTCGTCCGCCACCGAACCCAGGTGCGGGAACAACTCGCACATCTCCATCCCGCATTGCCCAAACGTCTTGAACTTAAACTGCGGCCCGAAGCACACCAGCTTCTGCCCCTGCAACTGCGCCAGCATCTTCCCCTGCGTCATGCTCTCAGGCATCGGCTGACCATGCATCTCCGCCAACTTCGGCTTGGGATCAAACGTCTCGAACTGCGACGGGCCCCCCGCCATGCTCAGCCATATCACCCGCCGCGCCCGCGGTGCGTGGTGCAACGGCCGCACGGCCCCCGCCCACCGGTCCGACCCCGCCCGCAGGATCGCAGGCCTCAACAAACTCGCCAACGCGAGCGCACCCACCCCCTGCGCGGCCGCCCCCAGAAACGTCCGCCGCGTCTGCTGTTGACCAAGAAACTGCCCGAATTCAGGACGCAACCACATGATTCAAGATCGAGTAATCGTTTCGTGCAGGTTCAACAAGACGCGCGCCACGCTCGTCCACGCCGCCAACTCCGCCGGATCAATCCCGCTCGGCACCGGGCTTTGCCCCACCCTCAACAGAGCCTCCGCACTCGCCCGGTCCCGCTGATACTCCCCCCAGTGCTTCTCGACCAAGTCCCGCCCCACCGCCAACTCCTCCGGCTCCGGCGGCCGCGCCAAGACCTGCTCCCACGCCCACCGCAGCCGCGCCGCCGTCTCCCCACCCCCCTCCTGCACGATGCGCACCGCAAACGCCCGCGCCGCCTCCACATAGGTCGGATCGTTCAACAACACCAACGCCTGTTGCGGGATGTTCGACCGATTGCGCTCCGCCGCACATTCCTCCCGAGTCGGCGCGTCGAAGGCCAGCATACTCGGATGCAGAAAACTCCGCTGCCACCAGACGTACAGCCCCCGCCGATACTGCTCCGGCCCCCGGCTCGCCTCATACGTGCGCGGCGGAAAGTTGAGGTTCTCCCAATAGCCATCCGGCTGATACGGCTTCACACTCGGCCCCCCCACCGTCGGCACCAGCAACCCTCCCAACGCCAACGCCTGGTCCCGCACCAACTCCGCGTCCAAACGCCACCGGCCCTGCCGCGCCAACTCCCGATTCAACGGATCCTGCGCCCACCGCTCGCGCGATGCCGTCGAAACCTGCCGGTAAACCCGGCTGGTCACGATCACCCGCACCATGTGCTTCACGTCCCACCCGGAGTCCATGAACTCGCAGGCCAGCCAATCCAATAACGCCGAATGGACCGGCGCCTCCCCCTGCGCCCCGAAATCGTCCAACACGCGCGACAAGCCCACCCCGAAAAACTGCTTCCAGAGCCGATTCATCACCACCCGCGCCGTCAGCGGATGCTCGCGCGACACCAACCACTCCGCCAAATCCAGCCGCGTCAACCGTCGCCCCGCCTCCGACCTCGCCGCCCCCGCCAAATAGGCCGGCAACCCCGGCTCCACCACCTCCCCCGTCTCTACCATCCAATTCCCCCGCGGCAGCACCCGCACCACGCGAGGCTCCTTCAACGCCACCGTCACCAGCGTCCGCGGCAACGTCGCCTCATACGCCACCCGCGCCTTCTCCGCCTCTGCCAGCCGACCCCGCAACGGCGCCAACTCCTCACACGTCGACTTGAAATACGCCCACAGCCGATCACGCTGCGCCTGGTCCCGCCCCTCCGGACCCACCGCCAACACCTCCAGGATCGCCCCCGGCGGCGGCATCACCGGCCGAGCCCGTGCCACCTCCACTCGCGCGGTCGCCTCCACCCGAAATCGTCCCAAGGTGTGCCCCCCATGCCCGTGGTTCTGCCGTATCTCCACCACCATCACTTCCCCCTCGGCCCCCCCCCCCCCCGCCCGCAACTCCACCACCAACCGCTGCCCCCGCCCCACCTCCGGCAAGATCGCCCACCCAAACCCATCCCCACGCTCATCCCCGTCCACCGCCGAGGCCGCATTCCACACCTTGTCCGGATGCCCCTCCCCGGCCAGCGTCTGCTCGAACGACGCCCGCGCCCCCGCCAACGGCACCACCCGCTCGACCCCGTCACCCCCGCGAACCCGCACCTGCATCTCCGTCACCACAAAATTACCATTCCCGGCCCGCCCAGGCCCCTTGGCCGGCAACCCGTCGTCCGTCAACGCCGCCAACCGCAAACCCACCACCCCCTCCAACGGGCCCGCATACTCCACCGCGTAAACATCCTTCTCCGGAGCCTTGCCCGACGCCACCACCGAATGATCCGCCCGCACCGTCAGCTTCGCTCCCCCAGCGGAAACCGCCTTGACCGGCCGCAACGCTACCCAATCGGGATCCTGCAACGCCGACACCCGCTGCTCCTCCAACCACCTCGCATACGCCGAACTCAGCTCCGGATGCGGACCGTCCATCTCCCCCTGCAACCCCGCCACCACCGCCTCCAAACGCCCCATCTCCGCCGCCTGCTCCTCACTCGGAACCAACATCCCCTCCTCCCTACGGCCAATGTTCGGCTCGGTCACGTCCGCGAAAAACGCCCCCAACGCGTAAAAATCCCGCATCGTCATCGGATCATACTTGTGATCGTGACACTGCGCACACCCCGTCGTCTGCCCCAGCCACACCGCCCCCACCGCCCGCACCCGATCCGTCAGCATCCGTGCCTCGTAATCCTTCGGCTGAGCCCCGCCCTCCTCCGTCGTCAACAGTAACCGGTTGAAACCCGAACCCACCTTCGCCTCCAACCCAGCCCCCGGTAACAAATCCCCCGCCAACTGCTCCCGCGTGAACTCGTCGAATGGCTTGTTCCGATTGAACGCCCGGATCACGTAGTCCCGATACGGCCAAATGTTGCGCGGATTGTCCGAGTGATACCCGATCGTGTCCGCAAACCGCACCACATCCAACCAACCCAACGCCATCCGCTCCCCAAAATGCGGCGACGCCAACAACTGCTCGACCAGCCGCTCATACGCCGCCGGCTCGCGGTCTCCCTCGAACGCGGCCACCTGCCCCGGCGTCGGCGGTAACCCGATCAAATCCCAATACAACCTCCGCGCCAACGTCCGCCGATCCGCCTCCGGCGATAACGCCAAGCCCTGCGGCCCCAAACGCGCCTCCACCAACGCATCCACCGCCTTCACCCCCGCCGGCACCGCCGGCTTCACCGGCCTCTCATACGCCCAGTGCCCCTGATACTCCGCCCCCTCCGCAATCCAACGCCGCAACAACGCCTTCTGCCCTTCCGTCAACACCTTGTGCGACCCCGGCGGCGGCATCACATCGTCCACGTCCGACGTCGTGATCCGCACCACCAACTCGCTCCGGTCCGGCTCCCCCGGCACCACCGCCACCCGCCCCGACTTCGCCGGCTTCAACGCCAACTCCCGCTGGTCCAAGCGTAACCCTGCCTTCACTTTCGCCGTGTCATTCCCATGACACGCAAAACAGTTGTCCGACAAAATCGGCCGAATGTCCCGATTGAACTCCACCCGCCCAGCGCCACCCCCGCCAGCAGCACCCACCGGCGCCGCCAGCACCACCACCAGCAACACCTGCAAAACGAGAAGACGAATCATGAGTCAGTGACCATAAACCTGTCAGCCCCGCGAAAAGCCCGCCCAACCCCAGGCCGCTCCTAAAAACTGGCGAGGCGCACCCCGGACCGGCAACCCGGACACCGGTGCGGACCTCCCTGCCCTGCTCCGGTCCGATCCCTGCGCTTCGCCCGTAAATCCCCTCCAACCTGGGGGAGCGAGGACCGAACCGTGACCAGTCCACGGTGAGTTACGGGTGGCGCGAATCTAGGGGGACACCCCCGCCTCGTCAAGTTCCCCTCATCCATTCCATTCTTAAGTTCCCCCTTCCCAAAAGTCGCCTTCTCCCCCATCTATCTCCTAAATCATGAACCTCCATCACCTCCTCCCCCCCCCCCACCACCACCCCCCCCCACCCCCCACCACACCCCCCCCCCCCCCCCCCCCCCCCCAAACCCCCCAACACCCCCCCCACCCCCAAACAAACCCTCCCCACCTCCCTCGACCCCGCTCAGCTCGCGGCCTACCTCGAAGCAACCACCGCCAAATCCAACATCGTCGGGCTCTCCGTCGCGATCTACCATCACGGCCAGCCCCTCCTTGTTCGCGGCTTCGGTCCCCGATCCCTGCACGACCGCCGCCCAGTCCAACCCGACACCCTCTTCGCCATCGGCTCCGTCACCAAACAGTTCACCTGCGCCTGCATCCTCCTCCTGGCCGAGGACGGCCAACTCTCTGTCCACGACCGCGTCGCCAGATGGTACCCCGCCCTCACCCGCGCCCAGGATATCTCCCTCCTCGACCTGATGAACCACACCTCCGGTTACCGCGACTACTACCCCCTCGATTACGTCGACCGCCGCATGCAGCAACCCATCGACCCCGACCAGCTCCTTTGCCAATACGCCGGGGGCCCCCTCGACTTCGAACCCGGCTCCAAATACTCCTATAGCAATACCGGCTATATCCTCCTCGGACGCGTCGTCGAAAAAGTCTCCGGCCAATCCTTTGGTGACTTCCTCGCCGCCCGCATCCTCCGCCCCCTCCGCCTCCAACACACCCTCTACGAACCTGCCCCCGACGATTCCCGCCTCGCCCAAGGCTACGCCACCTTCGCCCTCAGCAACCCCGAACCGATCGCCCCCGAAGCCCCAGGCTGGATCGGCGCCGCCGGAGGCATCTTCTCCACCCCCTCCGACCTCGCCACCTGGAGCCTCGCCCTCCTCCAGGGCCGCGTCCTCAAACCCGAATCCTACGCCCTCATGACCGCCCGCAGACCCCTCACCGACGGACGCCTCAGCGACTACGGCTGCGGCCTCATGGCCCGCAACCAGGGCGGCCGTGATGTCCTGACCCATAACGGCGCCGTCAGTGGCTTCAACGCCTCCAGCGCCTTCGTCCCCAGCACCCAATCCGCCATCGTCCTCCTCACCAACGTCGAAGGCGGCCTCGGGAACCTCCCCGCCGACCTCCTGAACCTCATCACCCATACGCCCGCCCTCATCCCCGACATCGCCGGACCCCCAGCCCCGGAAGCGGCCCGCCTCCTCTTCCTCCAATACCAGCGCGGACGCGTCGACCGCACCCAACTGAGCGACGAATTCAACCACTTCCTCACCCCCGCCAAACTCGCCCAAGCCGCCCGCCGCCTCAAACGACTCGGCACCCCACGCCACGCCGACTTGCTCTCCCGCCGGGAACGCGGCGGCATGGAAGTCAGCGTCTGCCGGATCCACTGCAAATCAGGAACCCTCCGTACCCTCATGTACCGCCAACCCAACGGCCGCATCGAACAGTTCTTTGTCGATGCCGAATAACCCCCGCCACCTGACCATTCCCCCCCCCACCCTCATGCAACCCAACAACCGGCCCCGCCAATTCGCCAGCGATAACTACGCCGGGATCTGCCCGGAGGCCTGGCAAGCCATGCTCGCCGCCAACCCCGGCCACGCCCATAGCTACGGCGACGACCCCTGGACCCAACAGGCCGCCAACCTCCTCCGCGACCTCTTCGAAACCAATTGCGAAGTGTTCTTCGTCTTCAACGGCACCTCCGCCAACTCCCTCGCCCTCGCCTCCACCTGCCAGTCCTACCACAGCATCCTCTGCCACGAAATGGCCCATATCGAAACCCACGAGTGCGGCGCCCCAGAGTTCTTCTCCAACGGCACCAAGGTCCTCCTCGTCTCCGGCCCCAACGGCAAACTCGACCCCGCTGGCGTCGAACAGGCCGTCCGCCGACGCCACGATATCCACTACCCCAAACCCCGCGCCATCAGCCTCACCCAAGCTACCGAACTCGGCACCGTCTATACCGTCGACGAAATCAAGGCCCTCTGGGAAGTCGCCCGCCGCCATGAACTGCGCCTCCACATGGACGGCGCCCGCTTCGCCAACGCCGTCGCCGCCCTCGGCGTCGCCCCCAAGGAAATCACCTGGCAGGCCGGCGTCGATGTCCTCTGCTTCGGCGGTACCAAGAACGGGATGGCCGTCGGCGAGGCGGTCGTCTTCTTCAACCACGACATGGCCCGCGAGTTCGATTACCGCTGCAAACAGGCCGGCCAACTCGCCTCGAAAATGCGGTTCCTCTCCGCCCCCTGGGTCGGCATGCTCCAACACCAGGCCTGGCTCCGCCACGCCACCCACGCCAACCGCATGGCCGCCCTCCTCGAAACCGAGTTGACCGCCATCCCCGGCCTCCGCCTCCTCTACCCGCGCCAGGCCAACATGGTCTTCCTCCAACTCCCCACCCACGCCATCCAAACCCTCCTCCACCAAGGCTGGATGTTCTATACCTTCATCAGCCTCGACGACTGCCGCCTCGTCTGCTCCTGGGACACCACCGAGGACGACGTTCGCCACTTCGCCGCCGACGTCCGCGCCGCCCTCGCCTCCGCACCCTCAACAACCTGACAGGCGCGTCGCCAGCCCCGGCCCAGCCCACACCCCACGCCTCGCCCCTCCCCCTGCGTCACGAGTCCTGTTCGCCCACCCCACGTTCCGCCGCCAAACTCAGCCCCCGCGGCAAGCTCTCCCCAAATACCCGGCCCTGCTCCTCCCGATCCAAACTCCCCTCCCGCTCCACCAACGTCCGCCAGTGCCCCTCCACCCCGCGCGCCTGAAACCACCCCAACACCGCCGTCCGCACCCCCTCCCCCACGTCCCGATACCGATCCCCCGTCCGCCGCGCCAACTGCATCGCCGCCAACGCCAAGGACTCCGAATACGGCCTCACCTCCAAGAGAGCCCTCACCCACGGCTCCACCACGTCCGGCGGTAATACCCCGCTCAACGGACCCTCCGTCGGCACGCGCGCCCCCACCCGCCCCAAAGCCCACAGCGGCGCACCCTGCACCGCCTGCGGCCCCTTCTGCACCACCACCCCCAACGCCGCCTCGCCCACCTTCACCTTCTCCCGCAAATCCAACCGCTCCAGCGCCCCCAACAAACGCCACACCTCCGACAGTTCGTGCGGCGCGTTCCTGAACCCGGATTTCTTGCCCTCCAAGTAGGCCCGCAACGCCGACCACAGCGGCGCCGCCAACGTCCGCTGCTGCACCGCGCTCAGCCCAGCCGCTACCCTCCGCCACAACACCCACCACTCCGCACGACACGTCTCGTTCCGCTCGTGCACAACCCCCCGCGCATACAGCGACCACACCTGGTTCACCCGCCAGTCATCCAAAGCACACCCATACCCCGGACGCAGCGCAAACCCCACCAGATTGAGCCAGCGCGCCTCGTGCGCCACCCCCAGTCCCCGCCCTGGCTCCACCTCCATCGTCGCCCGCCACAGCCATCGCAGAAAGCTCGCCGGCCATTCGCCTCGGTCCATGCCCAGCCTCTCCTCCAAACGACGCACCAACCCCGCCGGCCCCACCCTCCCCCCAACCTCCCCAAAGACGCTCCGCACCCACCCCAACGCCTCATCGATCACCCCCTCCTCCATCACCCCACCCACCCCCACCGACCCCGCCCCCTCCACC
>CAZVRY010000281.1:0-8966 GCA_964629545.1 uncultured Verrucomicrobiota bacterium | reverse complement strand
GTTCAATTTACAGCCGTCCGCACCGGGACCCCCCGGGGAGGCGGTGTCGGAGATACGGGTGGTCGAGGGGAAGGGGGTGGAGGGGGAGCCCCGGTATTTTGGGAGGCAGAGCTCGGGTGGGGGACCGAGTCGGCGGCAGGTGACGTTGATTGGGCGGGAGCAGGTGGCGTCGCATGCGGAGGCGCTGGGTTTGGGATGCTTGGAGCCAGGGATTGTGCGGTCGAATATCGAGACGGAGGGGATCGATTTGGCGGCGTGTGTGGGGCGGGAGGTGCAAGTGGGTGAGGCGCGTTTGTTTTGTTACGAGGCGCGGAAGCCTTGCGCGAAGATGGATGCGATTGCGCGCGGGTTGCGAGGGTTGATGGAGGGGGGGCGTCAGGGGGTGATGGCGGAGGTGGTGCGGTCGGGGCGGATCGCGGTGGGGGATGCGGTGCGGGTGTGTTAAGCCGCGGGTGTTACGGGTCAGCAAGCAGATCACCGGTGGGCTGGGCGAAGGATGTTCCGGGGTTGGGGGCGACGCCGCCGTCGTCCAGGCGGTTGCGCCCGACGCTATAGAGGAGCCAGCGGTCGCCGGTTCGTTTGTAGATGAGAGGTTGGGCTGCGAAGGGGTCCAGGAGGGGGGAGGGCAGGAAGTCGGGGCAGAGTTCTTCGAGGCGGGTGGCGGGACGTTGGTGTTCGCATTCGAAGGCCGCGAGGGCGAGTTGGGTGATGGCGAGGCGCCGGCGGGCGATTTGTTGGTGGAGGACATCGAGGTCTCGCTGCGCGACGGACGAGCCGCCGCGGAGGCGGGTGACGAGGTCAGCGAAGGAGAAGACCAGGCGGACGCGGGCGCTGTAAGCCTGGTTCATGAAGGCACGTTCTCGGGCAACTGAAGCGGTAGGTGGTTCGTCGTGGGTGTCCCAGGACAGCACGGCCTGGAGCAGGCGGCGGCGGTCAGCGGGGGACAGTTTAGGGATGAGGGATTTGAGGCGGGCGAGGGAGGTTCTGCCGATGGCCTCGGCGACGAGGCGGTCGACGATGAGACCGTCATGGGCGACGAGTTGGGCGAATTGGATGGCTTCGAGGCAGCCGGCGAGGGCGTTGGTGGTGTTGCCGTCGAGTTCGTCGAGGGTGGCGGCAAAGATCAGGAGCAAGCCGGCTTGTTTGAGGGGGCCGAGTTCAGCGGTGTGGGCCTGGAGGTAGGCTTCGGTTGGAATCCAAGGGACGGCACATTCCTTGGCGAGTCCAGCGCGGACCTGGGCGAGGGCGGTCTTGTTTTGTTCCAGGTGGGGACGGATTTCATCGGGGTCGGGCTTTTTGAGCGACAGGGGTTGGCCCGACACGGATTGGCCGGCCTGAAGGAAGTCGAGGTAGCCGTTGGGGGTCGGGAGGGTTCTTGGGGGCGGCGGTGGCGAGGGGCGGAGGAGGAGGGCGAGGAGGGCGGCGAGGCTCAAGCAGACGGCGGCGGCCAGGAATTTGAGGAGGGGTTTCATGGGATGGGTGTTGGGGTTGGCGGATCGAAGCGGTTGGGGATGGGGTGCTGAGGATGGGGGTTTCTGGCGGGTTGAATCTTCTTGCCGGGCACGAGTCCAAGGTTGGCAGGTGCGGGTCCGCGGCGGAAGGTCTTTTGGGCTGGAGGGGGCGGTGGCGCCAGAGGATTTGACATTCGGTCGCCTGCTGTCGAGACTCGCGCGAAATTCTGGTTCCCTAATGAACATGAAACCGATGTCGAAGCTGGTGGCGGTCTGTTGGGTGGTGCTTTTGTGTGGTCGATTTGGGGTGTCGTCGGCTGCCTCGCTGGCGCCGACGGCCTTGGAGACGGAGAAGGAGTTTTTCGGTTCGGGGGATTTCAATGGGGACGGACGGTGGGACGTGGTGATTGTCGATCGGGCGAGTGGGAAGTGCCGGGTGGGTTACCAGACGGAGGGCGGGTCGTTCAACTGGGCGCCCCATCGTTTGGCTGGGGTGAAGGATGTGTCTGGCATCGCGACGGGGCGGGTGTTGGAGGCGACGCGGGATGCGCTGGTGGTGACGTCGGCGGATGCCAATCAATTGGTGGTCATGGACCTGAAGGATCCGGCGAAGCCGGTGGAGCCGAGGGCGGTGGAGATTTCGGCGTTGGGGCCGAATACGGTGGCGGCGGTGGACGTGGGGGGAGATGGTAACACGGCGTTGCAGGATCTTTATGTGCCTTCGGTTTATGGGGATCCGAATCAGGTCTTCTTGATCCGGAGTGCTGCGGGTGAGTTGACGGAGATGAGCCAGATCGAGATACCGGTTCCGCGGGCGAAGGCGAATCGGGTGGTCTTGAAAGCCGGGGGCAAGGAATTGGTGTCCCTGACGGTTCCAGGGGAGGGGGCGGACGGGTGGCAAGCGGAGGACTTGTCCACGGGGGAGCCCAGGGTGGTAGTGAAGTTGGCGGGTTTGCCGGCGGGTGCGGATTACATCCTTGGGGAGTTTCGGGAGGGAGGCATTCGGGACTTGCTGGCCTACAAGCGAGGGGAGAGCAAGTTCAGGTATTGGCCGCTGGTGGAGCAGGGGGGTGGATTCCAGTTTGGGGCGGGGAAGGAGCATGATTTGGGGCAACCGATCAAGCTATTGGCGACCGTGCCGGAGGGGGGGCGGGTGGGATTGGTGGCGATTTTTGGCAAGGGTGAGAGTGCGGTGGTAATGCGTTTCGATGGGGCCACTGCTCCGGCGGTGGTGCAGTCGATGGTGGCGAGGCAAGGGGAGTTGTTGTTCGGGGTGGCGCCGACGGACCGGGGTTTCGTGATGATGAGTGCGCCGGACTACAGCAGGTTCTCCACGGCCTATGCGATTTACGCCCATACGGGTGAGACCAATGCGTTGGGGGTGTATGGGGGGTTGGCGAGCATGGCGGACAGCGATGACACGACGATTCCGGACATTCACCGTCGGGCGGTGGCGAGCGTGGAGGGGATGACGGCTGGGGCGATGCAGGTGGTGACGAACGTGATTCCGGGGACGAAGGTGAAGTATGTGATGGTGCCGATCCCCGGGGGGGAGTTCACGATGGGGAGTCCGGCGGGGGAGAAGGGGCGGAATGCGGATGAGGGTCCGATGCGCAAGGTGAGGGTGGATCCGTTCTGGATGGGGGCGATGGAGGTGCGATGGGAGGAGTATGAGGTTTTCATGTATCCGGATGACGAGAAGAAGTTGCGGGAGATCAACCCGAGCGATGCGGAGGTGAGCAAGGTTTCGGACGCGGTGACGCGGCCGTCGAAGCCGTATATGGAGATGAGTTTTGGGATGGGGAAGGACGGGTATCCGGCGATTTCGATGACCCAGCATGCGGCGAACAAGTATTGCCAGTGGTTGAGCGCGAAGACGGGCCATTTCTACCGGTTGCCGACGGAGGCGGAATGGGAGTATGCGTGTCGGGCGGGGACGACGACGGCCTATTCGTTCGGGGACGACGTTTCGTTGTTGGATGGGTATGGCTGGTATGAGGACAACAGTGATTTCAAGTATCAGAAGGTGGGGAAGAAGAAGCCAAATCCGTGGGGATTATTCGACATGCATGGGAACGTGGCGGAGTGGTGTTTGGACCAGTATGGGCCGGACTACAGTTTCTTGGGGGAGGGGGTGACGGCGAATCCATGGAACAAGGCGACCCAGCCGTATCCGCACGTGGCTCGGGGCGGGTCTTGGGATGATGCGGTGGCGAAGTTGCGCAGCGCGGCGCGTCGGGGGTCGGATCCCACCTGGAAGATGCGGGATCCGCAGCTTCCGAAGAGCATTTGGTGGTTGACGGACGCGCAGTTTGTCGGGTTTCGGCTGGTGCGACCCTTGGTGGTGCCATCGGCGGAGGATTTGAAGAAGTATTGGAACAGCGGGGTAGAGCGGGAGTGATGGGTTGGGTTGGGTTGTTGGGCGAGATTTTTTTGAGAAACTGATTGACAACTCGGGGCTCGTGGATAATCTGGACTTGGATTTGATTCGGGTAGCGGTACGTTTCTTCAGCGGGGTTCCCCACCCCCACCTCCTTGGCGTCTGCTGCCCGAATCATTCTTTTTTGGTGCGGCGTCTGGCCGGGCAAAAAAGTTCGCGTGAAGGCATAAATCCCGTTGACGTTCCGTTAGTGATTTCCTAAGTTGCGGTCCCCTTGCGGGGGTGTAGCTCAATTGGTTAGAGCGCTGCCCTGTCACGGCAGAGGTTACGGGTTCGAGCCCCGCCACTCCCGCCACTTTTCCCCGCGTTTTCAGATCTCTTTTTTCACTGAGCGTGTTCGTTCGCCGGGTGGGCGTGCAGGGGGAAAACGGCCTTGCGCTTTCCTGGGGGCAACCCCATGGTGGGAGGCGTGCGCAACATCCTTGTCACTGGGGGCGCGGGGTTCATTGGTTCGAATCTAACTTTGGCGCTCCAGATCAAGTATCCTCAAGCCAGGATTGTGGTGGTGGATGATTTTCGGTCTGGGGATTTTCGGAACCTGCGTGGGTTTCGTGGGGATTTGGTGGCGGCGGATGTGTCCCGTTTGGATTGGGGGGCACAGTTTCGGGACCATGTGTTTGACGCTATTTTTCACGAGGCGTCGATTACGGACACGACGGATCACGATCAACGGCGGCAGGTTCACGACAATGTGGAGGGGTTTCGGAGGCTGTTGGAGTTTGCGGAGCCGGCTTCGACGCCTGTGGTGTATGCGTCATCCGCGGCGACCTATGGGGTGGTGGCGGGGGCGGCGCGGATGGGGGAGGAAGAGTTGCCGGCGCCGGCCAACGTGTATGCGTTTTCCAAGGTGCAATTGGACAATCTGGCGCGCATGTGTGCGGCGCGGTCGTCCTCCTGGCGGATCGTGGGGGTGCGGTATTTCAACGTTTACGGGCCGGGGGAGTCGCACAAGGGGGCGGCGGCAAGCATGGTTTACCAGTTATACCGGCAGATGAAGGCGGGGCAGCGTCCGCGCGTATTCAAGTTTGGGGAGCAGAAGCGGGACTTTGTCTACGTGAAGGACGTGGTGGCGATGACGATGCAGGCGCTGGGGGCGCCGCGGAGCACGGTTTACAACTGCGGGTCGGGGAGGGCTTTTTCTTTCAACGACGTGATTGGGGCTTTGAATAGGGGTTTGGGGACTGCGTGGGAGCCTGAGTATTTTGACAATCCGTATTCATTTTACCAACCCCACACGGAGGCGGATATGACGCGGGCGCAGAGCGAATTGGGATTTGAGCCGCAGTATGGGCCGGCGGAGGGGATTGGTGATTACGTGGCCTGGTTGGAGGGGGGCGTGGGCTAGGCTGGCTCAAGGGGTCATCGTATGGCTGAGCAACAACAAGTACGGCGGCCGCATCGGCGGATGCCTTTTCGGCGCAAACTGGGGTGGCTGGCCGGGTTGGCGGTGGTGGGGTTGGTGGCGGCGTATTTCCTGGTTACGAGCGGGTGGTTTCTGCGGACCTGGGTGTTGCCTCGGGTAGGGGCAGCGGTGGGGGCGGTGGTGACGGCATCGGAGGTGTCGTTGAGTCCGTGGTCGCGGTTGGTGGTTCGAGGGTTACGGGTAGAGACGACGGGGCCGGAGCCTTTGTTGACGGTGGGGGAGGTGCGGGTTCGCTACCGGTTGGGGCAGATTCTCGGGGGTACGATGGCGGTGGAGGAATTGACCTTGGTCGATCCGGTGGTCACGTTGGTGATGGGGCGGGATGGGGTCAGCAATCTGGATCCGGTGTTGGGGGCGTTGGGGGGAGGGCCTGAGACGACCGCCAAGGCGGAGCAGGTGAAGCCGGTGCGGTTGGCGTTGCGCAACCTTGGTGTGCGGCAGGCGAGGGTGCGGGTGGTCCAGGAAGGGAAGGAGGGGCGGACGGAGGTGGTGGCAGCGCCGTTGGACCTGACGTTGGATCAACTGGTGACGGGCGAGCCAGGGAAGCTGTCGGTGGATTTGGGGTTGCGCTTCGAGGTTTTTCGCCCGGGTGGTGCGGACCTTCTCCAGGCTCGGGGCAAGGGTGGGTTCGGGTTGAAGCTCGGGGCTGGGTGGGAACCGGAAGTGCTGGGGACGTTGCGGGTGGAGGTGGACAGGGCGGAGGGTGCTTTTAATGAAGCGCGGTCGTTGGCGTTGACCTTTGACTGCGATTTGGTGCCGACGGAGGCCCGCGATGTGGTGATGCGATTTGAGCAAGGAGGGAAGGCATTGGGGCGGTTGCGCGTGAGCGGCCCGATGGACTGGGCGAAGGCGGAAGGGCGATTGAGGGTTGAGGTGACGGACTTGGACCGGCAGGTCCTGAATCTGGTGGGTGCGCCGATGGGGTTGGATTTCGTGGGGACGAAGCTGGGAGGGACGAACATGGTGGATGTGGGGCAGGGAGGGGGGGTGGTGGCGGCGAAGGGGCAATGGAGTGGCCGGGAGGTTAGTGTGCGGCAGGGGACCTTCACGACGCCATCGATCGAGGCGGACTTGGACTATCAGGTGACGGTGAACCTGGTGGAGGGGGGTGCGGTAGTGCAGAAGTTGTCGTTGTTGGCGCGGCAAGGGTCAGAGGAAGTGGCGCGGGCGGGGTTGGATCGGCCGATGACTGTGGCTTGGGGCGAGAAGGTGGCGGGTTTTCGCGAGTCGGCGTTTCAGTTCGGTTTGCGGCGGTTGAATTTGGCGGACTGGCGCCCGTTGGTGGGGGGGTGGGCGCCGACGGGGTGGGTTGACCTTCAGTTGGGGGTGGTGGCGGAGCAAGACGGTCAGCGGTTGCGTTGGGATTTAAAGAGTCAGGTTAGCGACCTCACGGCGGTGGCTGGGGGGGTTCGAGTCACGGAGGCGGGGGTGACTTGTGAGATGGTCGGGTCGGTGGACGAATTCCGACTGGTGACTGTGGATCGGTATGCCATGGCGTTGAGCCGTTCGAATCGAACCCTGGTGAGTGTGGGGGGCAAAGCGAGTTACGATTTGAGGGAGGCGGTGCCGGGGTTCCAGGTGGCGGTGGAGGCGGCGTTGCCGGAGTGTTGGTCGCTGGCGGGTTTGACGAACGGGGTGCTGACGGCTGGGGTGTTGAAGGGCAGCGCGATGTACGGGCAGAGATCCGGGCAGACCAATGTGTCGGGGACGGCGGTGGTGAGCGGACTGTCGGCGCGCTGGGGGGACTACGTGGCGGAGCAGTTGCAGGTGAACCTGGACTGGGACACGGAGTGGCGGGAAGGGTTGTGGAAGGTGAATCGAGCGGGGGTGGCGTTGCGGGAGGGGTTCGAGCGGATAGGCAGCGCGGAGGTTGCGGGGCGCTACGAAGTGGAGCAGCGGAAGGGGGAATTCAGCTATCAGGTCATGGGGTTGAATCAGAAGGCGTTGCTGCCCATCGTGCGGCCGTATCTAGAGGGGATGACCCTGGATTCGGTGGTAGTGAGTGCATCGGGGCAGGGGAGTTACGACGCTGCGGGCGGGTCGGGGTTGAAGGCGGAGGTGAGCGTGGGGTCGTTACGGGTTACGGACCCGGCCGGGCGGATTCCGTCGTTGCCGCTGAACATGAAGTTCGAGTTGGATGGTGGGTGGAGGGATGGGGGGACGACGCTGAACCGGTTGGTCGTAAGGATGTTGACGTCGGGGGGGGATCGAGGGGGCGAGGTGCCCTGTGGGACGGTGGTGGCGAGCGGTCGGTTGGACCCGGTGAAGGGGGTGGGGGAGGGGACATTCAAGGTGGAGGGGGTGAATGAGGGGGTGTTAGCGCCCGTGCTGGCCCCGTGGTTAGCGCCGCACGTGCTGGCGAGCGCGGCGTTGAACGGGGAAGGGACGGCGAAGGTGACGGCCCAAGGGACGACACAGTTGGCGTTGGCGATGAGTCTGACCAACGTGGTGACGGTCGATGGGGGAGGGCGGCGGTTGGAGCGTCCGTTGGGGTTGGAGGTGCAGTTGGAGGGGGGGATGGCAGGTTCCGTGATTGACCTGAAGCGGGTGGTGTTGGGATTGGCTCCGACGGCGAGGGCGTCGAACCGGGTGGAGGTAAGCGGGAGGTTGGACATGGCCGCCACGAATGCCTCGCTCTCGACCTTGGCGGTGAGGTCGGATGGGTTGGATGTGACGCCGTATTACGATTTGTATATGGGGGGGACGGGGCTGGGCGAGGGGCAGGTGGGGGGGAGGTCCGGGACGGCGCCGGCAGGGGCGGAGGCGGAGGCGGAACCGGAGCCGATGGCTTTGCCGTTGGACCCCTTGGAAGTGGAGACACGGGTGGGGCGCCTCTACTTGCGGGAGTTGGTGGCCAGCAATTTGGTTGCTCAGGTTCGGGTTAAAGGGGGGGTGGTGGAGGTGGGACCTTGGGCTTTGGGGTTAAACGGGGCACCCATCCAGGGGACGGCCAAGGTCGATCTGGGGGTGAAGGGGTGGACCTACGATGTGGCGGTGGCGGCGGACCGGGTGCCCTTTGAGCCTTTGGCACGGAGCTTCTTTCCCGAGGCGGTAACGTCGATTGGCAACTATGATGGTCAGGTGGTGCTGGATGCGAAGGTGAGAGGGTCGGGGTTGACCGGAGCGAGTTTGCGGCGGTCGTTGGCGGGCAAGCTGGACTTTGTTTACACAAACGCAAACGTGCAGGTGATCAAGTCGAAGGCCAAAATCTGGTTCATCCCCATCAACCTTCAGTTGTTGGCGGCGTTCCTGGGGGTGCCGGAGCTGATGCAATCGCCAGTGACCACGATGAACACGAAGGTCGATTTGGGCGAGGGGCAGGTGCGGTTGCGGGAGGTGAACGTGTTGAGCGAGGTGTTTGCGGGCGAACTCTCGGGTGCGATTCCGATTCACGATCCTCTGATGGACTCGCCGCTGAATTTGGGGGTGGATGTGAGGTTGCGTCGATCATTGGCGCAGAAGGCGCGGCTCCTGGCGGCGGAGGGGGGAGCGGGTGACGAGATGGTCGCGTTGCCGCGGATGGTTTCGGTGGGGGGGACGTTGGGGGTTCCGGAGACGCGGACGGACAAGGTGGCGTTGGCGGCGTTGGTGGCGCGGACGGCGGCGGGTTTTGTGGGGGGCAAGGAGGGGGAGCGGATTCAGGGGGTGGGCA
>CAZVRY010000280.1:0-8987 GCA_964629545.1 uncultured Verrucomicrobiota bacterium | reverse complement strand
ACCCCGACGCCCATCCCAACCCGCTGAAAAACCCCCCAGTTTTCACCAAAATCACCTATTGTGACTTGACCCCATTGTTCGCCCCTCTCCCCGCTTGCGCGGACGAAACCGCTTCAGCGGACGAAGGCCCGACCCTGTGCTCCGTCCGACGGAGGCGAGGGAGTGATGGGGATGGCGGATGGCGGATTGGGGATTGGGGGGGGCGGGGTCAGGAGGGGCCTGCGGGGGAATCGAGGTCGAGGAGGATGTCGCGGGGCTCGGCGCCCCTGGAGGGGCCGACGATGCCGCGTTGTTCGAGTTCGTCCATGATGCGCGCGGCGCGGGTGTAGCCAAGGCGAAGGCGTCGTTGGAGGAGGGAGACGCTGGCTTTTTGCTCGCTCCGGATGACCTCGATGCACTGATCGATGAGGTCTTCGTCTTCCTCGGCGGCATCGCCCTCGAGGTCGGAGGTGGGTTTGGAGAGTTGCTGGTGGATTTCGACCTCGTAGCTGGGTTTGCCTTGGGGAGCGATGAAATCGACGATGGCTTGGATTTCGTGGTCGGTGACGAGGGCGCCTTGGGCGCGGATGAGTCGGGCGGAGCCTGGGGGCAGGTAGAGCATATCGCCTTTGCCGAGGAGTTTATCGGCGCCCATGGCATCGAGGATGGTGCGCGAGTCGACCTTGGCGGCGACCTGGAAGGCGATGCGGGCGGGGATATTGGCTTTGATGACGCCGGTGATGACATCGACGCTGGGGCGCTGGGTGGCGACGATGCAGTGGATGCCGGCGGCGCGGGCCATTTGGGTGATGCGCGCGATGGCCATTTCGACGTCGGCGGGGGCGACCAGCATGAGGTCCGCCAATTCGTCGATGATCACGACGATGTAGCTGAGTTTCTCGGGGATGACGATGTCTTCCTCGGGGGCGGCGACCATTTCCTCGTCGAGTTCGACCGCGAAGCCATCGGCGCCGGGCTCGATTTTTTCTTTGCGGGTGGTGAGGGGGAGTTCGGGTTCGCGTTTGGCCAGGGGTTTGTCTTTGGGGCGGGAGTTGAAGGAGCTGATGTTGCGGACGCCGACGCGGGCGAAGATTTGGTAGCGTTTCTCCATTTCGCTGACGACCCAGCGGAGGGCGAGGATGACCTTTTTCGGGTCGGTGACGACGGGGACGACGAGGTGGGGGAGGACGTTGTATTGTTGGAGTTCGACCACTTTGGGATCGATCATGACGAAGCGGACCTGGTCGGGGGAGAAGCGGTAGAGGAGGGAGGCGATGATGGAGTTGATGCAGACGGACTTGCCGGAGCCCGTGCTGCCGGCGATGAGGAGGTGGGGCATTTCGGCCAGGTCGGCCACGATGGGGTGGCCGTAGACGTCTTTGCCGAGGGCGAGGGGGATGCGGGCCTTCGCGCGCAGCCACTCCTCGGACTCGAGCATGTCGCGCATGATGACCTTGGTCTTGACGGCATTGGGGACTTCGACGCCGACGGAACTCTTGCCGGGGACGGGGGCGAGGATATTGATGCGTTCGGCCTTGAGGGCGGCGGCGATGTTGTTGGTCAGGCCGGTGATTTTCTCGAGCTTCACGCCAGGGGCAGGGTGGAGTTCGTAGCGGGTGATGGTGGGGCCTTTGGTGATATCGCCCAGCGCGACCTCGATATCGAACTGGGCGAGGGTCTGCTGCATGAGCCGGGCATTGGCCATCAACTCCTCTTTGGTTTCGGTGGGTTTGATGGTGAGATCGGGAGGGTTGAGGAGGTCGATGGGGGGCAGTTGGTAGTTCTTGATCTGAGGGGAGGCGGCGACGGCGACGGGCTTGGGTTTTCTGGGGGTCGATTTGGGTTTCGGCGGGGCGGGGAGTGGGGCGGGTTCGGCGGGTGGAGGGAGGGCCGGCTCGCCGGCGGGGTCGGCTGGGGCGGCCTCGCCGGCGGGAGGGGAGGGGGGAGTGGGAAGGGTCGCCGGGGGTGCGGGGGTGGGGGGCTCGGGGGCGAGGGTTGGGGGGGAGGGCGGAGGTGGGGGCTGGGATCGGCCGAGGATGGTGGCGCTGGTGGCGGCGGCGATTTCGCGGGCGGAGATTACTTCGCCTTCGAGGACGGGACGATCGGCTGGGGTCGACGGAGGAACCGGTTCGGGGGGTTTGGGTTTGGAGGGGCGGGCGGTCTTCAGTTGGGGGACGCTGAGGTCGCGGACGGTGGGTTCCGGGACGGGGAGGAGGTCGGGTCCGACGCCTGCGGGTTTGGGCGGGGTATCCTTGTCGGGCTTGCCCGGCTTGGGGCCGGGTGGCGGTTCCCCGCGGCTGGCCTTTTCGACTTCGAGTTGGAGACGGCGGGCTTCGTCCTCGAGTTCGCGGGTGCGGCGTTCGAGGTCGGACTCATCGCTGCGGGGCGGGAAAGGGGAGCGGGAGGACCATTGGCGCCAGAGGTGGGCGAGGTGGAAATTGGTGAGGTAGAGGAGGCTGATGAGCCAGAGGGTAAGGAAGATGATGGTGGCACCGACCTTGCCGCAGTAGTCGAAGAGGAGGTTGTTGATGGTCAGGCCGATGAAGCCGCCGGCACTGCCGGAGTCGAGGTTCGCCTTGAAGGCGCTGAAGTGGGCCGAGTGTTGGTCGAGCAAGCCGACGAACGCGAGGAGGAGGAGCGCGGCCCAATGCCAGCAGCGCCGAAGGTGTTTGAGGGCGTCGACCAGGTAAGCCAAGCCGAAGCCGAACAGGAGGGGGGGGAGCAAGTAGCCGGCGGCCCCGCTGCCAAAGAAGACCCCGTAGGCCAGCCACGCCCCGAGCGGTCCGATCCAATTGTGGGCGGGACGATTGGGGGGCATGCTGTTCAGCGGGATGTCGGCCCGCTCGTAGGAGAACAGCGCAACCAGAAGGAGCAAGGCCAGGCTGATGAGGATCAGCCCGACCACATCGCCGACGCCGTGCTCGTGAGGCTCGGCCGAAGTCGCCTTGCGCGCCATGGGCGGCAGACTAGCACGCGACCCGGAGGTTCCAAGGGGAAACCCGCCCTTTCCTCGGATCGCGCGACCAAGCCCGGACGGCCCTCGGCCCCGGTGCACTCACGGGCGATTCGTTCCCACGGAAGCCGAGGGATGGCGGCCCAGGAATTCGCCGATCAGGGTTTCGAAACGGGCGAGGTCGCAGGCGGGTTGGTCGTTATGATCGCCGGGCACCTCGCGCAGGGATTTGGGGGGGTTGGCCGCGGCAAAGTTGCGCTCCGCGTGGCGGAAATCGATCAGGCGATCGTCCCGGCTGTGCAACAGGAGGACGGGCGCGCGAATGTGGGGGAGTCGGGCGAGGGTATCGTAGCGGATGCGGGCGAGGGTGCGGACGGGAAGCCAGGGGAACAGTTCGGCGCCGAGGTCGGGGATGCTGGTGAAGGTGCTGTGGAGGATGAGGCCGGCGAGCGGGGCCTGCGTGGCGAGATGAGAGGCGATGCCGCCGCCGAGGGATTCTCCCAGGGCAACCACGTTGGAGGGAGCGAACCCTTGGTGACCAAGCCAGCGCAGGGCGGCTTCGGCGTCCCGATAGGTGCCTGGTTCGGAGGGGCGCCCGGGGCTGCGGCCGTAGCCGCGGTAATCGAACGCGAGCACGGTGAGGCCCAGGTTGCAGAGGAGGCCGTAATAATCGAGGCGGTGGCTGATGTTCCCGCCATTGCCGTGGCAGAACAGGACCGCCAACCGCGCTCCGTCCGGGGCCGGTCGAGCCGGGAAATACCACGCGCTGAGGCGGACGCCATCGTCGGTCGCGAACTCCACGGCCTGCCCGGGAAGGCCCAACGCGTCGGGGGAGGCGTCCCAGCGGGCGGTGGGGTGGTAGACTTGAGCGTGTTCGAACCAGCGGAACATGGCCAACGGCAGGACCAGCAGGAGGGCAAGGGCCACCAGTTGGCGGCCGCGCCGACCGGATGGACGCGCGTTCATGGCGGAGTTTGGCACGGGGGGATCGGGTTGGCGAGGGGTTTGAGATTGGGAGCAGGAGAAGGAGAGAGAGATCGGGGGAGGTCTATGCAGGGGGGGCCTCCTCTCCCCGACCCTCTCCTCCGTCCGACGGAGGCGAGGGAGTTATGTGGGTTGCGCACGGCGGATTGGGGGAGGGGATAAGATTACGATCAGGGGTGGGATCAGGAGCAGCGTTGGGGGCGGGATGGGGAGGAGAGGGTGGGAGGTCTATGCGGGGTCCCCAAAATCATAAATCATAAATCATAAATCATAAATCAGGGCGGGGCCCTCGACAGGGTTGGAGGGGCGCGCTTATGCTGGCGGGGCATGTTGACTGAGATTCGACCACTCACGATCGCAGGGCGGACCTTGCGGTCGCGGCTGATTTTGGGGACGGGCAAGTTTGCCGCGCCGGAGCGGATGGTGGAGGCCATGGAGGCGAGCGGGTGCGAGATGGTGACGGTAGCCCTGCGGCGGGCGGATCTGAGCGGCCGGCGGGATCCCTTTGCGAACATCCTCGAGTTCATTGATCCGGAGCGGTATTTGATCCTGCCGAACACGAGCGGGGCGATGAACGCGGAGGAAGCGGTGCGGTTGGCGCGGTTGGCGCGGGCGGCAGGGTTGCCGCCTTGGGTGAAACTGGAGATCCACCCGGATCCTCGGTATCTGCTGCCCGACCCGGTGGAGACGTTCAAGGCGGCGGAGGTCCTGGTGCAGGAGGGATTCGTGGTGCTGCCTTACATCAATGCGGATCCCGTGCTTGCCAAGCGGTTGCAGGAGGTGGGAACGGCCACGGTCATGCCGCTGGGATCGCCGATCGGGTCCAATCGGGGGCTGAAGACCCGTGATCAGATCCAGGTCATCATCGAGCAGGCCACCGTGCCGGTGGTGGTGGATGCGGGGTTGGGGGCGCCGAGTCATGCGGCGGAGGCGATGGAGTTGGGGGCGGACGCGGTGTTGGTGAATACGGCCATTGCGGTGGCGGCAGATCCGGCGCGGATGGCGTTGGCGTTCAAGCTGGCCACGGAGGCGGGGCGGATGGCCTACGAGACCGGGCTGGCGGCGGCGCAGTTCGAGGCGAGTGCGACGAGCCCGCTGACGGCCTTTCTGGACGAGGCCGGGGCGGCGTCGGGCTCAGCGCCGGCGTCTTGAGCGACCGGAGGGACCGGGAGAAAACGACGAGGACTACGGACTCATGAACTCAGCGATCGCGGTGGAGCGGGTAAAGGAGTTGCTGGCCGGATGCGCCTCGGCGCGCATGGTCGTGGTCGGCGACGTGATGCTGGACCAATTCATCTGGGGTCAGGTGGCCCGGATTTCCCCGGAGGCTCCGGTTCCGGTGGTGGACTTCGAGCGTGAGAGTTCGATGCCCGGGGGTGCGGCGAACGTGGCGCGGAACCTGACCGCGCTGGGCGCGCGGGCGAGTCTCTGCGGGGCGGTGGGAGAGGATGCGGCGGCGGGGGAGGTGCGTCGTTTGCTCGCGGCGGCGGGCATCGGGGGTGCGGGGCTGGTCGCGGCGGCGGGGCGGCATACGAGTGTGAAGACGCGCATCATCGCGCACCAACAGCAGATTGTGCGGGTCGATCGGGAAACGCGGGGGCCGGTGGAGCCGTGGATGACGCGCCGGTTTCTGGCCGCGATTGATCGTGGGTTGGCCCGGACGGATGCCGTGGTGGTGGGGGACTATGCCAAGGGGGTGGTGACGCAGGAGTTGTTGGACGGCCTGAAGCGGCGCTGCCGCGAGCGCGGGGTGTGGTTGAGTGTGGACCCGAAGCCGTCGCACCGGTTGGATTTGACGGGGTGTTCGCTGATCACGCCGAATCGGAAGGAGGCCTTCGAGTTGGCGGGGATGGAGGACGGGACGCGGGGGGCGGATCCGCGGGAGGATGGGGCCTTGCGGCGGGTGGCGGAGACGCTGTTGGGCGAGTTGCGGCCGGCGTTGTTGTTGATCACGTTGGGGGACCAGGGGATGTTGCTGTGTCAGCGGGGGCAGGAGCCGTTTCATATTCCGACGATGGCGCAGGAGGTTTACGACGTGTCCGGGGCTGGGGACACGGTGATTGCGTCGTTCACGCTGGCGATTGCGGCGGGGGCCTCGCCGGTGGAAGCGGCGGTGTTTTCGAATCATGCCGCGGGGGTGGTGGTGGGCAAAGTGGGGACCGCCACGGTGTCACCCGCGGAATTGCTTGGGAGTTTCGGTGGCGGGTCTTGAGTCAGCGCGGCGGGGCGGTCGGGCGGTCTTTTTGGACCGTGACGGGACCCTGAACGAGGAACGGAGCTACCTGGGCGATCCGCGCGACCTGGTGGTGTTGCCTGGGGTGCCGGGGGCGCTGCGGCGGTTGCAGGAGGCCGGGTATCGGCTGGTGATCGTGACCAACCAGTCCGGGATTGGGCGGGGCTACTACACCGAGGCGGACTTTCATCGGGTGAATGCACGGCTGCGGGCGGAGTTGGGGGAGCACGGGGTGACGATCGACCAGATCTTCTTCGCGCCCGAAGCGCCGGACCAGCCGAGTCGGGGTCGCAAGCCATCCCCGGCCTTTCTCTTTGATGCCCGGGACGCGCTCGGGGTGGAGGTAGGGGCCAGCTACATGGTGGGGGACAAGTGGATTGACGTGGAGTGCGGTTGGAACGCCGGCGTGCGGGCGAGCATTTTGGTCCGGACCGGGTATGGGGCGGCGACGGAGCGAGCGCGGTTGGGGGCGTTGGGTTCCGCGGTGGTGGTCGACGATTTGAGGGCGGCGGCGGATTACATCCTGGGGGGGTGAGGGTGGCGCGGGCGGGGGGTTGAGCCAGGGGATTCGAGGAGAGCCGATGAGGGTGGTGGGGGCTGGGGGCAGGCGCCCAACGTGGGGGCGGAGGGCGGGGATGCAGACCCGGTGGCGACGGTCCGGGCGCGGGCGGAGGCCTGGAATGGAACTTGCGGGGCGAGAGCGTGCTGTGCAAGAGCATGAGGAATCGCGTGTGAACAAGACCGAGAGCATCTTTCCGGGCCGGGTGATTTGGGTGATTGACGACGATGCGACCGCGTTGGGGGCGGCGGTGGCGCAACTGGAGCCGCTGGGGTTTCGAGTGAAGACGTTTACGGATGCGCGTCGGGCCCTGGAGTTGTTGCCGGCGGTGGCGCCGGACTTGATCGTCCTGGATGTGATGATGCCGGGGGAGGACGGGTTCGAGTGTTGCCGGCAGGTCCGCGGGATGCCGGCCCGGGCGGGGTTGCCGATCCTCATGATGACGGCCCGGGACAACGCGGAGGCGATTCACCAGGCGCTGGAGGCGGGGGCGACGGATTTCGCGTTGAAGCCGGTGGACTGGAAGTTGGAGGCGCATCGGTTGCGGACCATGTTGCGGGCGGCCGACACGGCCCGCGAGTTGCGTCGGACCGAGCAGGACATGCGGCAGGCGCAGGACAGTTGGGAGCGAACGTTCAATGCGATTACGGATGTGGTCACGGTGCTCGACCGCGATCTCCGGGTGGTGCGGGCGAATGCCTTCACGTCGGATGTGCTGAACAAGCCGCTCTCGGAGATCGTGGGGCGGCCGTGCTACGCGCTGTTTCGGGATCGGACGCAGCCGTGCGAGGATTGTCCGGTGCAGCGGGCGTTTCTGACGGGCAGCGCGCAGTCGCGGGAGATGCCCTACGGCCGTTCGGGGGGGGAGTGGCTGGTGACGGGATCGCCGATGGCGGATCGGGATGGGCGGGTATTTCAGGTGGTGCACGTGGCTCATGATTTGACGCAGCGCAAGCAGTTGGAGGAGCGCTATCGGGAGGCGCAGAAGTTGGAGGCGGTGGGGACGCTGGCGGGTGGGATTGCGCACGAGTTCAACAATCTCCTGCAGGTCATCCTGGCCTGGTCGGAACTGTTGCACGCGGACGCCGAGGGGTCGGAGGCAACCAGCGCCACGCAGGCGATCATGGATGCGGCCAAGCGGGGGCGCACGTTGTCGGAGCAGTTGTTGACGTTCAGTCGGCGGGGGACGCAGAAGCCGGATCGGAAGTTGCTCGATCTGAACAAGCTGGCGGAGGAACTGGTGGGGGTGTTGCCGCGCATTCTGCCCAAGGCCATCAACCTGGAACTGGAGCTGCCGCGGCAACCGGTCCTGGTGCAAGCCGACGCGGCGCAGATCCAGCAGGTGGTCCTGAACCTGGCGGCCAACGCCTCGCAGGCGATGCCCGAGGGGGGGGCGTTACGGTTGCGGATTCGCACGCTCAACCTCGAGGAAGGCCATCGCGAGCTGCCGCCGGAGAGCGCTCCCGGGACCTTCGCGCTCCTGGAGGTGGCGGACACCGGCCACGGGATGGATCGGCGCACGCTGGGGCGGATCTTCGATCCCTTCTTCACCACCCGCACCGTCGGGCAAGGGACCGGGCTGGGGTTGTCGATCGTTTACGGCATTGTGCGGGATCATGGGGGGCATATTTTGGTCGAGAGCGAACCCGGGCGCGGCGCTTGTTTCCGGGTCTATTTACCGAGCCTGGTGCCGGAGCCGGTGGCGACCGAGGAGGAGGTGCTCGGGGGCGAGGAGGAGGTGGAAGCGCGTTCGGCGGAGGGGGTGCACATCCTGGTGGTGGATGACGAGGCGTCGATTCGTCAGATGTTGCATCGCTTTCTGAGCCGGCGGGGTTGGACCGTGAGCATGGCGGGGAGCGGGGAGGAGGCGTTGGCGTTGTTCGAGGCGGTGACCACCAAGCCGGACCTGGTGATTTTGGATGTGGGGATGCCGGGGATGGGGGGCATCCGGTGTTTGGAGGCCTTGCGGGCGCTGGATCCGCAGGTCCGGGTGCTGATTGCGACGGGCTATGGGCTGGAGGAGGTGAGCGAGAGCGCCCGGCGGTTGGGCGCCGTGGGGGTGCTGTCCAAGCCGTATGAGCTGAAGCAACTGACCCAGCGCATCCGAAGTCTGCTGCACGACGTGGTGCCGCTGGAACCGGTGGATCCATGATTCCGGGGGAGCGAGGGGCGGTCGTCCGGGCCCCCGCGAGCGGATCCCGCGGGCCGGGAGCGGGTCCTTGCTTGGGCGTAAGACAGATTTCTTCGGGTTCTGCAGCAGGTCGCGGTCGTCGCGCACG
>CAZVRY010000279.1:0-9010 GCA_964629545.1 uncultured Verrucomicrobiota bacterium | reverse complement strand
TCCCGGTCCAACCCGCCCTTATTCATGTTCGCCCTGAATTCATGAGGCTCACCCCAAATTCATGTTCGCCCCGAATTCATGAGGCTCACCCCCCGGACTGACCCCACATGCATTCAGGGCGGAGCATGAACCAACCAATCCGCCCGCCCCGCCCCCTTCATGTTCGCCCCGAATTCATGAGGCTCACCCCCCCAATTCATGCTCGCCCCGAATTCATGAGGCCCCCCCGTTCCAACGCCGGTCCTGACGCTTCAAACCCCGCCGACGCGACCGTCCCGGCGACATCGCTTCCGCTGCGGGCAGGTGCTCGCTCAAAAAGCGGGGCCGATCGCTCCGACCCGTTCGCCGGTAATCCTCCCACACTGCACGCGCCACCCTTGCCCGATCCAACCCTCGCGGTCCGGTGAGGAACTGAAACAACCGCTCGGCCAGATCCGACAGCGCGATCCCATGCCGCCGTCCCACTTGCTGGTAGAGCCACTCACTCCATTCCCAGAACGCCCCGAACGCGGATGCCATCCCGTCCCAGATCAAGGGTGCCGTCTCGAGGAAATTCCCACTGTTGACCACCAGGTCCCAATACCGCGCGAACCGTCGCACCCCCTGCAACTCCTCGAAACTCGCGTGCCCCGTCTTCAACACCTCGTAGGGTGGGTTCTCGCTGTAGACCATCCCCCAGGCCTCGTCGTGACGCGAGATCGGCGTGCCCCGCAGCCGTTTCAGGATCCCTAACTGGATCTCCTCCGGTCCCAAGGCTACCAACCGATCGAACCCCGCCGCCAATCGCGTCAGGTCCTCTCCGGGCAATCCCGCGATCAAGTCGGCATGCACGTGCACCCCGGTCTTCGCGCGTAGGAACCGTAGATTATCCTCCAGACGGTCGAGGTCCTGCCGACGGCTAATCCGCTCCGCCACCGCCGGGTCGAACGTTTGAATGCCCACCTCGAACTGCAGGCTTCCGGCCGGAAACCGCCGGATCACCTCCCGCAGCGCCTCCGGCAGACGGTCCGGGATCATCTCGAAGTGCAGGAACAACCCCGGCCGCATCCGCTCGAGGAAGAACTCCAGAATTGTCCGGCTCACCCCCAGGTTCAGGTTGAACGTTCGATCGACGAATTTGAACTGCCGCGCCCCCCGCTCCAGCAACCTCCCCATCTCGCCGAGGAACGCCGCCAGAGGAAAGGCCCGCACGGGGATGTCCAACGACGACAGGCAAAACTCGCAGGAGAACGGACACCCACGCGACGCCTCCACATAGACGACCCGCTCGGCCAAATCGCGATCCGTATACTCCCCGTAGGGCAACCTCACCCGGGCCAGATCCGGGAGCGATGCCGCCATCACCTTTGCGGGCGGACGCCTCCCCTCCAGCAAACCCCGGCTCAGGTCCGCGAACGCCTCATCCGCCTCCCCGGTGATCACATAATCCGCCAACGCGCAGATCGGCTGCCGATCCGTCTCATAACTCACCTCCGGCCCCCCGAGCACGACCACCACCTCCGGGCGCACCCGTTTGAGGATCGATACCACCTCGGTTGCCTCGCGCACATTCCAAATGTAAACCCCCAACCCCACCACCTTCGGCCTCGCCGCCAACACCGCCTCCACCACGTCCGCCGGCCGCACCGTCAGCTCGAATTCCATCAGGCGCGCGCGCGGCCGAAGCTCGCCGAGGTTGGCCAACAAGCACCGCAGCCCGAACGCTGCGTGGATATACCGCGCATTCAGCGTGGCCAGCACCAGGTCGCTCCCCGCTCCGGTCAGGCCGTCCATCATGCCCGCCCCAGGCCGATCAGAACGGCCATTCGCCGTTCACCATCTCCTTGGTCCGGAACTGCATTGGATCCAACACCACATGCTTGATCCGGGTCCGATTCCACGTGTAGGTCACATGCACCATCCCGTCCGAGGTCTGGATCGCCGCCGGATAGGAAAACTCCTTGCCTGGCTCCTGTTCGAGCACCAACGCCGCTTCCCACACCCTGCCGTCCCGCGTCACCGCCACATTCAACACCCCGCGCCCCCGGCTCAGGTGATTGTAGACCAGCAGTCCCCGCCCATCCCGCAGGTTCAGCGCCTCGATCCCGCTGTTCGGATTGGGCAAGTCGGTCTTGGTCATCCGCCCCCAGGTCTGCCCCTGGTTGGTCGACCAGCATTCCGTGATCACCCCCCACTTGCTCCGACACAACAGCTGAATCCGTTCCTCGGGGTAGAGCAGAATCGTCGGCTGTATGCAGCCATACTCCTGCGCCCCCGTCAGCGGCTTGCTCCGCGTCCATCCGCGCCCCAAAGACTTCGTCCGTTCCACATGCACCCGCCACCCTGCGTCCTCCGTGCTCGACCCGCACAACAGCGTCCCATCCGGCAACTCCACCGGCTTGCTCCGAATCGGGCCCCAAATGTCGCCCGGCAACCGTCTCCCTTCCGACCAATGCGCCCCTGCGTCCGTCGAGGTCTTCAGCATCCCCCACCACGTCGATGGACTCGGCCCCACCTTGTAGAACAAGAGCAGCGGACCGCTCCGGGGCTGGAACAGCACCGGATTCCAACACGGAAACTGCGCATGGTTCTTCCGGTCAATCCCGTCCGCCACCGCCTCCGGCTCGGACCACTCCCGGCCGTTGTGCCGGGACAGGTAAATCACCACGTCCGGATTCCGCTCGTGGGTGCCCCCAAACCAGGCCGCCACCAACCCCTCCCGCGTCTCCGCAATCGTCGAGGCGTGACTCGACGGAAAACGCGGATTCTCGACAATGAACTCCGACCTGACCAACCCCGGCCCCGGCGCCGCCTGCACACTCCACCCCGTCACCAAGCCAACCACCCAACCCCACACCGCTCGTCCACGTTGTGTCTTCATAAATGTCAGAAGCTACCCTGGCATAGCCCGCGCCCGGACGAAAGCGGAAACCAACGCCGGCGCCGCCCGAATTCACCCGGCGCGCCCCCCCCACCTCGAACAGGAAACCCCTGAACCCCAACTTGAACCTAACCCGCACCCCCTCCACTTCGGCATTCTCAATCCCTCCGTCCCTCGCTACCCTCCTCGCGTGCGACCGCTACATCTCGAACCGATCGGCGAGGAGTTGGCCATCCGCTGGGACGACGGCCACGAGGATTACATCCGGCTCGAAACCCTGCGCCGCCACTGTCCCTGCGCCGGCTGCCAAGGCGAAGTCGATGCCCTCGGCCAACTGCACAAAGGCCCCGAACGCCCCCTCACCCCCACGTCGTTCCGGTTGCTCCGGATCGACCGAGTCGGCGGCTACGCCGTCCAGCCAGTCTGGGCGGATGGCCATAACTCCGGCCTCTTCACCTTCGACTACCTCCGACGCATCGGCTCCGCCTCATCCCAGGTTTGAAATCCATCCCCGCAGGTGCCATGCTCCGCCCCACATGAACCGCCGACGCTTCCTCGCCCGCACGCTGACCGCCGGCAGCGTGACCCTCCTTCCCAGCCACTTCCTCCCCCAACCGGCCCGGGCCGTCGAACCCATCCGGCGAACCGGCCCAGCCCGTCTCAAACTCAGCCTGGCGGCGTATTCCTTCCGCGACACCTTCCAACACCGCGACCCGCAACGTCGCATCAGCATGCTCGACTTCGTCGATTATTGCGCCCAGCAAGGGTGCGACGGCGCCGAAGTCACCAGCTACTACTTCCCCCAACCCCTGACCCCGGAGTTCCTCCTCCAAGTCAAACAACGCGCCTTCCTCCGCGGCATCGCCCTCAGCGGCACCGCCGTCGGCAATCGCTTCACCCCCCCGGCCGGCCCCGACCGCGACCGCGAAATCGCCAACGTCAAACAGTGGATCGATCACGCCGCCCTCCTGGGCGCACCTCACATCCGCATCTTCGCCGGCGAGGCCCGTAACCTCCCCCTCCCGGAAGCGAAACGCCTCTGCATCGAGGCGATCGAGGAAACCGCCGCCTACGCCGCCCAGAAAGGCGTCTACCTCGGCCTCGAAAATCACGGCGGCATCGTGGCCCAGGCCAACGACCTCCTCGACATCGTCCGCGCCGTCCGCAACCCTTGGGTCGGCATTAACCTCGATAGCGGCAATTTCCGCACCGACGACCCCTATGGCGACCTCGCCCAGTGCCTGCCTTACGCGGTCAACGTCCAGATCAAAGTCGAGATCGCTCGCCGCGGCGGACAACCGGAACCCGTGGACGTGAGCCGCCTGGTCAAGCTGCTGCGCGAGGCGAACTACCAAGGATACGTGGCCCTCGAATACGAAGCCGCCCCAGACCCGTGGGAGGCTGTCCCCCGCTGGCTCCAACGCCTGCGCGAGGCCTTCGCTGCCTAACCCCTCCGTCCTCCCACGATGATCTCCCTTCGCATGCGGCCCGAAACCGGCGCCCGCCTCGTCCGCTACGTTGGCGACACGGTGGTCTTCACCCTCGAGGAGGCCTCCGGCCGGGCCTTGCCCCCCGCCTGGCGCGGCATGGTGCGCACCAACCTCGGCCGCAGCCGCGCGCTCCACCGAACCATCCTCGGCGCCGCCGCAGGTCCCCAACCCACCGCCGGCGCCGAATGGCGCGACCTCCCCATGCGGCGCCAGGACCATGCCTGGACCCTCGAACTCCCCCTCACCGAACCAGGCTTCTTCGCCGCCAAGGCCTTCGCCGTCGATGAGCGTGGCTGGCAACACTGGACCATCGGACCCGATACCGGCCTCTGCGTGCACCCCGACGGCGCCCGCACCAGCAACCTCATCTACTGCGCCTTCCCTCGGATGTTCGGCCCCTCCCGCACCCGCGCCACGACCGGCGACCCCGCCCTCGAAGGCCGCCTCGCGGAACTCGACGCCCAGGGCTTTACCGTCATCCCCCCCTCCGGCAAACTCCGCGACCTCCAACAACATCTCCCCCACATCTTCGATACCCTCGGCTGCCGCATCCTCCACCTCCTCCCCGTCAGCCCCACCCCCACCACCGGCGCCCGCTACGGCCGCTTCGGCAGCCCCTACGCCGCGCTCGACCTCACCGCCATTGACCCCGCCCTCGTCGACTTCGACCGCCGCACCACCGGCATCCAACAATTCGAGGAACTCGCCCAGGCCGTCCACCAACGCGGCGGCCGCCTCTTCCTCGATCTCGTGATCAACCACACCGGCTGGGGCTCCTCCCTCCAGGAAAACCACCCCGAGTGGTTCCGCCGCCTCCCCAACGGAGAATTCGCCTCCCCCGGCGCCTGGGGCAATACCTGGATGGACCTCGTCGAACTCGAACCCCATCACTTCGAGCTCTGGCACGAACTCGGCGACGTCTTCCTCACCTGGTGCCGCCGCGGCGTGGATGGCTTCCGCTGCGACGCCGGCTACAAAGTCCCCATGCCCGTCTGGCGTTACCTCACCGCCCGCGTCCGCGAGGAGTTTCCCGACACCATCTTCCTCCTCGAAGGCCTCGGGGGCGCCTGGCAGGACACCGAAACCCTCCTCACCGAAGGCGGCATGCAGTGGGCCTACTCCGAACTCTTCCAGGAATTCTCCCCCCTCCAGGTCTCCGGCTACCTCGACCACGCCCTCCTCCAAAGCACCCGCGTCGGCACCCTCATCCATTACAGCGAAACCCACGACAACGATCGCCTCGCCGCCCGCAGCCCCGCCTGGTCCCTCCTCCGCAACCGCCTCGCCGCCCTCACCAGCGTCAGCGGCGGCTTCGGCTTCACCTGCGGCGTCGAATGGCTCGCCCAAGAAAAAATCAATGTCCACTCGGCCCGCGGTCTCGCCTGGGACAACCCCCACCACCTCCTCGACGAACTCGCTCGCCTCAACCACCTCCTCGCCCAACACCCCTGCTTCTTCGACCACGCCCGTCTCACCCGCCTCAGCGAACCCTCCGACCCCGTCTACGCCCTCCTCCGACAGGCCGCCAACCAGCAGGACGTCGCCCTCGTGCTCGTCAATACCGACCCCGCCGCCCCCCACGAAGCCAGCCTGCCCCAGGAAACCCTCGCCCACCTGCCTCATCCCCCCGTCCTCGAGTGGGTCGACCTGCTCGGACAACCCTCGCCCGCACACCACGCCCGCGGACGACTCCTCTTTCATCTCGTCCCCGGCGCCGCCTACTGCCTCGCCCCCCAACCCACGCCCATCGGCCTGGCCGGCGACGCCTACCGCCAGACCCGTGCCCTGGCCGCCTGGGCCCTCCGCGCCCTCACCGCCATCCTCGACCCCGCCGCCATCGGCGCTTTCGATTGGCAAGCCCTCGCCGCCCTGGCCCAGCGTAACCCCGCCGCCTTCCTGGGATCCCTCCACCGCCTCGACCCTCACCAAACCCGCGACCGCATCGTCGCCGCCCTCACCGAGGCCACCTCCCAAAACGCCTACGCCCCCGTCATCACCTGGCAATCCCCAGACCAGTCCCGCATCACCCTCATCCCCTTCCACCACTGGCTCCTCATCCAAGACGAGGCCCCCTTCCGCGCCCGCCTCACCTCCCCCCACGGCGTCGTCACCCGCCTCGCCAGCATCCCCTCATCCCAGGGACACATCGCCAGCCTTCCCCCCAACTCCCTCCACGGCACCTGCCAACTTGAGCTCGACCGCTATGCCCAGGACACACGATCGATCGCCGCAACCGTCCGCTTCCTCACCGCCGAACCCTCCTTCCCCGCCCACTTCGAAGGCCCAGCCTACCCTGACCTCCCCAGCCCCCCACCCACCCCCAGCCAACCAGCCCCCGCCATCTCCGGCCAGGAGCTGATCCGCGCCGCCCACCAGCGCACTACCCGCGCCCCCGCCCTCCAACGACTCCGCGACGCCCTCGTCCTCCTCACCAACCGCCGCGGCGCCATGGCCCGCATCATGGTCGACCTCGGACGCGTCCACTCCAAATACGACTGCGTCCTCGCCGCCAACCTCCACCCAGAGGTCCCCGTCGACCGCCACGTCCTCATCAAGAGAATCCGCCTCTGGGCCAACGCCGATGGCTTCATCGGCCCGCTCGAGGCCCTCGGCCTCCGCCGGTTTACCCCGGGTCCCCCAGCCCGCTGGGACCTGGTCGCTAACGCCGGCGACGGCCGCGCCGTCGGCATCGCCCTCACCACCTGGATGGTCCCGGACGAGAACACCATCGCCTTCCGCCTCGAACGCGTCCCCCTCCCCGCCGGCGGACCCTGGACCGAACTCCCCACCCCCTTCGAAGTCCGCCTCACCGTCCGACTCGACCTCGAAGACCGCAATTTCCATTGGGAAACCAAACGCAATAGCGGCGCCGATCACCACTTTCGATCCCACCTCAAGCCGCTCAACACCCCGCCGGGCTTCGACTTCCAACCCGCCCACGACCGGGCCCTCCGCGCCTGGTCCGACCACGGACAGTTCCACGAATCCCCCGAATGGTCAGATCACCTCCCCCACCCGATCGAAGCCACCCGCGGTATGACCGGGGAAGGTGATGCCTTCAGCCCGGGTTGGTGGGACCTCCCCCTCTCCCCCAGCCAACCGGTCACCCTCGTCGCCAGCGCCGAACCCCAACGCCACCCCACCCAACCCGTCCCCCTCCCACCCCAACCCTCCAACCCACCTCCCCACCACCCGTCGTTCGCATCCACCCTCCACCACGCCGCCGCCGACTTCGTCGTCCGCCGCGGAGAAGGTCGCACCGTCATCGCTGGCTATCCCTGGTTCCTCGATTGGGGACGCGATACCCTCATCTGCGCTCGGGGATTGCTCGCCGCCGGACACCACGACGAAGTCCGCCGCATCCTCTTGACCTTCGCCCGCTTCGAGGACCGCGGCACCCTGCCCAACGCCATCCACGGCGAGAACGCCTCCAACCGCGACACCAGTGATGCCCCGCTCTGGTTCGGCATCGCCTGCGAGGACCTCGCCCAAACCAGCACCCCACCCCACCCACCGCTCAGCCTCACCTCGGACCCGTTCTCCGCCGTCGTGGACGCCAGGGGAAGAACCCTCGCCGACGTCCTCCGATCCATCGCCGCCGGCTACCTCGCCGGCACCCCTAACGGCGTGACCGTCGACCCCGCCTCCGGCCTCGTCTGGAGCCCTTCCCACTTCACCTGGATGGACACCAACCACCCCGCGGGCACCCCCCGGGAAGGTTACCCCATCGAAATCCAGATCCTCTGGATCCGCCTCCTCCGCCTCCTCGCCCGCCTCCAAGCCGCCCCCGTCGCCGAACCTTGGGACCTCCTCGCCGAGCGCGCCGCAGCTTCCCTCCATGAACTCTTCTGGCTCGAGTCCAAGGGTTGGCTCGCCGACGTCCTCCTCGCCCCCCGCGGACAAACCGCCCGTCAAGCCCGCCCCGACCATGCCCTCCGCCCCAACATGCTCTTCGCCGTAAGCCTCGGCGAACTCACCGGACCGCGCGCGCAACAATGCGTCGCCGCCGCCGCCCGCTACCTCGTTGTCCCCGGCGCCCTCCGCTCCCTCGCCCCCCTCCCCGTCGATCCCCCCCTGCCCATCCACGCCGCCGATGGTCGACTGCTCAATGACCCCACCCGTCCTTACGCCGGCCGCTACGAGGGAGACGAGGACACCCGACGCAAACCCGCCTATCACAACGGCACCGCCTGGGTCTGGCTCCTCCCCACCTTCTGCGAAGCCCTCGTCCACGCCTGGGGCGCTAACCCCACCACCCTCGCCGCCGCCCGCAGCTACCTCGGCAGCACAGAACACCTCCTCACCCAGGGCTGCCTCGGCCAACTCCCGGAAATCCTCGATGGCGATGCCCCCCACCAGGAACGCGGCTGCGACGCCCAAGCCTGGAGTATCACCGAAACCCTCCGCGTCTGGCGCTGGCTCGACCAACCCCAACCCCTTCCCCCACCCGCGTGAGGGTCCTCCGCGAACATTGTCCAAGGATCAATGCCCGCGGCCGCCGTCATGTCCGAACCCTCTAACCCCAGCACCCGGCCGGACGCACCCGCCCCACCCGCCCCGGCAAACACCTCCCCCCCACCCCCCACCCCTCTCCATGAACCGTCGCCCCTCACCCCGTCCCTCCCCCCAACCGTTGCCAGCGCAGCGATGACTCAGGTTG
>CAZVRY010000278.1:0-9022 GCA_964629545.1 uncultured Verrucomicrobiota bacterium | reverse complement strand
AAGGCTGGCCAGCCCACGGCACGCCGGTTCTCAACGCAGGGTTCTGAATCAGCCGCTCCGGCAGGCGGCGTGACCCCCTCCCCCAATCCAGATGCATCAGCCCTGGCAGGACTGCTGTTTGGCAACAGTCGGTCATTGACCGTGTGGGGGAGGCTTTGTTAGGTTCCGCGTCACCGATGAAACCCATCGAGGCACTCCGGCTGGTTCGCGTCGTCGTAGTCGACTGACGCGGCCGGAGGCATGGATGGTACGCCCGCAGGCCGCCCGCTGTTCCGAGGGGGACGCGGGCGTTTATTTTTGGCGGGCGGCTTCGGGCCAACAGATCACAGCACCTAGTTTATGCGCCACACCATCTCGGTTCTCGTCGAGAATAAGTTCGGCGTCCTGACGCGTATCGCCGGCCTGTTCAGCGGCCGCGGTTTCAACATCGATACGCTCAACGTCGGCCCTACCCAGGATCCCACCGTCTCCCGCATGACGATTGTCACCAGCGGTGACGACGCCACGCTGGAGCAGATCGTTAAGCAACTGAACAAGCTGGTCGACGTGCTGAGAGTGCTGGACTATCGCGATGGCGAGTATATTGACCGCGAGTTGGTGCTGGTGAAGGTCCAGGTCGATTCCAAGACCCGCGCCGAGGTGATGCAGATCGCCGATATCTTCCGGGCCAAGATCGTGGATGTCCAGGCCAAGAGTCTCACCATCGAGCTGACCGGCAACGAGAACAAGGTGGAGAAGTTCATCGAGCTGATGAAGCCGTTCGGGGTGAGCGATCTGACGCGGACGGGCCTGGTGGCCTTGCCGCGGAAGTAGGAGGCCTTGCCTTTCCGGGATCATTGGGGACACTGGCCGGCATGGCACGGTTCGACATCCCTCCCGAACAGTGGCCGCGCTTGTTGGGGGCAGCGCTGGCGGGCTGGGTGTGGACCCTGGCCTTCCCGCGCTGGGACTTCGTAGGGGCGGCCTGGGCGACGCCGGCGTTGCTGCTGGGGGTGGCCTGGGGTCAGCGCGGGGGAGCGGCGTTCCGCACCGGTTACGTGGCCGGACTGGTCCATGCTCTGACCGCCCATAGCTGGCTGTTGCAGATCCCATTCCTCCCCGGGGCCATCCTCGGGTGGCTGGCCTTGGCTGCCTACCTCGCGCTCTATCCGGCCGCCTGGGTGTGGCTTAGCTGGCACTTGTTGCCGGTCCGCCAAGCCCCGGTATTCCTCCCCCAAGCCTACTACACGGCGGCCATGGTGGGGGTCTCCAGGACGGCGGCGATGGTGTCGCGCAGTTGCACGGGGGTAGGGGCCTTCGCCCCGCCCGGGCCCCGGCTGGGCATGTTGGATCCCCTGATGGGCCTCCGTTGGGGTCAACGGCTGGTCTGGACCGTGTCGGTGGCGGCGGCGTGGGCCGGCCTGGAGACGATCCGCGGGTGGTTCCTCAGCGGATTTCCCTGGAATCCTCTCGGCGCATCCTTGCACGAGGTGTTGCCCTTGGCTCAATTGGCGGCGCTGACTGGGGTCGCAGGCCTGTCCTTCCTGCTGGTCTGGACGGGCCTGGCGTTCGCCTGCGCCCTCCTGGCGATTGTGCGGGCGCCTCGGCGGCGGACGGTCTGGCTTGGCGAGGCCGGGCTGCCGCTGGTTGTGCTCCTGGGCGTCACGCTCTGGGGCGCCCACGAGATGACCCGTCCCTATCCCACCCGCGGCGAGCTGCGGGCGGCGCTGGTGCAGCCGAGCATCCCGCAACGGCTGATCTGGGATGCCGCTGAGAGCACCAACCGTTTCCGCAAGCTGATCGAGCTTTCCCAACTCGCGCTGGCCACGGAACCCGATCTCCTCGTTTGGCCGGAGGCGGCGGTCCCCAATCTCCTGCGCTACGATCCCGGGAACTTCGCGGCCATCACGAACCTGCTGGCGGGGCACCGGGCCTGGATGATCCTGGGGGCGGATGACGCCGAACCGCGCCGGGAGGAACCCGGCGAGGCCGACTACTACAACAGCAGCTTCCTGCTGAGTCCGGACGGGCGGGTGCGGGGCTCCTATCGCAAGCAACACTTGGTTCCTTTCGGCGAGTTCATCCCCTTTGCCCGCTGGGCCCCTTTTCTGAAGCGGCTGATCCCGATCGGCGAGGGCTTCCAGGCGGGGGAAGGGCCGGGGCATTTCGACCTGGCCGAGCCGCCTGCGAGTGCGGCGATCCTGATCTGCTTCGAGGACGTGTTTGCCGCGGTGACCCGACGGTCGGCGGCCCAGGGCCCGGACTTCCTCTTGAACCTGACCAACAACGGCTGGTTCGGGGAGAGCGCGGCCCAATGGCAGCACGCGGCGTGTGCCGTGTTCCGCGCGATCGAGAACCGGCTGCCGCTGGTGCGTTGCACCAATAACGGCCTCACCTGTTGGATCGATGCGGTGGGTCGGAAGCGCGAGGTCTTTCAGGACGAGGGCCGAGACATTTACGGCCCCGGTTTCCAGTCGGTCCGCCTTCCCCTGCCTGATCGCACCCAGCCCCGGTCACGCACTCTCTACCAGGCAATGGGCGATTGGTTCGGCTGGGGTTGCGCAGGCGCACTGGTGCTGATGACCGGCCTCGTCGTGGTGCGGCGCCAGCCGGTTGCTCCCTAAGGGTCTCTGCAAAAATAACTTCCGATCTTGGCGGGAGCGCCACCGGGCCGGCGGCTCGGCGCCAGGGAGGGATCCCGCGGCCGCGGGATTGCTCCTCAGCCACCGAGCGGGTCAGAAGGGCGCCCATTTCTGGTGCTTGTAGCGTTGGTAGACCCACATGAAATCGCGGTTGTTGGCGTTGGCCCCGGCCCAATAGAAGCTCTCGCGCCCAAGGCCGGAGTCTTTGGCGGCCTTGAGCACGCCGGGATCCCTCCAGGTGTGGTTCTCGGCGTGGGCGTCCGCGAACGCGAGGGTGCTGACGTTGCCGTGGAAGATGGCGAAGGGATCCACCCAGCCGGGATTGGGCTTCACATTGATGACCCAGGTGCCCTTGTTGTTGCCGCGTGGGTCGGCTTCCTCGATGAAGACCATGGCTTCGACGGGGTTTTGCACCGCGCTCAGCTTCTCGAAGTAGGGTTGGGGACCGGCGGTGGCGCTGGAGTCCTGCCAGGAACCGCCATTCATCCCGTTCGCCTTCGAGTAGCTGTCGTAAGCCCACCCCCGCCCGGGGGCCAGCTTCTTGGTGCGTGCATCGCCGGGGCAATGATAGCTGGCAGGGTTCTTGACGTAATTGAAGAGCGCGCCCAGGCGGATGCCGTTCTCGACGTAGCGCTGGGCAGTGGACCGGTCCATGCCGGTGGTGATATCGGCGTATTGGTTCCGGTCGTTGTGGGGGCCGGGCCAAAACCCGCCGGCGGGATTGCCGATCTGACCCCCGGTCGGGTTGGTATAGATCATCCGATCAGAGTTGTCGTCGGCATAGAGGTGGAAGCCCAGACCCAACTGCTTCAGGCTGTTGAGGCACGCGGCGTTGGTGCCCTTCAGTTTGGCCCGGGTCAGGGCCGGCAGGAGCATGCTGGCGAGGATGGCGATGATGGCAATGACCACCAGGAGTTCGATCAAGGTGAAGCCAGCCCACTGGGATCCCAGGGAATGGCCCCGTCGGGCGCGCGGAGTAATCATAGCGTTAGCTGACAGTATGGATAAGGTGTTTCGAGTCAAGACTCAACCCCGGCCCCTCAACCCCGGCGGAGTCGGATTCGGGTCTTCCCGGAGCGCGTCCAGGCAGGAAACTCCGTCCCCATCGGGATCGCCGGGGCCGTCCCGACGCCTACCCGCTGCGAGTCCTCGACCCACGCGCCTTGCCCGTGGCACGTCCACTGTGCTGAGGGCAGTGGCGGAGATCAAAGCGGGCTACATGACGCTGCTGCAGGTCCTCTTGCGCCCGAGCGGCGGTCTGTTGGACATCACGAAACTGGCTGGTCAAACCGAGCTCTCCCGGCCGACGGTGATGCACTATCTTGAAATCTGCGAATCCACGCTGACGATTCACCTGCTGCGTCCTTACCACGCGGGCAAGGCAAGGGAATGGACCCATCAACCGAAGGCTTACGCGTTCGACACCGGGTTCATCTGCGACGCGCGGGGGTGGGACCAGGTGCGTCCCGAGGACTGCGGTTCGCTCTGGGAGCATCTGGTGCTGGCCGCGCTGTTGAGTGTCGAAGACCCGGCCAAGGTGATGTTCTGGCGTGACCATCAGCAGCGGGAGGTCGATTTCGTGGTGCCGCAGCGGGTGGAACCAGGAGCGCGCCGGATCGATGGTCTCGTGGTGCAGGTGATCTCGCCCGACCACTTGCTCTCCCGGCCCGGCCTATCAACCTGACCTCCGGACCAACCCCAAAGGACCTCACCTGCTTGGGGAAGGTCGCGGCGGTGGTGAGGGCCACGCGCCAAGTCGGGTTGTGCCCGGGGGCGAAGTCCGTGACGACCGGCGCACGGCGGGTGACTGGGCGGCAGAACTCCCTCGCCGCCACGGCGTGAGCATCGCCCTTCACCGCGGCATTCAGGCGGCGACCGCCTGGCCGAGGGAGTGGCCGTGGAGTTTCTCGCAAATGCTCTTGATGTGGCCGTTGACGGTTTGGGGGCTGATACCGAGGGTGTGCGCGATCTCTTTGTAGAGATGGCCGCGGGCCAGGAGTTCGAGGATTTCCGTCTTGCCCGTACCGATCCAGAGCGATCCGTCGCGGTCTTCAGCCAGAGCCCGGACGGCGTTCTTCGAGAGGCCGCCGGATTCCGAAAAGGTGGTGAACTGCGGCGCCGCCTCCCGTCCTGATGGTGCGGCCATGGCCGAAGGAGTGTCGCGCGGTTCGAACGCCAGGCGGCTCAAAGCCGCCATCGGCTCCGGCCCAGACACGGCCGTTTCGGTCTTGGAGAATGGCCCACGGGAAGGGGAATCGCTTCGGTTCAGGGGTTCAATCCGGCGATCTGCTGCGCCAGCGTCGTTTTGCCGACTTGTCTCGGTCCAAGCACGGAAACCACCGGGAAGCGCTTCAGCCGCTTGCGGATTGTTACCATCATCCCGGCACCCTTGCGGGATGCACGGCGCAGGACCAGCGACCGGTGAACTCGGTCCAGCACCGGCACGGGGGCATGGGATGGGGGCGGATCCGGTGCGGGCAGGGCGCCTCCGACCAGCACCCTCCGCCGTGATTGCTCGTCCTCCGGGGTGCTGGTAGCGTCTCCCCATGAAACTCTGGGGCGGCAGGGTGGTGGCGGTCGTGGGCGTCGCGCTCGTTGCTGTCCTCCTCCTCCTCTCCCGGCCAGCGGATCCGGTCTACCAAGGCAAGCGGTTGAGTGAGTACCTGGCGAGTTACCAGTTCCAAGGGATCGCGTACATCAAAGACCTTGGCGGCCCAAGTTGCCTGGATCTGGTTGGGTGGTATCCGGACCCGACGGCCACGGAAGCGATCTCAGCCGTCGGCACGAATGCCTTCCCCCTGTTGGTCGAGATGCTCCAGACTCGCGGTTACACGTCGAAGGTTGACGCCTGGCTTCGGGGGTTGGCCGCCAGGCATGGGTTCTTCCGGTCGTTCACCCGGCGATCGGCGAGTGAGGCCGAGCAACGGCAACGGCAGGCCGCCGCGTGCTTTCAAACCTTGGGGCCCAAGGCAGCCGGGGCGATCCCGATGCTCATTCCATTGCTCCAGGATCCCGACAGTGCGAAGTGGGCGATTATGTCCTTGCGCTACATCCGTCCAGCAAGGCCCTGGGACATCCTGAGTCTGACCAAAGTGTTCAGTATTCTCCGCCTCGATCGGAACGGACGCGGCCCGGCGGAGACTCGAATCATGGCTGTTCTCGCCCTGGCGACCTTCGGCACGAATGCCTCTGGAGCGGCGCCGCTCCTGCTGAACTGCCTGGACTCGATGGACGCGACTCTGGCGGGTTGCGCCGCTCTGGCTCTTGCCTCAGTGGGTGCCCCTGCCGACCGAGTGCTGCCCCTACTCCTCGACCGGATATCCGCCGCGAAGCCGCCCCCTCGTGCCGACCACCAGTGGAGCGGGACAACCACGTTCTCTCCGCTGGATCGTCCAAGGCCGCCGCCCGGCCCCGCGCTCGCGCTGCACATCTCCGCGATCGGGCAATACGGCTGCCTGGCCAGCAACGCGCTGCCGGTCTTGAAGCGATTGCTCGACCTCCCGGAAGAAATGCGCGAAGTGCAGCTAGCGGCTTGGAGGGCGATCCTGAGAATCAACCTGGACATCGAGATGCACAGGACCGATGCGGTGCCGACGGAGTGAGGGTGGACCAGGACGGCCGTGAGGGTGCGCGTTACCGTCCGCCACCACGCCTCCCAAAGCCAAACCGCCCGGGGCCGGGACTTCGGGTTCTCCCCGGGCGGCTGGCGTGAGGCGGTGGGGTCCACGATCCCTGGGTTCCTCCGGGCTAGTTGCGACCGTGTCCGCGATCGTCTCTGGCCCAGTCCCGGCGGCGGTCGTCCCAGCGCCTCTCAACAGGGCGAGAGGAAACGCGGACGACTCGCTGTTCCAGCGAAGCGGTTACGATTATTCACTGGCCAGCCGTGCCCGTAGATCAGCAATGCCCACGGCTTCGGTCTGGTCGTTCATCTCGTAGGAGTCTTTACCGGGGTGCATCACGAACAGCCGCTCCAATTTCAAATCGTGCAGTGCCGTGTGCATGGATTTCGTCATCGACGGCGCATCGCCATACTTGAACTCGAAGCCGTAGCGCCGGCCCTGCCAGTTCACCATCAGGTCCAGTTCCGCCCCACCGTGCGTGGCCCAGAAGTAGGCGTCCCGGTCGCCGGTGATGTGCAGCACCTGCTCGAGTGCAAAGCCCTCCCACGATGCCCCCAGTTTTGGATGCGCTTCCAAATCGGCAAAGGCCGCCAGCCGCAGCAGGCAATGGAGCAGTCCCGAATCCCGCAGGTAAACCTTCGGCGACTTCACCTGACGCTTGCTCAGGTTCTCGTGCCACGGCGCAAGCTGCCGCACCATGAAGGCCGAACTCAGGATGTCCAGATACTTGCGCATCGTCGGCTCCGAAGCGCCCATCGAACGCGCCAGTTCCGATCCTTTCCACACCTGCGCGTGGTAGTGCGTCAGCATCGTCCAGAACCGCCGCAGCGCCGCCGCCGGGATGGTGATACCCAGTTGCGGCATATCCCGCTCCAGCAGGGTGCCCACAAATTCCTCCTGCCACTCGCGGCTGGCCGGGTCCGTGTCCGCCAGATACGCCAGTGGGAATCCACCCCGCCACCACAACTTGCGCCACTCGCCCTCCCCCACTTCCGCTAGACTAAACCCGGACACACCCACCAGCGCCACCCGGCCCGCCAACGATTCCGACACCCCGCGCACCAGCGCTGGTGACGCGCTCCCCGTCAGGAGGAACCGCGCCTTCACCGGCTTGCGATCAGCCAGCACGCGCAGCAGAGCAAACAATTCCGGCATCCGCTGCACTTCGTCCAGCACCACCAACCCGGTCAACCGCTCCAGCGCCACCTTCGGTTCTGCCAGCCGTGCCTGCGCATCGACGTCCTCCAAATCGAAGAAGTGACTTGGCCGTTCTCCGGCGATCTGCTGCGCCAGTGTCGTTTTGCCGACTTGTCTCGGTCCAAGCACGGAAACCACCGGGAAGCGCTTCAGCCGCTCGCGGATCGTTTCCAGATAGTGTGTTCGTTGAATCATGGCCAAAATGACTTCCTTGAAAACTAAAAGGCACCGTTTGCATTTTCAAGCACGCGGGTTAGTCCATTACATTCCAACTGGTTACGGGTCCGACAAACCTGGTTTTCAGGCCAAATTGGGCTGAATGAAGCCCCAGAAACCGCAAACCACCGGTCCGCTCAGAGCGGACGGCTCTTCACGAACCTCCCGCCGTGGAGTGCCAGGAGGAATCCGACGCGGCTGTGATGGTCCTTGAGGGTGTTGGTGATGACGAACTCAGCGTCAATCCTCGTCGCCTGCGCGATGATCTTGATGTCGTCCTTGAGCGCGTCGCGCTTCACGTCAGCAGGTTGCAGGCGTTTCCAGTCGAGTTTCGCTGCTCGCCGTGCATCGTCCCAGTTGAACGGGAGGACGACGCAACAGCGCAACATGTCCGGGGGAATCTCCTGTCTAATGCAAAACTCCGACACGACCACCGTCGAGAATCTCGCCGAACAGGTCCTTCTCCACCGCCACCCACGGCACCATGTCGCCTACGCGGTAGTCCGTCTCACGGCTCACGCGCACCTTCGGCAAATCTTCGTCTTTGGGCCGTACTTCGTAAAACAGGTCTGGGTTGTTCTTCGTCCGTGCCTGCCACTTCTGCACGACCTCCGCCCGCTTGATGTCCAACTCACCCAGCACCTTAAAGCACGACTGGCGACACCGGCAAGCGCCGGGAATCCTGCCGCCGCACTGCCCTCGACGGGATGAGGGCGGTAAATTCAACCGCTTGGGGCTGGCGCTCAGCCCAAACGCTTCCCGATCACGCCGCGATGCTCAATGCTTGGTGGACGCTGGATGGCGGCATCTTCAACTGGCGGGCGATGGTCCGGAGGCCAAGTCCCTTGGCTTTCAGCCTTCTGATTTCAGTGGCGCGGGCATCGATGGGTGCCGGGCGACCAAGCTGAACGCCACGGGCCTTGGCAGCCGCCAGACCGGCGTTGACGCGCTCCCTGATAATCCCGCGCTCAAATTCGGTCCCCGCCATGATGAGACAATCTCTCTGCCTTCGCCCTGCCTCGTAAGAACGTGGTTGCACGTTGTTGCGCCGGTAGGCTTGGGCAAAATCGTGGGCAAAGGTGCCTTTCACACGTCGCCGATTGGGCTTCTGGAGAGCATGAGAAGCCGCGAAAGCCGTTGGAAAATGGGCGGTTCCGCAAGTTGGTACCCCCACCCTGAATTGAACAGGGATCAACGGTTTAGGAAACCGCCGCTCTATCCATTTGAGCTATGGGGGCAACCGTGGGGTCACGATAGGGCGGGGGGAAAAACGTGGGCAAGCAGATTCGCCGGCGCGGGAGGCCGTCCCCCCCCACTCTCCATGAACCGTCACCCCTCACCCCGTCCCTCCCCCCAACCGTTGCCAGC
>CAZVRY010000277.1:0-9025 GCA_964629545.1 uncultured Verrucomicrobiota bacterium | reverse complement strand
CCGTCGATCCCACCACCGGAGGACTCCTGTGGACCCCTTCTGAAGCTCAGGGACCCAGCACCAACACCGTGCGGGTCCGCGTGACCGACGGCGGCATCCCGGCCCTCAGTGCGACCAACGATTTCGAGGTCGTGGTGCGCGAAGTCAATGTCGCCCCCGTTCTGGCCGCGATCCCGGACCAGGACATCGCCGAACTCACTACCCTCGACCTCACCCTGGCCGCGACCGATGCGGATCTGCCCACCAACCGGCTCACCTTCGGCTTGGTCGAAGGCCCCGAGGGGATGAGTATTGACCCCACCACCGGACGACTCCTCTGGACTCCTTCCGAACTTCAGGCGCCAACCACCAATAATGTTGTTGCTAGGGTGACCGACAGTGGCGAACCCAATCTCGGGAGTACCAGCACCTTCGTCGTGTGTGTAAGCAGAGTTCCTCCGATGCCCCCGGTCTTGGCCGAACTGCGAATCGCGAGATTCGGAGAACTCGAGTTTGTAATTCATGGAGAAGTTCGTCGGCGCTATCGCTTGGAGGCATCACCGGACCTCCTTTCGTGGGCCGTGCTCATGCTCATTGATTCGACGGCCGAGTCCACCCAGGTCACCATTCCTCATGATCCGGATGCCAGTTTCCGGTTCTTCCGAGTCGCAGTTCAACCTTGAACCAGCCAAGCAATGAGCCCATGCGATGTCAGTTCCGTGGCTATCCGTCTCAAGGACCATTCCAAGCTCAAAGCCGGATTGGCTTTGATATCATTCCTCGCGCTCGGCGCCTCGGCCGCCCTGGCCCAGGGCACCGTCACCTTTGCCAACACGTCCTCGACCCTGGTGACGTTCGACACCTCACGGGGTGGGCCACCTGCGTTGCATGGCCAGCCGGTGCCGACCGGGACGACGGGCGACTTCGCCGATTTTCGCGTGGCCCTTTACTGGTTGAACCCCGCCACCAGCTCGTTCGAACAACTCGGCGCGGCCGTGCCGATCGCCCCCGTCGCCGGACGATTCAGCGGCGGCACCCGGACCACCGGCACCGGCACGCCCGCGGGCGCTTCCGGGACGTTCCTGGTGCGGGCGTGGTCCCATGGCTCGACCTACAGCAGTTACGAAGCGGCTTTGGCTTCGGGAAGTTCGCTCCTGGCGATCGGCGAGTCGGGTTCCTTCCAGAATCCCACCGGCGGTGCGGGATCGCCGCCAGGACCTGCGGTGGCCCTCTCCGGGTTTACCGGGCTCAAGGTCTATCCTGCCCCGGAGCCTTCCACGTGGCTCCTCGGTTTGTGCGGCGGAGCGGTCTGGCTGATCGCGGCGGCGCGGGGCAAGAAAGAGCGGGATTCCAGTCCGTAAACCTGTCACCCTGCCTGCCCGCCACGATGAGTTCATCGGGACGGCTCGCGAGGACGCTCGCCCCACCATGCCTGTTGTGGAGCCGGTTCGCGGACAGGCTGGCTGCATGGGCAATCGCCTGCGGGTTGCTGGGGACGGCGGTCCCGACGATGGGGCAGACGGCCATCCGGCTGCCGGACGGAACCGAGTACCGCCTGCTCGCCGCGACCGCCGGCACCAACCGGGTCAACCACGAATCGTTCTACTTCAAGCTCCTGCGCGACCTGCTTCCGAACCAGTGGGCTGGCAAGTTGCCCGCGCCTTTGGTGCTCGGCGCCAGAGCGATGGATGACGACCGCGACTTCGTTTGGATTTCTCTGGTCAGAACCAAAGGGGCAGGCAGCATCCCGCACGTGGCGGCTCTCGATCAGGAGGATTTTCGCATGCCTGAAAGCGACGCCCGTGAAGATTTCGGGGGCAGTGACGTGACCGGCTTCCGGCTTTCCGCCTTCCCCCGCCGGCAGAAGAACTTCCGGGTTACTGTCGTCGATGACGCGGGCGAGGAGCTCGGTTTTGTCACCGTGGCGAATCCCTTTTTTCGGGAGTACCCGGAATGGCGGCCGGAAGCCCTGCCCGCCACCCGGACAAACGGCCCGGTCGCCTTGACCTTGGCCGAACTCGAGATCAGGCCGGTGCTATGGGGTTACCACGTCTCCCCGAAGTGGCGGATCGCGTCGGCAGACCCTCGCTGGAGCCAGGCGAAACTCGAGCCCTACGGCTTTAAGGTCATGGACGCCACCGGCAACGAAAGCGGCGTCCAGGCCCTCTCCCCCAGCGAACGCGCCTGGCGAATCCACACCTGGATCCACCGCACCCGCCCGGAGGACTTCGAGCCCGGGGAACGCCATCGTCTGGCGGAAATCCCGGTTCCCGGGCCGGGACAGGTCGTTCCGTTTCGGACGCGCACCAACCTCCAGGGCGTGCAGCTCGATTTCCTTTGCCTGTCGGGACCGGGCCAGGTGGCGGTCATGAACGTGGTCTCGGGTGCCGACGCCGGAGAGCGGCCGGAAATCAAGGTCGACGCCGATCCCCACGAATCGGCCTCGAATGTTGGCCCAAGTCCCCCCTCGGCCTGGCGGGTGGCATCCTGTTCGTCGTCGCCCCTGCCTGGAAACGTCACCAGTGCGGGCGCCTGGGATCGATTCGAGTGGTACGATCACCCCGAAGGTCGAAAGATGCATCAGGAATGGCGTAGCACGGGGACGTTTCTCCTGATCCGAGCCAGCGGGATGGGCGAGCGCGACGCGCTGCTGGTCCAGGTGCGGATGCACGATGGCCGGACGCTGGCCGCGCCGTTTCCGCCCGCCCGCTTCATGACATTTGGGACCGGCCCTGATGCGGTGCGGATGTTCCCGTTGAGCGTGGACGTTCCGGCCGGAGAGACTCGTCTTTCCGTCGACGTGATGGTGAGTAAGCCGCTCCCGTTCGATTTCTTTGTGGCGCCTCCGCCGGCGCCCGCGAAACGACGGCCGTGAAGACTCCATCCATCGCGTTTCTTGCTCTGCTCTTCGGCAAGGTGACAGGCTCATAGAAGCCGAAAGCCCTGGCGGATCAAACCCGCGTCAGCGCGTTCTCGCTGACAAACAAGTTGCGGGCGCGAAACGCCGTTGGGCTCTCCAGAATCAAGACCGCCCGCAACGAGGCCAGCGGCGAGGCGAACCAGGGCCGGTGCAGCCAGCGTGCCTCGCCCAGCGCTCGCGATGAGCGATCAGTTCTGCGATGCCCCGCGGCCGGGCGACGACAGCCAGTGGAGGAAGTCGGTCTTGCCATGATGGGAGGCCAGCCAGAGGCCAGCTTCGTAGGAAACGGAGGACCCTTGCGACGTGACAAAGTGCGCCTGGGCTTGGCCCTTGGGGTCGAGGGCGATTTGGAGCTCGTTCAAGGGTTCATGGGGCAAATGTCCTATGTGGCATAGGACACAAATCATCTGCGGCTTGGGACATTAGACACTGACGCACACCTGCGTCAGCATGCTAATGCTAACCCCGTTCGAATGAGGCTCAGCGTCCTTCATTGTGAAGGGATGCCCTGGCAAACGAGAGCGGGGCGCTGCGTTGTGGCTCCAACAACAACCATGATAACCGCTGTGCTCCCAGACGCCCAAGCACTCTGACCAGAAGCTGACTCCTGTCATGAAAACCATAGCAATAAGGACCATGAGAGCGGTAGCCACAGTACTCGCTGCGGGCGGCTTCATGTTCTCGTCCCAGGCGGCACCCGCGTTCATCGGCCTGGGTGACTTGACCGGGCATTCGGGTCCTCTCTGGGCAACCCGGGTTTCCGCTGACGGCTCGACAGTTGTTAGCACCAGGACAATGACGGGGGGCGTTCAACACGAGGCGTTTCGCTGGAAGCCATTCGGGGGTGCGGAATCCTTGGGCGACCTTCCGGGCGGCGCGTTGACGTCGACGGCGGTCGGGATATCCGGTGACGGATCGGTGGTCGTGGGCTGGAGTGCGTCGGCAAGGGGCGAGGAGGCCTTTCGCTGGATGTCCGGAGTCGGCATGGTGAGCTTGGATTCCCTGTTAGGCGGCGGCAACCGCTCCAGTGCTTCGGCCGTTTCCGCAGACGGATTAGTAATCGTCGGCATCAGCGAATCGGACACCAAGATTGAGGCCTTCCGCTGGACCATGAGTGGAGGCATGTTGGGCTTGGGTGATCTTCCTGGCCGCTCGTTTGAGAGCAGGGCCAACGACGTTTCCGCGGACGGCTCGGTTATCGTGGGAGTCAGCAAGTCGATCAACGGCGAAGAGGCATTCCGCTGGACGCCAAGCGACGGGATGGTTGGCCTGGGGGCGCTTGACACCGGTTCCTTCTCCAGTGAGGCCTACGGAGTTTCTGCAAACGGATTGGTTATTGTGGGATATTCTAGTTCCACTACGGCGTCAGGCTTCGAAGCCTTCCGCTGGACCGCAGCCAGCGGGATGGTTGGCATGGGCGACCTGGCCGGTGGAGTCTACAGTCAGGCCAATGCAGTTTCTGAGGATGGAAGCGTGGTGGTTGGCAGTGCGGCGTCCGGTCCGTCTTCTGTGGGAGCCTTCATCTGGACTCCTGGGCAGGGAATGCGCTTGCTGAGCGACGTGCTGACCTTGGACCACAATCTCGGCCCGTCGTTGGCAGGTTGGAGCCTGCGGGAGGCTACGGGAATCTCGGACGATGGAAGGGTAATTGTGGGATGGGGCTATCACAGTGGTGTCCCTGAAGTCTTTTACGCGAATTTGCGCGAAACCACTCTTGTGCCAACGATCACGGGGCTTGGGGATCTTCCCGGCCGTCGCTTTAGCAGTAGCGCATTGGACGTCAGTGCCGATGGTAAAACCGTCGTTGGAGCAAGTGAGGGGGAGGTCGGCGAGGAGGCTTTCCGGTGGACTTCGGCCACCGGTTTGGTCGGACTTGGAGATCTTGCTGGGGGCCCCACGCAAAGTCGAGCCGAAGGCGTGTCTTCCGATGGTTCCACGGTGGTTGGCTACAGTGTTGTGGCGGAAGGCGTGGAGGCCTTTCGCTGGACATTGGCTGGCGGCATGACAGGGCTGGGCGACTTGCCTGGCGGCCGGTTCTTTAGCCGCGCTTTCGACGTCTCCGCCGACGGCAACGTGGTGGTCGGTTCCGGCAGAGTTGACGATGCAATTGGAAGCGAGGGCTTCCTTTGGGGTTCCTCGACACTTTCAGTGGGTAAGGATGGATGGTATGGCCAACTTCCCGGCGACGAAATAGAGCATGGTGATCATGTAGACACTGCTTCTGTAGCCCCTGGCTTTGCGCTTAACCGCGCTGAAGACGCTATTGAGGCCTTCCATGAAACTGGTCGTCAGGCCCGCTTTCCAGTGTGCCAGGATGCCCTCGAGACTTGTCTCAACGGTGTCAGCTAGCGTCCGCATGGGTCCGAGCAATTCACCGAAACGATCCGCCTTGCGCCTGATCCACCCGATAAAGTTCTGAAAACGTTCACGCGCCTTGGCCTCCGTCCGGCTGTTATAAATCGACTGCAGCTCCAAACGAATCTGGTAAGCCTGCCCCGTGGCCAAGTGTTTCAGATCCATCTCTTCAAGCTTCGCCTCCTCTTGCTCGGTGAGATTCTCCGGATTCTTGCGCCAAATCCACAGGCTCTTCTTTAACTGCTCTTTGACCTCCGCATCGCCCTCCCTGGCCTCCTGGCGCCGAACCTCGTCCACCGCCTTGTTGGCCAGCGCGACCACGTGGAACTTGTCGTAGACGATAGCGGCGTTGCCCAAGTTCTCCTTGGTACCCTTGGTGTAGGCCGCACTCATGTCCATCGCTACCTGCGTGATCGCCTTGGGATACCCGTTGTGTTTGAGGATTTCCTCAGCAAAACGCTCAAACGTCGTGTGGTCCTTGCCCTCCGTGGCGAACACCACCCGGCGCTTCACCAAGTCCGCAAACACGCTCAAGTAATCGTGCCCCTTACGGCAGCTCAGTTCGTCCACGCCCAGGTGCACCAACTCAGAGAGGTCCAACCCCGCGTAGGCCTTGTCCACGTGGGCGAACAGCATCCGCCACAATCGCGTGTCGCTCTCCCCGACAATCTCCGCCGCCTTGGCGGCCGGCATCTCTCTCATCAGCGTCAGCGTAAAGGCCTCGAAGTCTCTCGTGAAGTGCTTGCCTTCCCCCTCCCACGGCACAGGAATCCGAAACACGGCGTGGCACTTCGGACACTCCCCTCGGGGCGGTTCGCACAGCACAAGAGTCTTCTTCCCAAACGCATCCAAGTGTCGCCACATCCGCCCCGGGGCGTGGTCGTAGCACGTGATCCCCTCCGAGGCGCACTGGCAGTCCGCGCATCGAAGCGTGGGCCACAGCTTGGGTGTCTCCCGAACGAAAATCAAAAAGCGACCGCCCTCGTCCTCCTCATACTCAGCGGCCTGCACTTCCCACCCGTCGTTGAGCCCCAATAGTCGTTCAAATGCTTTCTCGGCAATCATGCGGCCACACTTTGCGCTATCGACCGGCGTCTATTCCATCGAAACTAGCGAAGAACCTCCTTTGGTCCGGCACGGAGGGTATGGGCAAATTCAGTGAACTGCCGGGCGGCTACTCGGTTGCTTTCAGTGTTTCGGCCGATGGGAACACAGTCGTTGGGACCCTCGGATCACAGGCATTCGTTCTGAACCTCCCACAAGGCCTGATCACGCTGGAACCGCTTTACGGTGGCGACACAGCTATTGCCGAAGCTGTTTCCGCCGATGGGAAGACAGTGGTGGGTTGGTGGAGTCACAGCGAAGGCCACTCGGCGTTCCGGTGGACTGCAGCGGATGGCATGGTCGACCTAGGTGATTTGGATGGAGGGCTCGTCGATGGCCGTGCAAAAGGTGTCTCTAACAATGGCACGGTTGTTGGCCGAGAATTCAGCGACGTCGGCCCCAAAGCGTTTGTTTGGACTTCAGCCGGTGAACTCCAAGCCCTCTTGGACGTCTTGTCGAGAACTGGAGCCGACTTGAGTCATTGGTCCGAGCTTCGCTCTGCTGAGTCGATTTCTCCTGACGGCCGGTGGATCGTGGGTGAGGGAATCAACAACTCCGGCTTTATTGAGGCGTTTCTGGCTGACCTCGGGCATTCCAGTGTCGTTTCCTCGGTCACAACGGGGCCCGCCACCTCCGTCACCGGCCATTCCGCCGAGGTCGCGGGCACCGTGACCCCGAACGGCGCGGCCACCACTTGGCGATTTCACTACGGAACCACGACAGCCTACGGATCGGTGGCGCCGCTGGTTGCGGGGAACGCGGGCGGTGGAGTCTCGCCCGTGGCGGTCCAAGCCACCCTCACGGGGCTCCAGCCCAGCTCGACCTACCATTACCGTCTTGAAGCCGTGAACAGTGCGGGGACCACCTACGGCGCCGATGCGACGTTCACGACCGTGAACAACACTCCTCCGGGCTCAAATGTGCCCACAACGCCCGTAGACGAGGACACCGGGAGCGCCCCGATTACCCTGACCTTTTCCCACGTCACCGCATCCGGGGACACCACGTTGACCATCACGAGCCCCGATGCTACGCCGACCCCGCCGCCGGATCCGGAGTTTCAGTTGGGCAATCCTCCAACTTACTACGACATCGAAACCACGGCGGACTTTACCGGTTCCATTAACCTCTGCATAAGCTACACCGGCGTAACGTTCACGGACGAATCCAGTTTGCGACTTCTGCACTTCGACGGCAGCGCCTGGGTGGATGTGACGACCTCACACGATTCGGCCAATGACGTCATTTGCGGGACGGTTTCTTCGCTGTCGCCGTTCGCCATCGTCCAGCCCGCACCGGCGCCCGTCGCGTCCTTCACCGCCAACCCCAACCCGGCCGGGTGCCAGCAATTGGTTCAGTTCACCTCGACATCTTTCAGCCCGGACCCCTTGCGGTCGGTCGTGCTCCACCAATGGGATTTCCATTACGACGGCACGTCGTTTCACCCCACCGCGAGTGGGTTCTCCGTCAACCACCCGTTCCCGGCCTTCGGCAACCACACCGTGATGCTCCGCGTCACCGACGACCTCGGCCAAACCGCCTCAACCACTTCCGTCATCACGGTGAACCAGGGCAACCTGCCGCCAGTGGCCCAATCGGGCGGGCCGTACGCCGTCGTGGCCGGTTCTGGCCTGACCCTTGACGCCTCGGCTTCGTCCGATCCGAACGCCACCTGCGGCGACCGCATCGTCCTCTATGAATGGGACCTCGATCACGATGGCAGTTGGGACGTCGGGGCGGGTTCTCCGTCGATCGCACTCTCGGCGGCCCAACTCGCGGGCTGGGGGCTCGGCAGTATCGGGCTTCACACGATTGGCCTGCGCGTGATTGACTCGTTCGGGTTGACCGGCACGGCGTTCGCCACCGTGAACGTCACGGCTCCGCCGCCTCCCGTCGCCCCGCCACTGGCCTTTGTGCGCAGTCCGGGATTGACCCTGAAGATCCGGATCACGGACATCCTGGCCCAGTGCAGCGATCCGGGCGGGAATCCCCTCACCCTTCAGAGCCTGGGATCGAGCAGCCAGGGGGCGGCTGTCGTCCTGGGCCCAAGCCACGTGCTTTACACGCCGGTCAACGACCGCACCGATACGTTTACCTACACCATCGCCAACAGCCTGGGGATCACGGCGACGGGCCAAATCACGGTCACCGTCACGAATCCGGGTGGCCTGGTTCAGAGCATCGACACCAGCGGCGGGGTGGTCACCATCCAATTCGCCGGCATTCCGGGCTACACCTACGACGTGCAACGCACGGTCGATTTCAGCGCGTGGAACACGCTGGATACGATCACCGCGTCGGGCTTGGGCTTGTTTTCCTTCACCGACCCGAACCCGCCGCAACCGTTCGCGGCCTATCGTTTGATGCAGGATTGGTCGCCCTTTTCCAATTACTGGGGCGACGGGGCGGACGGCGCGCTCTACGCGAGCGGCGACGTCGCTTTCCCCGTGGCTACCGATGGCGACGTCGTGGTGAGACGATTCACCAGCCTGACCATCAACGAAGGCCACACGGTGACGACGCAGAATCGTTGCCGCGGGCTGGTCATCTACGTGGACGGCGACGCTGTCATCAACGGGACGCTCTCGATGACGGCGCGCGGGGCGAACGTAAATCCGACCCTGCCCGATTCGATCGCGCCCACGGGCATTCGCCTGATCCGCTTCA
>CAZVRY010000276.1:0-9034 GCA_964629545.1 uncultured Verrucomicrobiota bacterium | reverse complement strand
ACCACCCGCGCAAGCGCCGTCCACGCCGCCCGCTCCACCACATCCCCTCCTCCCTCCCCCGCCAACGCCTCCTGCACATGCGCCTCCAACTGCTCCATCAGTCCCCGCGGCACAAACACCCGCCGCGGCGCAATGCACGTCGCACTACCATTCAACCGTAACCCAAAACACAACGCCCGCGTCACCAACCCCAAATCCGCATCCTCCCGCACCACCACCGCATCGCAGCCCGATAACTCCATCGTCGCCGGCACCCCCCGCGCCGCCAACTTCCCCAAAATCATCCGCCCCGTCTCTGCCGACCCCGTGAACACTACCTTGTCCACCGCCTCCCCCAACGCTGCCTGCCCCGCCTCCACCGATTCCGGTAACACCCCCCATACCCCCTCCGCCAGCCCAGCCTCCACCGCCAGCCCCGCCAACAACCGCGCCGCCATCCCGCCCCCCGCCCCAGGCTTGACCACCACCCCGTTCCCCGCCACTAACGCCTGCAACGCCTGCACCCCAGGTAAGAATAACGGATAGTTCGAAGCCCCGATCACCAACACCACCCCGTGCGGCTCACGCACCACCTCCGCCCTCACCCCCATCAGCCACAGCGGACGCCCTCGCCCCCCCACACGCCTGGAACCTAACGCCCCCTCCGCCTCGCGCTCCAGGAATCGACAAGCCTCCGCCAACGGAATCACTTGCGCCGTGTATACCTCCGACCACGGGCGCCCCAGCGAAGCCGCCGCCGCTAACTCCTCCGCCCGCTCCGCCAATAACCCGCGTAACCGGCGCACCACCGCTAGCCGCTCCCGCAACAACGTCGTCCCCCAAACACGCTGCCCCGCCCGCGCACGCTCCACCACCGACCGCACGGCCTCAGCCAGCGATCCCCCATCTCCCCCGCCCGTATCCCCTGATTCTCTAGGGTCTGCCACTACGCGCTCATTCTCCCTCTCCCCCCTCATGCCCGCCGCTTCCTCATCGCTTCCCCCGCCGCCACCGGCCCCGCCACCCTCGACGAACACCCGCGGTCCGTCCAACCAGCCTGCATCCCCCAATCGTTCAACAGCAGCCGAGAACTAATCCGCGCCGACTCGAAAATCACCGGCAACCCGCTTCCAGGATGCGTCCCGCCTCCCACCAGGTACACCCCGTCCAGATCTTCAAACCGATTGTGCGGACGCAAATGCAGCATCTGATCCAAACTGTGCGCCAAATTAAAGGTCGCCCCCCGGTAAATCTCATACCGCTGATCCCAATCCGCCGGCGTCAACACCCGCTCATACCGTATCCGTGACTCGATGTCCCGAAACCCCACCCGCGCCATCTGCCGAATCATCAAATCCCTAAACCGCCCCCGCTCACGCCCCCAGTCCACCTGCGGATGCTGATGCGTCACCGGCGCCAATACATACAACGCACTGTGCCCCGGCGGCGCCAACGTCGCATCCGTCACCGACGCGTTCTGGACGTAAAACGACGGATCCTCCGATAACACGTGCCGATCCTCAATGTCCGCCAGGTTGCCCCGATAATCCTCCGCGATGTGAATGTTGTGATGCGGCAAGTCAAACCGCCCCTCCACCCCCAGATACATCATGAACGTCGAACAGGAATACTTCTTCTTCGCCAACTTCCGATTCGTCCAACGCCGACGCAGCCCGTCCGGCACCAACCGCTCCATCGCCCGCGCAAAATCGGCATTCACAACCACCGCATCCGCTCGCTCCACCCCAGACGCCGTCCGCACCCCCACCGCCCGTCGACCCGCAAACACCATTTCCTCCACCGCCTCCCCTAACCGGAACTCCACCCCCATGTCCTCCGCCACCCGCGCCATCGCCCGGCTAATCGCCCCACACCCGCCCATCGGATGCCAAACCCCATACTCATACTCCAGAAAGGAGAGGATCGAAAACAAGCTCGGACACCGAAAGGGCGACATCCCCAAATACTTCGACTGAAAACAAAACGCCAGCCGCACCCGCTCGTCCTGAAAAAACCGACCCAAGTACTTCTCCACCGACTGATGCGGCCGTAACTGCGGCAACATCTTCAACAACCGCACGTTCACCACATCCTGCCACCCCAAGAACGGCGACTCCAAACACGGCTCCATCAACGCTAACTTCGTCCGATTCTCCGCCAAAAACCGGCGGAATCCCGCCGCGTCCCCAGGCGATATCGCCGCAATCTCACGCTCCATCCGCGCCACGTCCGGCGTCGCGTCGATCACCCCTCCCTGCCCAAAAATAATCCGATACTGCGGATCCAACCGCACCATCTCCACCTCCCGCCGCAAGTCCCGACCCGCCGCCACAAAAATCTCCTCCAAGACCCGCGGATACAGAAAAAATGTCGGCCCCAAATCGAACTTGTAGCCGCCCCCCTCGATCGTCGACGTCCGGCCACCCACAAAAGGCAACCGCTCGATCACGGTCACCTTCACCCCAGCACTGGCCAACAACATCGACGCCGCCAACCCGCCCGGCCCCGCCCCAATGATAATCGCCCGCTTGCTCATGACGCCTCCCCCCCGCGCCGCCGCACCGCCAGCGACCAACCACTCGCCACCCACACCAACGGCTCCAACCGCGTCCCCGCTCCCTCCCCTCCCACCACGCAAACCCCACCCCGCCCCCCTAGCCCTCGCCTAACCCCACCGCGCGACCTCCCCCCGGATCCCGAAACCACCGTCCGTGTCGTCATACGTGAACCAGAAATGATCGTCGAATCACACATTGATGGTCAGACTATGTTCACTCGTATCAATAGTGTCAACTTTTTGTTCATATTTTTGACGATCCCGTCCTCCGGGTCGCTTTCTAGATTCATATATCATTTATAAACAACATATTATGACTAAGTGGGCTCTCGCCATGCCCCCAGCCGACGTCCAACTTGTGATCGTTTTGGTTGCAATTGTCCATTTCATGTTCATAATTACCCGATAGAGTTTTTATGAATCACTCCATCCGCAGTGTCAGCCGTCGCACCGGGCTCCCCGCCCACGTCATCCGCGTCTGGGAACGCCGCTACGCCGCCGTCACCCCCACCCGCACCCCCACCAACCGCCGCCTCTACTCGGAAGCCGATATCGAACACCTCGCTCTCCTCAGCCACGCCACCAAGTCCGGTTACAGCATCGGGCAAGTCGCCGCCCTCCCCATCGACCAACTCCGCGAACTCCTCAGCCAATCCCAAACCCCTTCCACCCCCGCCGCCGCACCCGAATCCCCCGCCGACCGCTGGCTCCAGGAATGCCTCCAAGCCGTGGGCAACCTCGACGCCCCCGCGCTCGAATCCACCCTCAGCCGGGCGACCCTCGCCCTCGGCACCCAGGGTGTCCTCCACCTCCTCCTCGCCCCGCTCACCCGCTCCCTCGGCGAACTCTGGCGCAGCGGCGAAATCACTGCCGCCCAAGAACACTTCGCCTCCGCTGTCATCCGCACCTTTCTCGCCACCGCCTCCAGACCGTTCGCCCTCGCCGACCACACCCCTAAACTCATCGTCACCACCCCCGCCGGCCAACTCCACGAACTCGGAGCGGTCATGGTCGGCGCCCTCGCCGCTAACCTCGGCTGGCGCGTCCTCTACCTCGGCACCAGCCTCCCAGCCACCGAAATCGCCGGAACCGCCATCAAAAACCAGGTCCGCGCCGTCGCCCTCAGCATCGTCTACCCCGACGACGACCCCCACCTCGGCCCCGAACTCGAATTGCTCCGACGCCTCCTCCCCGCCGAGATCAAAATCGTGGTCGGCGGACGCGCCGCCTCTTCCTATCGCCCAACCCTCGACCGCATCGGCGCCCTCCAAACCACCACTCTCGAGGAACTCAACACCATCCTCGATAACCTCCGCCTCCCCTCCCCCAACCGCCCCGCGGCCTGATCCCCATCCCGGACCGGCTCCCGCAGACCCAGCGGGCGCAGGGGCTCCACGTCCGCCATTCGCCCGGACCTCCCAGGTGCCGAAGTTTGGGCCGTCCTCCAATGGTCATGCGTCGTTCTCCTCCCCCTCACTTCCACCATGTCGCCCGATAGCGCTCATAACGCTCCGGCGACAACACCCCCCTGATCGCCTCGAACACGTGCTCGTTCCCAGGATCCTCCTGACCCATCCCGAATCGCCGACCCAAGTCCTCATCCTGCGCCCGCCAGACCCGGAAAATCGCCCGAAACTCCTCCTCCGATGGCTCGAACTTCGTCATCGCCCGCCGCAAATTGTCCGCGGTGAACGAAACCGTCATCTCTAACCGCGCATACTCTTCCTCCGACAACATCGAACGTAGGGCCTCCTGCTTCCGTTCGTAGGCTTCCAGCACTCGCAACCGCTCCTGCGGATTCTCCGGCGTGCCCTGCCCGTAGGACAACGAACAGAACTGCGCGTCCACCTCGGCGTAATCCCGCAACAGCGCCTGCACCGGGCCCCTCTGCCCCTCCGGCAGAAAGCCCAACTGCTGCGACCAGGCCGCCTCCTGCCACGCGCCCGTCAACGATGGCACCCGCGCCGACGGCCCCAGCAACGCCTCCAACGCCCCGGCCAACTCCTCATTCACCGCCCGCCGCCGCGCCTCTAAACTCTCCCGAGCCCCCGCATCCCCCGGACCCGACCGCCAATACTCGAACTCCCGATAGCGCTCCGCCATCACCTCACTCCGACGCGCCGCGAACGCCTGCACCACGTCCGCCGTCACAATGTCCTGCACGGTCTGCTCCGGACACCCTATCGCCCGCAGCTTCCGCACATAATCCCGATAATCCGGCGATTCCACCTGCCGCCAATCAAACCGCGGACGTCCAGCCTCTTCGTCCCCCGCCGCCCCTCGGCCACGCAGCGGCTGCATCAGCGCCTCCCCCCCCGCCCGCTCCGCCACCTCGTGCCCCGCGGAACCAGAGGCCCCGCCCCGACCGCCGGGACCCCGCCCTTCCCCTGCCACCCCCGGCCGTACCCGTTCCACCGGCGGCCCCTGGGTGCCTCCCGGGCCTTCTGGCCGGAGCAACCTGGGCCCCAGCAGAAGCGCAAGCAGAATCACATTCGATCCCGCAAGAACTGCCAGCCAGTGCTTCAAGTCCACGTGCTCTCGCCTCCCGCCTCCGCCCCCGCCCGGCACCACACCGCCTGCCCCTGAGCCTTCAAGGCCAACTCGATCGCCAAGAAGGTGTGCCGCTGCGTCATCGCTGTCTCCGTCCGCTGGAGACAGTCCATAATCAACCGCCCGAAATACGGATACCCCATCTGCCCGTGCACCCGCTCGTGTCGCTCCCCCTCATGATCCACCACATACACATGGTCCCCCTCGGAATCGCGCGCCAAATCCAAATACTTCCGCAATTCCACCGTCCCGTCCGTCCCCAAGATCACCGTCCGCCCGTCCCCCCAAGCCCCTAAACCCCGCGGCGTAAACCAATCCACCCGGAAATACCCCGTCGCCCCATTGTCCGCCAACAGGGTGGCGTCCCCAAAATCCTGAAACGCCGGTCTGCCTGGGTTGGCATAGTTCCCCACCTTGCTGTGCAACACGACCGCGTTCCGCGCCCCCGTGTAATAGAGAAACTGCTCGATCTGATGACACCCAATATCCACCAGGATCCCCCCATACTGCGCCGGATCCCAAAACCATGGCGGCCGACTGTCCGCATTCAACCGGTGCGGCCCCAATCCCATCACCTGGACCACTCGCCCAATCGACCCGCTCTCCACCAGTTGCCCGGCCCGCACCGCCGCCTCCGCGTGCAACCGCTCCGAATAATACACCGCAAAAATCCGCCCTGACGCCGCCACCTTCGCCCGCGCCGCCTCCAACTGCGCCAGGGTCGTGAAGGGAGGCTTGTCGGTGAAATAATCCTTCCCGTGCTCCATCACCCGCAACCCCAAGGGCCCACGCTGACACGGAACCGGGGCGCTCGCCACCAACTTTACCCCCGCATCCTCCAACACCTCCGCCTCCGACCGCGCCACCTTCACCCCAGGATACACCTTCAAAAACGCCTCCACCTTCCCCGGATCCGGATCGTACACCGCCACTAACTCGCCCCCCGCCTCCCGCAATCCGTTGCTCATCCCGTAGATGTGCCCATGATCCAGCCCCACCGCCGCAAAGCGGAACTCCCCCGGACCGCACACCGGTCGCGCCCGCCCCTGCGGCGCGTAGTTCATCCCATCGGCCTTCTGCATCGTCGTCCTTGGTTATCGCCCGTAGTTCCGTCCCAACGTGATCGTGTTGTCGGCAAAGTTCTCCACGCTCCGCGTCTTCTCGTGGAAGTGCCGCGCCTGCCGCAACACCCCCGCCCGCGTGTAAAACGGCTCCTCCACCCCCAGCGGCAAACTCACCCTGCGCTCCAAATGCCCCGACTGATACAACGCGGTAATCAACTCCACCGTCCGCCGCCCCTCCACTCCATCCACCCACAACTCCCCACGCCCCTCCACCGCGTCCAAAAAATTCCGGATCTGACCCTCGTGCCCTTCGAACTCCAAGGACGGAAGCCCGTCATAGAACCGCTGAACCTCCTCCCGCACCCCCGCATCCTCCTCCGGAAACCCGTTCTCCCGCTGCCTCATCGCCACTACCTGCCACGGCACGGCCACCTTCGCCCGCTCCCCCTGAAACACCAATTGCTGCTCCTCCCCATGATGCACCAGCGACGCCGTCACCTGCCCCACCGTCCCATCCCCATACGACACCAAAGCCCCCATGAAATCCTCCACCTCCGAATTCTCGTGCGCCAGGTTCGTCGTCAACGCCACCACCGACGACGGCATCCCTCGCATCCAGAGGAACAGATCCAAGTGATGCACCGCGTGGTTCATCGTGCATCCCCCCCCCTCCTTCTCCCACGTCCCCCGCCACCATAGATCGTAATAACGCCCACCCCGCCACCAGAATGAATCCACCTGCGCATGCAACACCCGCCCCGCCAACCCTGACTCCAACACTCGCTTCAGTTTCAGCATCGGCGTCTTAAACCGATTCTGCGCCACCACCGACAGCACCCGCCCTCCAGCCCGCGCCGCCTCCAACATCGCATCGCATTCCTCCAGACTCGGCGCCATGGGCTTCTCGACCAGGACATGCTTTCCCGCCTGCAACAACGCCACCGCCGCCGGCGCATGCTCGAACGGCGGCAGACAAATCGAGGCCGCCTCGAACTCCGCCCCTCGCACGAGTTCCTCCACCCCCGCAAACACCCCCGCCTTCAACCCGTGCCGCGCCACCTTCTCCCGCGCTTTCTCCGGAAACAGGTCCGCCACCGCCACCACCTCGCACCGGCCCGCCAAAGCCCGATACGCCTGAATATGACTGTCCGAAATCGCCCCAGCCCCAAGTATCGCCACTCTCATCATAATCCAACCTCCTCAACCTCCACCGCCCGCCGCTCCGCCACACTCCGATACGCCGCTTCCACCAACGCCATCGTCCGCAGGTTGTCCCGCCCCCCAATCGCTGGCTCCACCCCCTCCTCCAACGCCACCAATAACTGCCCCATCGTCCCCGCAAACGCGTCCGGAAACCAACTGGTCGTCCAGCGTGGCTCCCGAAACCCCACGTCCCCTTTCACCGCATACCGCAATGTCGACGGCGTCGTGTAGGGCTCCCGGCACCAACCAATGTCCCCCATCGCTAACCCCTCCAACCCCTCGATCCTCCAATGAATCCGCACCTCGCTCGGACACCCCTCCTTCGCCGGCCCGGTCCACGGATCGTCCACCCCCACGCACCGCAACCCGCTCCCGTACTCCAAAATGTAAGCCGCAATCCCGTCCACATGCTCGAACGCCGTCCGCGGATCCCGCCGCACGCTGCAATAAATCCGCTCCGGCTCCCCAAACCAGTACCGGAAACAATCCAAATGATGAATCGACATGATCCGCAACGTCACCCACCCCAGCCTCGCCTGCCACGGCATCCAGTGCGGAATCGCCCGCATGTCCAGCGTCGCCAACACCGCCTCGCCCAGCGTCCCACGCGTCAGTAACGACTTCGCCGCCCTCACCGAAGGGTCGTAGCGCATGTTCTGGTTCACCCCCAACACCACCCCCGCCTCCTCGCACAATCGCACCGCTTCCACCGCCTCCGCGTAGTTCATCCCCAGAGGCTTCTGCGCCAAAATCCCCCTCACCCGCCCCTTCGCACACGCCGCCCGGATCACCCCCAACTGCACATCCGGCGGCACCGCAATGTCCAAGACCTCCACCCCCGCATCCTCCAACAACTCCTCCACCGATGCATACACCCGGGCAATCCCATGCCTCCGACCCACCGCCTCCGCCCGCTCCCGATTCCGACCTGCCAGCGCCACCGGATTCAACCCCGCCTTCCGATACGCCACCAAATGACACTCGTCCACTATGAACCCGCTCCCCACAATCCCCACCCGCCAGTCCGTCCGCCGCGGGCGCGCCCCCCCCAACCCCTCCTCCTCCCCCAACCCGCCGTTGAGCGCTAGACCGTGCACGCCCAACCGTAGAACGTCCACCCCCGCTTGACAACCCCCTCCAGGACCCCAGGTCCGCCTTCTCCTCCCAACCCGAGATCCTCTGCCTGTCGTTCCTACTCCGCGGGTTTCGCGCGCTTCACCCACGCCCGACCTCTCACCCAAATCCATGATCCCCGCAACACCAACAACAGCCCCACCCCGTAAACCCCCACCAACCCCAGGAAATACCACCCTTCCATCTCATAATGACTCCGCCCCATCGACCCCACCCCATCGACCCCCAGCCAGACCGCCCCCACCAGGACGCTCAAGCCTAATGTCCACCCCACCAACTTCCCCCACCCTCCATGCGCCCCCACGCGTACCGCCCTCCACATCGCACGCACCCAGAACACCATCGGCACCCCCAACAACCCCTGCAATGCAAACGCCCCCAGCCGCCCACCCACCGACCCGCCTCCCCGCAAGCCCACCACCACCCAAACCGCCGCCCCCGCCAACCCCAGCCACCCCAGCCACCCCAACCACCAGGACCGACGCCGGCCAGCCCACCCCAACAACGCCACCGGGCCCCAGAACACCAACGCCAGTATCCCCCCCTC
>CAZVRY010000275.1:7183-9072 GCA_964629545.1 uncultured Verrucomicrobiota bacterium | reverse complement strand
TGCCTGAAAAAGTACAACATTTCTTCATGCGTTTTCGCCCGCAACAATGTAATCGCGTCCATGAACCGTCTTCTCACCCCGTCCGGTTGGGGAGAGGGAGGAAGGGAGAGGGGCAAGCTGGCGGTGGAACATCCGGGACCGGGGTGCTGTCCCCGAGGGAAGCGGGGGACGGGGAGTTACGCCTTTCGGGGCGGGGGAGGGAGCAGGAGGGAGGCGACGGTCGTGAGAAGGAAGAGCGCGATGGCGAGGCCGTTGCCGGCGGCGCCCCAGGGGCGGGCGGGGGCCCAGGGGATGAGGTCGCCGAGGAGTCGGAGGAGGACGGAGGCGTGGAGGATCGCGAGGGGCAGGTAGGCGATGGGGCGGTAATGGACGGGCAGTCCGAGGACGGCGGGGAAGATGACGGGGGCGTGGCCGAAGATCATGGAGAAGACGAAGCCGACAAAGAAGGCGTGGAGGGTGGCATCGTAGAGGAGGCCGCTGGATTGGGGCCAAGTGGAGGCGAGGAGGGTGGCGGTGACGAGCAGCCAGAAGTAGCCGCTGAGGAGGCAGACGGCCATGAAGCGGGGCAAGCCGGGGTGGTGGAGGGTGCGGCGGGCGAGGTCGAAGCGGGCGAGCCAGGTGCCGAGGGCAAGGAGGGCGGCGCCGACGAGGAGGGGGCTGGTTTGGGGCCAGGGTTTGGCGGTGGCGAGTCCGGCGGCGAGGAGGGTGAGGGCGGCGAGGAGCCAGGGGCGGGCGAGTGGGGAGGGGCGTTGGAAGCGGGTGAGTTCGATGCGTTCTCCGACGATGGTAAGGAGGAGGAAGGCGAGCCACCAGAGGACGACCTGGGGGACGTCGTGGCCGGAGATCCAGAGGAGGTTCCCGGTGAGCCAGGCGAGGGCGCCGAGGCCCATGACGGAGTTGGCGAGGGAGTTTTGGAGGCAGAGGATGCGTGCGGAGATGGCGACAAAGCCGGCGCTGCCGGCGGTGAGGAGCCAGCGGGGCCAGGGTGCGAGGATGCCGCTGGCGAGGGCGACGGCGCCGAGGCCGTTGAGGAGGGGGACGAGGTAGGTCCAGGGGGTGCGGAGGCCGACGGCGCGTTCGAGGCTGATGAGGGTGCCGAGGAATCCGCACGTCATGAGAGGGCCGTGGAAGCTGAGCCAGTTGGCATGTTCGACGGGCAGTGGGAGGGCGAGGGGCAGGCGCAAGAGTCCGCCCCACAGGCCGGTGAGCAGGCTGCTCATGCCGAGGATGAGGAGGGCGGCGCGTCCGAGGCGGGCGAGTGGGGTCAGGGCAGAGACGGGGAGGGGGGCTTGCTTCGCCATGGCGGTTGGTCGGGTCTGGGGTTGGGAGGAGGTTGGACGGCGCGGAGGATGGGGGATGGGGGCGAGGGAGGCAATTCGGTCGTGGCGATGTCGCTACGAAGCGAGGAGGGGGTCGTTCAAGGGTGGGTTGCCGAAGGCCACACTATGGCGCATGGGCAATCCACTGCGGAACCGGGCACGGGGGGAGGCGGCGGGGTCTGGGATCCTGGTCGGAGGCGCGCACCGCCCGCTACTTGTCGTGTTGGGGATGGCCGTCGGGGTCTTGGGGGGTGGCCGGCGGGGAGTCGAGGGCGGCGAGTTCGGTGGCGGCGGATTCCCAGTCGGCGGTGAGTTGGGCGAGGCGGGATTGGGTATCGGTGAGTTCGCGGTTGATGGCGAGGGGGCGTCCGGGTTGCTGGTAGGTTTCCGGGCGTTCGAGTTCGGCGGCGAGTTCGGATTGGCGGGCTTCGAGGGTGGCGATTTCCAGTTCGAGGGCGTGGACGCGTTGCTGGTGGGAGCGGCGGAGGCGGGAGCGGGCTTGGCGTTCTTCGGCTTCGCGTCGTTTTTGTTCTTTGCGGCTGGCCGGGTCTGGGGAGGGGTTGGGGGGGG
>CAZVRY010000275.1:0-7173 GCA_964629545.1 uncultured Verrucomicrobiota bacterium | reverse complement strand
CGCCCGCCCCCCCCCCCCCCCCCCCCCCCGCCCCCCCCCGGGGGCCCCGCGCGCGGGCCGCGGGCGGCCGTGAGGCCGTCGCGGGCGGAGTCTGGGTTGGTTTTGGCGAGGTAGTAGTCGTAGCCACCGGGGTAATGGGTGAGGCGTCCTTGATGGACGTGGACGACGTGGTTGGCGAGTTGGCGGATGAAGTAGACGTCGTGGCTGATGAAGATGATGGTGCCAGGGAATTGGGCGAGGGCGTGGAGGAGGGCATCGACGCTCTGGAGGTCGAGGTGGGTGGTGGGTTCGTCCATCAGGAGGAGGTTGGGCGGGTCGAGGAGGAGTTTGACGAGGGCGAGTCGGCTTTTCTCGCCGCCGCTGAGGACGTGGACCTTTTTGAAGACGTCGTCGCCGCGGAAGAGGAAGGAGCCGAGGACGGTGCGGACAAAGGTTTCGGTGACGGGTTGTGGGGTATCGAGGGCTTCTTCGAGGACGGAGTAGGCGGGGTGAAGGCGGTCGATGCGGTATTGGGAGTAGTAGCCGATGTTGACGTTATGGCCTGGTTCGCGGGTGCCGGATTGCGGGGTGAGGACGTGGGCGAGGAGTTTGAGGAGGGTGGATTTGCCGGCGCCGTTGGGGCCGACGAGGACGATGCGTTGGCCGCGTTCGGCGGTGAAGTTGAGTTGGTCGTAGATGAGGTGGGGGCCGTAGGCGAAGCGGACGTGGCGGAGGGTGATGACTTTTTGGCCGCTGCGGGCGGGTTGGGGGAAGGAGAAATTGACGGTGGCTTCGGGGCCGGTGGGGGCCTCGAGGAGGTCCATCCGTTCGATTTGTTTGAGTTTGGCTTGGGCTTGGGAGGCCTTGGTATTTTTGGCGCGGAAGCGGGTGACGAACTCCATGAGGCGGGCGATTTCGCGCTGTTGGTTTTTGTAGGCGGCGAGGAGTTGGGCTTCGTTGGCTTCGCGTTGTTGGAGGAAGTGGTCGTAGTTGCCGTGGTAGCGGAAGAGGCGGCTGAGGCGGATTTCGAGGATCCCGCTGACGAGGCGGTTGAGGAATTCGCGGTCGTGGGAGATGACGAGGATGGCGCCGGGGTAGGATTGGAGGTAGGCCTGGAACCAGAGGACGGTTTCGAGGTCGAGGTGGTTGGTGGGTTCGTCGAGGAGGAGGAGGTCGGGTTCTTGGAGGAGGAGGCGGGCGAGGTGGGCGCGCATGACCCAACCGCCGCTCAGTTCGGCGGCGGGGCGGGCGAGGTCGGGATCGCGGAAGCCGAGTCCGCCGAGGATTTTCTTGGCTTTGGCTTCGAGTTGGAACCCGCCGAGGTCTTGGAAGCGGGCATGGAGGTCATCGTCCCAGGCGACGTGGTCGGGGTGATCGCCTTCGAGGGCGATGACTTGGCGGCGGAGGAGGGCGTATTCGTCGGAGATGTGGGTGGCGAGTTCGAGGACGGTTTCCGGCCCGGCGGGGGCGCTTTCCTGGGGGAGGTGGCCGACGCGGACGGAGCGGTCGAGGAGGACTTTTCCGGTGTCGGGTTGTTCGTGGCCGAGGAGGAGGGCGAGGAGGGTGGATTTGCCGGCGCCGTTGGGGCCGACGAGGCCGAGGCGGTCTTGGCGGTTGATTTGGAGGGTGACGTTAGCGAAGAGGGTCCGGCCGGCGTAGCCTTTGCTGACCTCGGACAGGGTGACCATGGTCAGGCTGGGGCTGCGGTGCGGGCGTCGTGGTCGGCCTCGCGGATTTGTTGTTGGAAGAGGGAGACGCCCTGGTCGAAGGCGGCGGCGATGGGGAGGACGGGGGTCTTGCGGATGCGTCGTTTGAACTTGCGGAGGTTGTCCTCGGCGACGGGTTCATCCATTTTGTTGGCGACGACGAGGCGGGGGCGTTGGAGGAGAGCGGGGTCGTAGAGTTCGAGTTCGGCGAGGAGGTGGCGGTAGTCGTCCCAGGGGGCGCGTCCGTCGGTGCCGGCCATATCGAGGAGGAAGACGAGGACGGAGCAGCGTTGGATGTGGCGGAGGAAGGCGTGCCCGAGGCCGACATTGCGGTGGGCGCCGGCGATGAGGCCTGGGACATCGCAGACGGTGAGGCGGTGCCAGTCGGGGTATTCGACGATCCCGATTTGGGGGTGGAGGGTGGTGAAGGGGTAGGGGGCGATTTTGGGGCGGGCTTTGGAGATGGCGGTAAGGAGGGTGGACTTGCCGGCGTTGGGGTAGCCGACGAGGCCGATGTTGGCCATGAGGCGGAGTTCGAGGAGGAAGTGGCCTTCCTGGCCGGGTTCGCCGGGTTGAGCGAAGCGCGGCGTTTGGCGGACAGAGGTGGCGAAGTTACGGTTGCCGAGTCCGCCGCGTCCGCCGCGGCAGAGGACGAAGCGTTGGCCGTGGAGGGTGAGGTCGGCGACGAGTTCGCCTGGGGTGCGGGTGGGCGGAGTGGGGGGGGGGGGGGGGGGTGCCTGGAGGTTGATTTCGAGGGCGCGGAGGGACCCGGTGTAGCGGAGGGCAGGTCGTGGGCTGGTGGCGAGTCTCAGGGGGGCGTCGGGGGAGGGGGCTGGGAGTGGGTCTTCGAGTGGGTCTGGGGTGGTGGGGTCTGGGAGGGGTTGGAGGGGTTGGGGCAGGCGCCAGACGAGGGTGCCGCAGGGGACTTTGACGACGAGGTCCTGTCCGGCTTTGCCGTCCATGCCTTTGCCCATGCCGTGGTGGCCGTTTTGGGCGTGGAGTTTGGGTTGGTAGTATTGGTTGACGAGGTTATTGAGGTCGTGATCGGCCTCGAGGATGACGTCTCCGCCGCGTCCGCCGTTGCCGCCGCTGGGGCCGCCTTTGGGGCGGAAGGTTTCGCGGAGGAAGGCGACGCAACCGCGGCCGCCGTGGCCGGCGCGGGCGGAGATTTTGATCTCATCGACGAACATGGGTGGCAGCAACAAAAAAGGCGAGGCGTGGGGCCTCGCCGTGGGGCATGGGGGAGCGGGTTAATTTTGGGCGACGGCGACGGGCTCGATATTGATGCGTTTGCTATCCTTATCGAACTTGACGTGGCCGTCGACGAGGGCGAAGAGGGTCCAATCGCGGCCGGTGCCGACGTTTTTGCCGGCGACGAATTTGGTGCCGTGTTGGCGGACGAGGATGGAGCCGGCGCTGACGAGTTGGCCACCGAAGCGTTTGACGCCGAGGCGTTGACTGGTGCTATCGCGGCCGTTGCGTGAGCTGCCGCCGCCTTTCTTGTGAGCCATAGGGATTAAGCGTTGATTTCTTTGATCTTCACCACGGTGAGTTCCTGGCGGTGGCCTTTGGTGAGGTGGAAGCCCTTGCGCCGTTTCATCTTGAAAGCGATGAGCTTGGGGCCGCGGATATGTTCGACGACGTCGGCCACAACGGTAGCGGAGGGGACCGTGGGGGTGCCGACGGTGACTTGCCCGTCGCGGTTGAGAAGGAGGACGCGGTCGAAGGTGACCGATTGCCCGGCCTCGACGCTGAGACGTTCCACTTCGAGGGTGTCGCCGGCCGCGACGCGGTATTGTTTGCTGCCGGTTTCGAGGATTGCGTATGCCACAGTAAGGTCCCGTTGTTTTTGGGAACGCGGATATTATGGGAGAAACTCCGAACTGCAACCGAAAAATGAGGGGCGGGGAGGCCGGCGGGGGGGGCGGGGTCTCAGGGTTGGCCGCCGAAGCTGATGTAGTCGTCGAGGTCGAGGAGGTCGAACCAGGTGACGATGTCGGTGCGGCGGGGGGCGATGGCGGCATGTATTTGGTTGAAGAAGGCGCGGCTATCCGGGTCGCCTGGGGCGCGTTGGATTTGGTGAGCAGACCAGGCGGCGATGGCGGAGGGGGTAGGTTGGCGGGTCGCGTGGGCGTCGAACCAGGCGAGGAGATCGCCGTCGCCCTGACCAGTGGCCACCTGGGCTTTGAGAGCTTCGGGGTCGACGCCGGCGAACTGGAGGAGGTGTTGGTCGAGCGGGCAGGCGTATTTGTATTCACCCTGGCGGCCGGCGAGGGTGGCGCGGCACTTGTCGAGCATACGCGGGAGGATGACGTAGCCGCCGAGGCGGACGTGGGCGCTACGGGGGGCTCGTTGGGTGAGGTCAGGGGCAGCGAGGGGCATGGGACAGTGAGTGGACGATCGATTTAGGTGGTGGTCGGACCGGTTGCTCAGGAGAGCAGTCGCGGGGGAAGATGCCTTGTTACCGGGCGTGGTCAAGTGCAACCGTGGGGGTGCAACCCTGGATTGGGTGGGGACGGCGGTTGACGCGGTCGTGGGGGGATTGCACTCTCCGCGGGCGTGAATGTGATCGCTGAGGTTTTGGAATATTGTGCGGGTCTTCCGGAATGGGAGGCTGGGGCAGGGGAGGTGGTGTTGGAGGAAGGGGGTCGGTCGGGGAGGCTGTATGTATTGGTGGAGGGGGTGGTCGAGGTGCTTAAAGGTGGGCTATTAGTGGCCCGGGTCGCGCACGGGGGAGCGGTTTTTGGGGAGATGTCGGCGTTGTTGGATCAGCCGCACAGCGCCGAGGTGCGGTGTGCTGGTCCTTCGCGTTTCGTGGTGATCGAGCGTCCCTTGGAGTTTATGCGGGGGCGACCGGAGGTGGGTCTGGCGGTGGCGCGGTTATTGGCGGAGCGTTTGGGGGCGGTGACGAGGTATTTGGTGGATTTGAAGGCTCAGTATGAGGATCGGGCGGATCATTTAGGGATGGTGGACGAGGTCTTGGAGAGTTTGGTGCATCACCAGAAGAAGCGGCGGGGCGGCGTGGGCGGGGGGGGCGGAGGGATGGGGGGAACAGAAGGGTCGTGAGGGACGCGGGGGGGCTGTGGGGTTTGGGGTCTGGCCTGGTGGTGGGGAGTATGGCTGGATCGAAGGGGTGGCATCGAGGTCAGGGAGGGAGGAGGCTGAGGGTTTCCTGGCCGGCTTGGGAACGCCATTGGGCGGTCATGGCGTGGAGATCGAGGACGAGGTGGGCGGGTTCGGGGCCGAGTTGGCGGCCGGCATTGAAGACCCAGGTCTTGCCGAGGCGGTCGACCCAGGATCCGTTGGTGCGGAAGGGGGACTGGTGGACGTGTCCGCCGAGGACGAGGTCGGGTTGGTAGGTATGGATCCACTCGGTGAGCGAGGGATCGCCGAAGTGGCCTTTGCCGGTCCAACTGACGCGGGTTTGGTCCGGGGGGGCGTGGTAGATCCAGGCCCAATGTTGTTTGGGTCGGCGGGCGTCGCGTTCGAGTTGGTTGGCGACGGCGGCCTTGGCGGCGGGTCCGTCGGACCAAGGGCAGATGGTGAAGAGCCAAGGGGTGGTTTCGAAGGCATCGCCGTCGATGTGGATGCCGAGCGGGCGGGCGTCTTGGAGCCAGGCCGCGATGCGTTCCTGGGCAGCGTTCGGTTCGTCGGCGTCGTGGTTTCCCGAGGAGACGAGGAGGTGGGTTTGGTGTCGGATGCGGGCGAGGTATTTGAGGATGACGACGGCTTGGACGTCGGGTTCGAGGACGGAGGCGAGGTCGAGGAGGTCGCCGGCGATGACGACGAGGTCATGCTGATGGGCGACGGAGGCGAGCCAGTCCCACTGTTTGAGGGAGTAGTGGAGGTCGGCGGTGACGAGGCACTTCATGACGGCCAGGCCTCGGGCCTGGAGGGGCGGTTGACTGTGGGCGTGCGGGTGGGGTTAGAGCAGGCGGGTTTGGAGTTGGTCTTGGGCGAGGGCCTCGCCAAGGCTGACGACGCGGGCGCGTCGGCGTTCGATGATGTTCTTGTCGAGGGCGGGGTTAAAGGGGACGGGGTAGTGGCCGTCGTAGCAGGCCATGCAGAAGGCGTGGTTGGGCAGGCCGGTGGCTTTGACCATGCCGTCCTGGGTAAGGTAGCCGAGGGAATCGGCATTGAGGTAGCGGCGGATTTCGTCTTTGGAGTGGTTGGCGGCCATCAGCTTGTTGCGGTCGGGGAAGTCGATGCCGTAGACGCAGGGGTTCATGTGGGGCGGGCAACTCACGAGGACGTGGACTTCAGCGGCGCCGGCTTCTTTGAGGTTGTTGACGCGGGCTTTGCAGGTGGTGCCGCGCACGATGGAGTCGTCGACGATAATGACGCGTTTGCCTTTGACCAGGGCGGGGATAAGGTTGAGTTTGACGCGGACGTTGAAGTCGCGGATGAGCTGGGTGGGTTGGAGGAAGCTGCGTCCGATGTAATGGTTGCGGACGAAGGCCATTTCGTAGGGGATCCCAGACTCGAGGGCATAGCCGAGGGCGGCGCAGTTGCCGCTGTCAGGGACGGGCACGACCATGTCGGCCTCGAGGGGGTTTTCGCGGGCGAGTTGGCGGCCCATCTCGACCCGCGCCTGGTGGACGTTGCGGCCGGCGAGGTTGCTGTCCGGGCGCGCGAAGTAGACGTATTCGAAGATACAAAAGGCGCGGCGGGTGTGGTCGGGGAAGGCCTGGATGCTGTGAAGGCCGTCTTTGTCGATGATGAGAATCTCGCCAGGTTCGATGTCGCGGACGAACTCGGCGTGGATGAGGTCAAAGGCGCAGGTTTCGCTGGCCAGAACATAGGCGCCATCGACGCGGCCGAGGCTGAGGGGGCGGAAGCCGTGGGGGTCCCGGGCGCCGATGAGCTCAGTCTCGGTCATGATGACCAGGGAGTAGGCGCCTTCGATGCGGTGGAGGGTCTGGATCAGGGTGTTGTCCTGCGGGCTGCGGTCGGGACGGGCCATCAGGTGGAGGATGATCTCGCTATCGACGGTGGTCTGGAAGATGGAGCCGGCGGCTTCGAGTTCCTCGCGAAGGGGGGAGGCGTTGGTGAGGTTGCCATTGTGCGCGATGGCGATCTGGCCGCGAGCGCAGTCGACGGTCAGGGGTTGGGCGTTGCGGAGGTGGGAGGAGCCGGTGGTGGAATAGCGGGTGTGGCCAACGGCCATCGGGCCGGTCAGCCCGCCAAGGATCTCCGCTGAGAAGACCTGGGAGACAAGCCCCATGCCACGGTGAACGCGGAACTGGGCGCCGTCGCAGGCAACGATGCCGGCGCTTTCCTGACCGCGGTGTTGGAGGGCGTAGAGGCCGTAGTAGGTGAGTTCGGCGGCGTTGGGATGGCCGTAGATGCCGAAGACGCCGCAATAGTGTTTGGGGTAGGCTTGCATGCCTGCGCGCGAGCAGGCTAGCCCAATGGCGGCGAGGTGCAAGCCTCGGGGCCATCGGTTTCGCAAGGGTGGGTGGGTTCGAGGTGAAGGCAGGCGTTAGCA
>CAZVRY010000274.1:390-9073 GCA_964629545.1 uncultured Verrucomicrobiota bacterium | reverse complement strand
CAGATCTCGAACGACCCCCGCCCCATCCAATCTCCATCTCATTATCTCACAATGGCTTAGAAAACATGACCTCACGTTGGCAACCGGTATGCTCAGACTACCCCAAACCAAACCCCGATTGGGTCTAATCCGCAAACCACTCTCAACCATACTATGAAGCCTCCCCGCCTCCTGCCCCTCCTCGGCACGGCCACCCTCCTCGCCCTCTCCCCCATCGCCATCGCCCAGTCTACCGGCGATAACCCCCCGGGCCCCGGCGGCCGCCCGGAACGCCCGGAACGCCCGGAACGGCCAGAACGCCCGGAACGCCCGGAACGCCCGGAACGCCCCCCCCTCCCCGATGATATCCAAGCCCTCATCGACCAATTCAAGAACGCCCGCGAGTCCTTCCTCACCGAACAACGCGACCTCATCCGCCAACTCCGCGAAGCCACCGACGAACAACGCCAAACCCTCCGCGACCAAATCCGCGAAAACCACCGCGAATTCATGGAGGAACAACGCGAACTCCGCCGCCAGATCCGCGAGGAACTGAAAGAACAATTCCAAAACCGCCGCGACGAAATCATCGACCAAGGCCGCCCGAAAGGCCGGCGCGGCAGCGAGTAGCCCCCGTTTGCTGGATCGAGTCCCCAGGTCTTGACCTCCCTGAGCCAAGACCCTTGGCGACCAGGCGACCCTCAAAAGGTCGCCTGGTTTCGTATCGATCCCACCCTCCCCACCGCATCCCTCCTTCCCCTCGCCCTGGCCACTCTCCTCCTCGCCCGCCCCCCCCACACCAACGCCGCCCCGCCACCCACCCAACCCAACCCTGCCCCAACCCCTGCCCTCGAACTCCCCCAATGGGAGAACTCCTTCACGGTCCGAGGCGGCGTCGGCTACCGGGATAACGTCCTCTACAGCGCCATCAACCACGCCGACGCCCCCTTCCTCAGCGCGGGCCTCGAGGCCTTCTTCCTCCACCTCCCCCAAGCCCAAACCGATTTCCATTTCTTCTTCTCCGGCGACGACCTCCGCTTCCTCGGTCCGGCCCCCGTCGACCACGAACAGTCTTTCCTCAGCCAGGCCGAGTGGAAATGGCGCCCCGACTGGGGACACCTCAGACTCAACTTCCAACACCTCTACCAAAACCAGATCTTCGACGCCTCGGTCACCGAGACCAACCTCGATTCCGTCCTCGCTCGCGCCCACGACCTTACCGTGCATCCCACCGTCCGCCTCCTCCCCCACTCGACCTGGTGGATCGACGCCAGCTACCGCGTGCGCCGCGAGTTCATCCTCGAACCCCTCGACGATTTCTGGGAAGGCAACCCCGAACTGCGCTTGGGCCGCCCCTACGGCCACCGTTCCGAACTCCAACTCGCCTACCAGTTCACCCACCGCCGCTACGACCGCCGCACCCAAATCGACCTCGACGGCCTCCCCATCCCCGGCCAACGCCTCGAATTCCACCAACATCGCGCCGAATTCGTCTGGCGCCACCATTGGGACGCCCGCCGCCGATCCCGCACCAGCCTGAAAACTGGCCTCGACGCCAACCTCGACAATGGCCCCGGCTACTTCGACTACTTCCGACCTCGCCTCGCTCTCGAACACCGCTACCGTGCCCCCACCTGGTCGACTGCCGTCAGCCTCAACCTCAGCCATTACCAGTTCCCTAATCAAGCCCTTGACCCCGGTTCCCCAGCATCCCCCAACCGCGAACGAAGCGAAATCATCGGCGCCCTCCGACTCGAACGCCACCTCGTCGCCCAACTCCGGGCCGTCGCCGCCTTCGAACACGAGATCTACCGCTCTAACCAACCCCTCGACGCCTACCGCGTCACCACCCTCTCCGCCGGCCTCCAGTGGGAATTCTGATCGCCCCCTCTCCCGCCTCGAAGCCTCCCACCATAGTCCGTCATCCACTCCCACCCCCGGTCATGGCCCTCCTCGGGTTGGCATCTGCGCCCTTTTGTGCCTAGACTCGCCCCCGCATGGGTACCCCCACCGCGCAAGCCCAATCCACCCGCCCCAACCACTACCTCCCGGCAGCCGGGATCGCCCTCTCTCTCCTCACCCTCGCCCTCGCCATCCTTTGGGTCAGCCAGCAACTCCGACGCGAACTCCAATCCCAAATCGCCCACCGCGACGCCGAAGCCCTCGCCGCCGTCGTCATGGCCCAAGTCACCAACCCCGACCCCGAAATCGACACCCCGTCCCTCGAGGATCCCGCCGGTCAACTCCAAGCTGTCCTCAACGCCTCCCGCCTCCGCGGCGTCATCGCCGTCCGCCTCTTCGATCCCCAAGGCCAGTTCCAATCCGCGTTCCCCCTCGCCGTCACCGACGCCACCCTCTCCCCCACCGACCTCTCCCACCTCGCCGCCACCGGTAAACTCGGACGCCTCCACCCCCGCGCCCAACCCGCCGACCTCTTCTGGTCACGCCCCAGCAACCCCGCCCGCCCTCCCCCCCAGTCCCCACTCCTCGAAGTCCTCCTCGCCCTCCCCCCCAACCCCGAAAGCCCTGCCCTCGGCATCGCTCAGTTCTTCCTCGACGGCCGTAGCATCGCCGCCGAATTCCAACAACTCGACCGGCACCTCCTCCATCATGGCCTCGCCGTCTTCGCCCTCGGCGGCGCCGTCGCCGTCACCGGACTCGTCCTCGCCTTCCGCCAACTCCAGCATACCCAACGCCTCCTCCTCCAACGCTCCTCCGATCTCGCCACCGCCAACCGCGAACTCACCCTCGCCGCCAAAACCTCCGCCGTCGGCGCCCTCACCTCCCAACTCGTCCACGGCCTCAAAAGCCCCCTGTTCGGTCTCCAAAGCTTCCTCGAAGCCCGCCGCGAAGACGCCCCCCACGATGACCCGGACTGGCAGGTCGCCACCCGCACCGCGCGCCAAATGCAAACCCTCATCGCCGACATCGTCCGCATCCTCAACGAAAGCGGCGGCATCACCCAATACGAAATCACCCTCGCGGACTTCGCTCAACTCCTGCGCCACCGCCTCCAACCAGTTTTCGTTTCCTCCGACATCACCCTCCAAATCGCCCACCTCACCCAGGCCGTCCTCGCCAACCACGTCGCCAACCTCGTCCTCCTCATCGCCGAAAACCTCGTCCACAACGCCCTCCAAGCTTCCCCCCGCGGCGGCCGGGTCGACGTCCGCTTCCTCCCTACCCCCAGCGGCCTCACCCTCTCCGTCCGCGACCAAGGCGGCGGCGTGCCCGAGGCCATTCGCGCCCGCCTCTTTACCCCCGGCCCCTCCACCAAACCCAACGGCAGCGGCATCGGCCTCGCCATCTGCAAACAACTGGCCCTCCACCTCGGCGCCACCCTCTCCCTCCGCGAATCCAGCCCCCAAGGCTCCGAGTTCACCCTCGAACTCCCCCACTCCCTCCTCCACCCCCCTCCCCAACCGCCCCGCTCATGACCCCCACACGCCCAGCCCCAAACCGCCTCCCTCACTCCACGCCCCTCCTCCTCGCGCTCCTCACCCTCACCCTCACCCTCCTCCTCCCCAGCAACGCCCTCGCCTCCCCCTTCCCCTGGCGCTGGTCCCATCCCACCCCCCACGGCAACAACATCCTCGACCTCGCCCAGTTCGACGGATCCCTCATCCAAGTCGCCGAAAAAGGACGCCTCTACGCCAGCACCAACCTCGCCACCTGGACCCTGATCGCCACCGGCACCACCCGCGCCCTCCGCGCCGCCACCGTCTTCAATAACCTCCTCCTCGTCACCGGCGAAGAAGGCACCATCGTCTCCGGTGCCTCGCTCGAGTCCCTGACCGCGACCAACCTCCCCACCTCCGATTGGCTCGAAGGCGTCGCCTCCTCCCCCAGCCTCGTCGTCGCCGCCGGCGACAACGGCGCCATCTACACCAGCCCTGACGGGGCCGCCTGGACCCGCCGCGCCGTCCCCTTCACCACTTGGCTCCGCAGCATCACCTACGGCGCCTCCCGCTTCGTCACCGTCGGCGAAGATGGCTTCATCGCCACCAGCCCCAACGGCTCCACCTGGTCACCCCGCCCCAGCGGAACCTCCGCCCACCTCAACCGCGTCCTCTGGACCGGCTCCTCCTTCTTCGTCGCCGGCGACTCCGGCACCCTGCTCGCGAGCCCCGACGGCCTCGCCTGGTCCCCCCTCCACTCCGGAGCTACCAACGACCTCCTCGACCTCGCCTTCTATGACCACACCCTCATCGCCGTCGGCGACGGCGAGGTCCGCCGTCGCGATTTCTCCACCGCCACAGGCTGGATCGATGAACTCGCCCCCACCAAGGCCTGGCCCGCCCCCGATTGGACCTACTACAGCGTCCTCGCCGACCGCTCGGGCTTCCTCCTCGGCGGCCGCTCCGGCCTCCTCGTCGATGGCTTCCGCACCAACGCCCTGAGCGACTACTTCTGGCTCCCCAACTCCGATTCCCCACGCAACTGGCTCTGGGACCTCCAACGCGTCGGCCCCCTCTTCGTCGCCGTCGGCGACCTCGCCACCCTCCTCACCAGCACCAACGGCGTGCTCTGGAACCTCGAAGCCACCCCCACCAGCACCACCAACGCCGTCTTCCTGGGCGTCGGCGGCTCCACCAACCTCCTCGTCGCCGTCGGCACCGCCGGCCATATCGTCGCCAGCCCCCAAGGCTTCACCAACCTGATCACCACCAACCTCGTCAACGGCCAACCCGTCCCCACCACCAATACCATCAACACCTTCGGCATCGTCTGGTCCGCCCCCTCCGCGCGCCCCACCACCAACGACCTCCAAGGCGTCGCCGCCTTCGGACCCTCCATCGTCGTCAGCGGCGGCCAGGGAACCATCCTCGCCTCCACCAACGGCCACGATTGGTCCCCTCGCACCACCCCCACCTCCGCGTTCCTCTCCGGCCTCGCCCCCACTCCCCACGGTCTCGTCGCCGTGGGCCAATCCGGCACCCTCCTCTCCAGCACAGACTCCTTCCACTGGACCCCACTCCCCTCCCCCACCACCAACTGGCTCTACCGCGTCCGCGCCGCAGGCCCCCTCCTCGTCGCCGTCGGCCAAAACGGCACCCTCCTCACCAGCCCCGATGGCCTCGCCTGGACCCCATCCTCCCCAAATGTCAACGAGTGGCTCAACGATGTCGCCTACGTCGGCGATACCTGGTTCGTGGTCGGCAACCACGGAACTGTCCTCGCCAGCACCAACGCCACCTCCTGGACCTCCATCGGCACCATCACCGCCAAATCCCTCTACGGCGCCGCCACCCACCAAGGACGCCTCCTCATCGCCGGCTACGAAGGCGTCATCCTCCGCGCCCAAGTCGTCCCCGACCTCACCCCCGTCATCTTCGAGAATTACTCGCACACCCCCCTCGCGAACCCGACCAACGTGTTCATGAACCTCTTCCGGGCCGCGGGCAACCCCGACCAGCACTTCTACCTCGACACCAGCACCAACCTCGTCGACTGGACCCCAGGCCCCTTGCTCGAAATCACCGACCCCACTGGCACCCTCATTTTCTACGAAACGATCACCAACCCGCCCCCGTCCTCGTTCTCCCGCAGCCGCGTCATCCCCTGACCCGTGCTCCCCAAATCCACCCTCGGGTCCACCCCCTCCGCCGCCACCTCCCGCCGCCGCGCCGACATCCCCCCCCTCCTTCCACCTTCCCCCTCAATCCTCCGAATCCGGCCGCCTCAGACTTGGCAACACCCGCACCGCCCACCAGACGAGCCCACCCGCCCACACTATCGCTCCATACCCGTAATGTGTCAGCATCACCTGCGGCCAGTAATCCCCACTCATCCGCGTCCCCATCCCAAACAACATCATCCCCGCCGCCACCGTCACCCACCGCAACCGCCCCTTCAACAGCCCACCCTGGCCCGAATGCCCCAACACCACCCGCGTAGCCACGCAAATCGTCAATAGCCCAAATCCCCCCACCAGCGTCTGATGCAATAACGCCACCCGATAGCCAGGAAACAACGCCACCGCCAAAAAGCCCGCCGGCAACAACAGAAACGCCACCCGCAAGACCAGCGCCAACGACGATCCCTTGAGCTCCGACCGCAAAAAGGGCACCTGCCAATAGAGATAACCCGCCGAAACAAGACACCGTAACGCCCCGCCCGCCCGCCCCCAGCCAGCGGCCTCCAACCCGAACGAACCGAGAACCGCCAACCCCGCGAACAACCCCCACCCCGCCTCGCGCAGCCACCCCGGCGGCGGCGTCCGCGACTCCGGAAACTCCTGCCGACTCGCCAGACCGAAGAACCTCGGCAAGATGAACCCTCCCACCCCAAGAATCGGGAACAGCACGAATCCTTGAAACTGCAGCAGCGGCCGCAGGTTCAGAAAAAAAACCTGATCCTCTAATCGGTCCTGGGCCAGGCCCAACCCCGCCCCACCCACACCACACACCCAGGCCAAACCCACCAACACAAACCCGGGCGGCGGGACGTCCCGCCGAACCGCCCACCGCCACCCCAACCCCAAACCCATGACGCCCATCACCCCCAGAAACAGCCCGTCCCCCAACGCCGTCCGTCCCGCGCTGTGAGCCACCAATAACGCCGCCTGCCCCCCCCAAAGCAACGCAATCTCAACCCCCGTCAACCGAGGCGCCCCCATCATCCTCGGCAGCGCCGTCCCCAAAAAGCCCACCACAAACGCCCCAAAAAAACCCTGGGCCATCAACCGGGCGTGGTTCACCCCCGGATACCACTCCACCCAACCCCACACGTGCAGCGGCCAAATCAAGGTCCCCGCCAAACCACCCGCCACGGCCAAAGGAAAAAAGAGCCGGAACGGCTGCTCCCTCACCATCCCCCAGGCTAGCCGCACCGCTCGTCCTTCATGACCCACAGCCGACACCGCCATCCGCGCCTGTTTCTTGACGGACCCTCACTGCGGCGCGGCGCCCGCAATGCTCAGCGTCAACTCGATCTCCTCCGCCACCTTGTCCTGCAACTGCCCCGCCATAATCCCAAAGTCGCTCCGCTTAATCGTGAACGACGCCCGCATCACCAGCAGGTCCCCCTTCATCTGCCCATTGCTCCGCGCCCCCAACTTGTCCTTCAAATAAGTGAACTTCACCGGCACGGTCAACTCCTTCGTCACCCCCTTCAACCTGAATGACCCCGTCACCTCCGCCGTGGTCGTGTCCCCCTCCGTCTTCACGTTCCGCACCTGCTTGGCCTCGAACGTGATCTCCCCATGCCGGGCTACGTCCAACCACTTCTCCCCGTGCATGTGCTCCTTCATCATCGCATTCGGCACCGTCAGCGACGACGACGCCACCACGATCTTGCCCGTGGTCGCCCCCGGATTGGCCGGATCGAACAACACCGTGCCACTGATGCCGTTCGCGCTGCCGCTAATCGCCTCCAGCGGCGCGTCCAACTTGAACACCGCGTTGTTCACCCCTTTGGGATCCTTGAAATCAAAGCTGATCGGCCCCGCCCACGCCGCGCTCGCCACCATCACCGCTCCCAACAACCCGTGCAGTCTCATAGTTCCTTTCATTCTGTTTTGCTTGATGTTGATCTCTTCTTCCGAGCCCCCACGAAGGTAAGCACCCAACCCACCCCCGCCACCGCCCAACCCCCGCCCAACACGTCGATCCCCGGCACCATCCGCTCCTCATAGCGAATCGCCTCGATCCCGGTGACCTCGTCCAGCTCCTTCACCGGCACGCTCGTCTGCGTCCACCCCCGGTGTGCCCCGGCCGCCCCCCACCAGGCCGTCACCCCCACCGCCAACCCAACACACATCCCTCGCAGCCTCCTCCTCATCGGCCCCCGCCCTTCGGTTCTCCCAGGCCAGGTTCTTGATTCGAGCCGGTCGCTTGCATCATGGCAGCCGGAAGATGTCCTCATTCGCAAAGAAATCAAGTCGCCTCCCTGGCCCCCTCGCCCCCGCCCCCCACCTCACGGCGTGTAGCGAGCCTGCAACCCCAGCGGCAAATCCGCCCCCCACCACGCCAGCAATCCCCCCGCCCACGCCACTAAAAATACCACCGCATAGGGCGCCATCGTCGACATCAACGTCCCCATCCCCGCGCTCGGCGCATGCCGCTGACAGTAAACCACGATCAACGGAAAATAAGGCAGCAGCGGCGTGATGATGTTCGTGCTCGAGTCCCCAATCCGAAACGCCGCCTGCGTCAGCTCTGGCGAATACCCCAACTGCATCAACATCGGCACGAAAATCGGCCCCAGCAACGCCCACTTGGCCGACGCCGAACCGATCAGCAGGTTCACCACCGCCGTCAACCCGATGATCCCAAGAATCGTCACGCCCCCCGGCAATCCCAAGTGCTCCAATCCCCGCGCCCCCTTCACCGCGATCAACGCCCCCAAGTTCGAATCGCGAAACGCCGCCGTAAACTGCGCCGCGCAAAACGCCATCACCAGGTAATACCCCAACGTGTTCATCGATTGCGCCGCCGCCTTCACCACGTCCCGATGGCTCCGCACCGACCCCGCCACCACCCCGTGCACCACCCCCGGCACCAGGAAGAACAACGCAATCAAGGGCACGATCGACTCCATCAACGGTGCCCCATGCCCCGTTAATGACCCGTCCTTCGCCCGCAGCGGCGACCCAACCGGCCAACACACCGCCACCAGCAGCACCAACAGCAACCCCGCACTCCCCATCGCCCCCCCCAAACCCCCCCCCCCCCCCCCCCCCCCCCCCCCCCCACCCCCCCCC